>JBJTQP010000163.1:0-12483 GCA_046075685.1 Planctomycetaceae bacterium | reverse complement strand
GTGCCCTCGCCGGCCTCGACCTGATGAAGCGGCGGAAGAAGAAGGGCCTCGCCCGCATCGCCGGCTGAGCCCCGCCCGATTCCGAGTCTGCAACGAGCCCCGGCCCTCGCACCCGCGAGGGCCGGGGTGTTTCATGCGCGGTGGGGCCGCGACGAACCGTGTTTCGACGATGCAGCGCTGATTTGACCCGCCAAGAACGACGGTGTTAGGGTCGAACCCATGTCATCTTCAGATGAAACGTCGGGCCCTGAGGCACGGCCGCAGTCGTCGGCGGCGGCAGCGGCCCCGGATGCCACCGTGATCTCCGGTGACGCCCACCCGGCTTCGTGGAGCGGCACCTTTCCCGGTCGGACGGCCCATGGCGTGACCAGTACGGTCGACATCGGGCGGCTGCTCGAGGGCACGATGCTCGGCCCCTACCGCCTCGATCGCTTCATCGGAGGCGGAGGCATGGGAGCAGTGTTTCGCGCACTTGACACCACGCTCGACCGCGTGGTGGCTGTGAAGGTGCTTGCCGGGCGTCGGGCCGACGACGAGGAACTGCTGAAGCGGTTCCGCAACGAGGCCCAGTCCGCCGCCCGGCTCGACCACGAGAACATCGGTCGCGTCCACGCCGTCGGCAGCGAGGATGGCTGGCAGTTCATCGTCTTCGAGTACATCGAGGGCACGAACCTCCGTGACCTGGTTCGCAGCCAGGGGCCGTTCGACGTCGCCCGCGCGGTGGACATCACGATCCAGGTCGCCGACGCCCTCGAGCATGCGTCGCAGCGGGACGTGGTGCATCGGGACATCAAGCCGTCCAACATCGTCATCACCCCGACGGGCCGGGCCCGCATCGTCGACATGGGCCTGGCCCGCCTGCCCCAGGTCGCCGAGGACCGCGAGTTGACCGTCAGCGGCATGACGCTCGGCACGTTCGACTACATCTCGCCGGAGCAGGCGCGGGATCCACGAGAGGCGGACGTCCGAAGTGATCTCTACTCGCTGGGCTGCACGGTTTTTTTCATGCTCATGGGCCGGCCGCCCTTCGCCGAGGGCACGTTGGTGCAGAAACTGCTGCAGCACCAGCAGGCCGTGCCGCCGGCCCTCGACGAGCTCCGGGCCGACGTGCCCCGCCGGCTCGCGGACATCGTCGCCCGGCTCATGGAGAAGGATCCGCTCGACCGCTACCAGAGGCCGGCCGTTCTGGTCGCCGATCTGGCGTCGTTCGCCGAAGAGCAGGGATTCACGATCGAGGATGCCCCACCGCTCCAGCCGCCGGACCAGCCTCGGCCGCATCCCGTGGCCGGACGACTCCCGTGGCTCGTGCCGATCGCCGGCCTGGTGATGCTCGTCACGGGCCTGTGGGCCTGGTCGGCATGGAACCGGCGCTCGGCCGTGGTGCCGCCGTCGGCAGCTGCGGCCGGCGGCGAATCGACCGTCGTTCGGGTGGTGGGAGGGGAACCAGGAGACGGTGAGGCTGGCACGCTTGCCGATGCCGTCCGCCGGGTGGCTGATGGAGGTGTCGTCGAACTCGCCTTCGACGGTGTGCGGCGCGAACCCCCGCTGTCGCTCGCAGGCCGGCAGCTCGTGATCAGGGCCGCGGCCGGCAGGAGTCCCACGGTGATGTTCGGCGGGGTGGCAGCCGCGGCGGGAAGCGAGGGCCCGAAGGCCGCCTGCGACATCGGCGACGGCGACGTTGAGATCCGTGGGGTCGTCATGGGCATCGACGGGAGCGCACGCGCGGGGGGGGCATTGTTCGCCATCCGCTCCGGGCGGCTGTTCTGCGAGGATGTGACCCTGCTCATACCGGGGGACGCCGTGGCCTCTCTGCAGTCCACCGCTTCGCCCGCGGCCGTGGTCGCACTCTCGGCAGGCTCCGTGACCGAGCCGACCGAATGCGTGATTTCACTCGGCCGCACCCGGGTTGCGGGGAACGTGGTGCTGCTCGACACCGCGGAGGCCGTCGGCGGCCGGGCCACGGTGCGCTGGAAGGACGGCGAGTTCGTGTCGCCACGACCCCTGATCACCGGGCATGGCACTGCGACCGGGAAGTTGGAGATCGACTGCGATCTCTCCGGGGTCACGGCTGCCTGTGCAACGGGGGTGGTCGCGATGCGAGATACGGCCTCCCGGCCGGAGCCCGTCCGCCTTCGACTCCGGGCCGCCGACTGCCGATTCATCGTGTCCGACCCGACAAGGCCCTTCATCGAGCAGGTCGGCGGCGCCGACGTCGACACCTACCGCGGCGCATGCCTGTGGATCGATGCCCGCAGTCGCTACGAGGGGGGCGGGGAGTTCCGCCTGATTGACGCCCCCTCTGAACGGATCAACGAGGCGATCCGCGACGTGGTGCCCCCGCTGTTCCATGAATCCGTCCCGGGCGTCCCACCCGACCCGGCGGACTGGGGCCGGCTGCGCGGCTGACCATGCCCCCGGCCCGGGAGGCCGGGGTTGGCCCGCACACTCATTGCTTGACGTTGCCACGGGTGGCGGGTCTAGTGAACTGCATGTACATCCTGCATGAAGGGCAGGTTTCCTTTCCTCTCGGAGATTTGTGATGACCCGTGCGTGCCGTGTCGCCTGCTTCATGGCCTTCGGCGTGGCCCTCGTCCTCGGCGGACTCACCCGCGAGGCATTCGCGATCAAGCAGTTCGCCGACGAGTTCAAGGCCACGTACGTGAAAGACGGCACGCCGCTGGCCGCCGCGGTGGACGAGGCCAAGTGCAACGTCTGCCACGTTGGAAAAAGCAAGAAGGACCGCAATGCGTACGGCAATGCGCTCGCGGAACGGCTCGACAAGAAGGATGACAAGGTCAACAAGGAGAAGATCCAAAAGGCGCTCGACGACGTGGCCGCGCTGTCGAGCGATCCGGCGAAGCCGGATGCACCCACGTTCGGCGAGCTGATCGCCGCAGGAAAACTTCCTGGCGGCCCGGCGAAGTGACCGCGGCCGGCCGGCCGGTCTGTCTCTCGGCCGTTCGCTGACTGCTCCGGATTCGGCGGGGCGGAGAACTCGGCGACCTCGGCGGCGGGCGGAGCTAACGCGGCGCGGCGGCCTCGAGAATCAGCTCCTCGAGGTCGCTGCGGCCCCGGACGTCCGCGGCGATGTCAGGATCGACGAACACCCGCACGCGCTTGACGAGATCGTCGAACTGCTCGTGGGCGAGGCTGCGAACCACCGGCGACACGTCCTCGAGCCGCCGCCAGCACGCTGTCTCGCGGCCGCGGGCGATGTCGCATTCACGGACCTGCAGCCGGAACTCGACCTCGCGTTCCGCCGGCGGCGCGTCGATCAGCACCGCATGCGGTTCGACTCGACGGGCTCCGCGGCGGGAGAGGAGATCGGCCAGCCGGCCGGCCGCAGCGACCGACTCTGCAAACGGGCGGGCCGCGAACGCCGCATGAAGGTCCGGACGACGCAGGGCGTCGAAACTCGCCACCTGCTTGAAGAGCCGTCGCTGCCGGCCGAACAGTCCGGCCACGAGGGGCTCAGCCGCCGTTCCGGCGGCGGCCGACTCCAGCCACGTCACGAACTGCTGGTCGTCCATCCGCACCAGCGTGAGCGGGTCGATGGCGGAACGCACGATCCAGATCGCCCGCTGCAGCATGCCCGTGGCCGACCGCACGGCGTGGTGCCAGTAGACCTCGCAGAACATCACGTACCTGGCGAACACCATCAGCTCGGCGGCGGTTCGGCCCTTGGCCGCGATCGCCAGCCCCACGCCGCGCTCGTCGAGGCAGAGATTGGCCAGCAGCCGCGGCTGGTCGAAGTTTCGGCCGTAGGGCACGCCCGCGTGGAGGCTGTCGCGGGCCAGGTAATCCATCTTGTCGACGTCCACGGGGCCGGAGAGGAGCGAGTGCAGGATTCGTCCGGCCGGATCTTCGGCCGAGCCGGTGATCAGATCGGCGATCCGATCGGCGGCGAGGTGCCAGTCACGCTGGAGCACTTCGGCGATCGCCCCGCCGGCAAGCACGTCGCCCACGAGTGACTCGTGCCGCGGTATCTCCGGCAACCCCATGTCCTCGATCGGGTGGCAGTACGGCCAGTGGCCGATGTCATGGACGAGGGCGGCGGCCACAAAGGCCGCCGCATCTGCAGGGCCGACGGCCGCCGCGAAGCGAGGGTCGTCGCGAAGGCGGCGCAGAAACTCGATCGCGAGGCGGTAGACCCCGAGCGAGTGCTCGAGTCGGGTATGCGTGGCGCCCGGATACACGAGCGACACGAGGCCGAGCTGCGAGACCCGGGAGAGCCTCCGCATCTCGGCCGTGTCGAGCAGGGCGCGGACGCGGGGCGTGAGCGGGGCGGTGTCGCCGGGCGGGATGCGGACTCCGCCGACGGTCGAATCGAGGGCGACGAGTTCCGGAAGTGAATCGAGCGACATGCGGACGGCCCGGCCCTCAGAGCGGCGACAACCCGGCGAGCCACCGGAGAAAGGCGGTGAACATCGCGTAGAGCGAAAAGTGGGCCACCGCGGCACCCCAGTCGAGTTCCAGTGCCGCAAGCGCCGCAAGCGCCCCCGCGGCGGCGAACATGGGGCCCAGGAACATCCACTGCCACATTTCCCGGGTGGCGTCGGGCGGCAGCAGGCCCTTCACCGCCCAGAGTCCGGCGTACACCGCGGCGCAGGCGAGAGACCTCAGCAGCAGCGGGGTGCCGGTATACGGCTCCAGTTCGCGGTTGCGGACGGCGGCGTAGCCGAGCATCACGCACGGCACCGCCAGCAGAAACGCGGCTGCGAGGAGCGCGGCCGGCGGAATCGCCGTCGGCGTCATGAGTCTCCCGGTCAGCCAGGCGCCGGCAACGACCGCCACCGCCATCCCGCCGACCGCCGCAAACCGCGCCACCGGGATCGCCTTGTCGCGGCTGGCGATCGGCGCCGTCGGAGCCCGGCCCGTGCCCGTCGAGGTGGCGGTGGGCGCCTCCGGTTCGTGGATCACGACCGCGTCGCCGGTGAGTGCCGGAATCGTGATCGGCTTCTTGCACTTCGGACAGGGGCCCGTCTGACCGGCAAACTTGTCGCTGACCGAAAACCGGGACTTGCAGCCGGGACAGAGGACGGCGATGGGCATGGAGGTTTTCCTGACGGAGGCCGACCACGAGCGGGCCAAGCGGCAGTGTCAGACCGTCGCGGAGCCGCGTCAAGCCATGCGGCGGCCGCTACACTCACGGCAGGGCCGCCATGCGGGGAACGTTCGCCGGCCACCCGCTCAGACCTCCCTCGGGGCTCGTTCATGACCGACGACAGGACCCGCGTGATCCCTCGGAAACCCTCACCCCAGGGGGCGATGCCTGCACCTTCTCTGCTCGACAGGCAGATCGTGTTTCACTGCCCTGCAGGGCATCGGCTGGTCGTGCCGGCCGCGGTCGCGGGCAAGCACGGCACGTGCAGCAAGTGCGGGGTCGGGGTGCGGATTCCCGTGCTCGAATCCCCGTCCGGCGTCGACCCTTCGCCCGCTCCACCGGCCGTCGACGTGCCCGCCGAACCTCCCGCGTCCACGATCGGGGAGCCCGCTGCCGCCGCGACGACCGGCCCGGTGGCCGATGGCGGGGGCGACTGGACCTTCATCGCCGGCATTGAGGGCGAACCGTCGCCGGATGCCGGTGCGTGGACAGGGTCCGCGGCGACGGTGCCGGCAGCGACGGCCAACCCGATGGCCCGCCTGCTGGAGCGGCTCTGGCAGGAGCGCGACCACGGGGGCATCGTGGAGCTGCACCTCGTCGGCGGCGCCGTCCTGCTGCCGGAGGAGTTCTCGGCGCGGTGGTCCGGCGGGAGCCACGGGCTGTTTGCCAGTCAGGCGGCCGACGGCAGCGTGACGCTCACGGCGGTGGCCTGGGAAACGGTACAGCGAATCGTGGTTCGGCAACTCACCGCGGTTCCCGACGACGTGTTCGACTGACAGCCTCATACGGACTTCACGTGATCCTCGCGCGTCGGATCAGCTCCGCGGCCGGCCGGATTCCGCAGGCTGCAAGCCCGCGGCCACGAGAATCTCAGCGCGGGGCTGCCCATGCCCGAGAGCCGGCGTATGCCCGGGCACCGATCCGCCTCGGCGGATTGGTCGGAGAAGCCACGATGGCGAAGCGATG
Source organism: Planctomycetaceae bacterium (assembly GCA_046075685.1). Classification (GTDB taxonomy): domain Bacteria; phylum Planctomycetota; class Planctomycetia; order Pirellulales; family UBA1268; genus QWPN01. The sequence goes on along the minus strand of JBJTQP010000163.1, from coordinate 6,413 downwards.
GCGGCATCCGAGTGAGCGTCGGGCAGGATGCCCGACGCGAACGTCCGGCGACGGGCATGGGCAGCCCCGAGCCTCCCGAACGCGCAAGGCTCACGTGTGAGCCGTATCAGATGGCCAGGCACGCGCACGCGAGCAGCGCCGCAGCGATCGGCATCCACCCGCGTGCCGTCGTCGCCGGCAGCCGTCGGGCCAAGGCGATCGCCACCCCGAGCACGACCACCACCGCCGCCAGTTCGATGGCGAGCACGCGCGGTGTGGCGGCTTGAAGCCAGCGGATGGCCAGAAACGTCGCCGCCACCGCGCCGCCGGCGGCGACCTGCGCCCGTGTGGAGCCACGCGACAGCGCCGCCGCCGCCGCGAGGTGCATCGCGAACGGAAAGAACAGCTCACGGTTGCCGGACATGCCCGCAGCAACGGCCCAGACCAGCGCCGGAGCCAGGGGCAGGAGCGTCGTCGGTTGCAGGGGCCCCGCGACATGGCAGCCGCATGCCACCGCGGCCACGGCCGTCCATGGCGGGCCGCCGAGAAACTGGGCGAGAGCGAGCAGGGCGAGTTCAACGGCGACGAAGCCGGCCGGCCGCATCGGGTCATCCGCGGGTGGTGGCAGTGGAGAGGCGACATCGGGCCGTGTCGCCAGCGTTCGATATGATAGCCCCGTGGCCGTTCGCTTCGGTGGGGCCACGTCACCGCGCTGGCTGATGAGGGTGTCGAAGGGAACGCAGATGTCCACCGTTCGGCATCTCGTAACGCTCGCGCTGCTCGGCAGCACCGTGGCGGCGGTCGCGGCAACGCCGGACGACGACGCCTTCTTCGAATCGCGTGTCCGCCCGCTGCTCGTCACGCACTGCCGCGGCTGCCACTCCACGTCCGCGGGCACGGCCGAGGGCGGGCTGTCGTTCGATTCGCGGGCCGAGTTTTTCGGAGCCGACGGCGTGGCGGTCGCGGGCCGGCCCGACGAGAGCCTGCTCGTGCGGGCCGTTCGGTACGACGGCGACCTGCAGATGCCTCCCGACGGCCGGCTGCCGGACGCCGCGGTCCGGACGATCGAGGAATGGGTCCGCCGCGGGCTGCCGTGGCCCGACGACGGCGGCGTGGCGGCGGTGCGGCCGTTCGATCTCGCCCAGCGGCGGGCAGCGCACTGGTGCTGGGAGCCGCCCCGGGCGGATCCGCCTCCGGCCGTGCGCGACGTGGCGTGGTGCCGCTCCGACATCGATCGCTTCGTGCTGGCCCGGCTCGAGGCGGCCGGCCTCGAGCCTGCAGGGGAAGCCGCCCTCGAGACGCTCGTCCGGCGGGCGAGCGAGGCGCTCACCGGGCTTCCCCCCGCACCCGATGACGTGGCCACCGTGGCCGCCGCCGCCGATCCGCAGGCGTTCGAACGGTATGTGGATCGGCTGGTGGCGTCGCCCCACTTCGGCGAGCGGTTCGCCCGCCACTGGCTCGACGTGGCCCGCTACGCGGAGACCCGCGGCCACGAGTTCGACTTCCTGATCCCCAATGCGTGGCAGTATCGCGACTGGGTCGTGCGGGCCTTCAACGCCGACCTGCCGTACGACCAGTTCGTCCGCGAGCAGGTGGCTGGCGACCTCGTGCAGCCGCCGCGGCTGGCTGCGGACGGCAGCAACGAGTCGGTGGTGGGCACGGGCTTCTGGCTGCTCGGCGAGGAGGTGCACGCGCCCGTCGACCTCCGCCAGGACGAGGCCGACCGCATCGACAACCGCGTCGACACGTTCGGCAAGGCGTTTCTCGGCCTGACGATCGGCTGCGCCCGCTGCCACGACCACAAGTTCGACGCCGTCTCCGCGGCCGACTACTACGCGATCGCCGGCATGGTGATGTCGAGCAGCTACCGGCAGGTGCCGTTCCAGACGCTGGAGGCCAACCGCCGCGCGGCGGCGGACCTCGCTGCCTGCGACGCCGAGCTCCGCGCCGCCCTGCCGCCGCTGATCGAGGCTGCGACGGGGCGGCCCGTGCCGACCCTCGACCTCGCCGCCGCAGACGCCGCCACGCCGTCCGCGGTGGGAGAGACCGTCATCGCCTCCTACGCGGGGCCCCGCGCCACGCCCCTGATCATGGACGCCGCGGCATGGGCGCTCGTGCCCGCCGGGCAGCCGGTGGTGCGCGGCCTGGAGGCCGCCGGCACGGCGGACGTCGCCGTCATGGTCGAGGCCGTGGGGCATGCCCGCAGCGATGCCGTCTGGGCCACCACGCGCACCACGGGCGAGCGGGATGCAAAGCCGCTCGGCGACGTCGACCGGGCGGGGCGGGTGCTGCGGACGCCCACGGTGTCGCTCAGCACCGGCGTGCTCTGGCATCGCGTCCGCGGGCACGTGCAGATCCACGCGGCGGTCGACAGCCACGTGCTGCTCAAGGACGGTCCCCTGTACGGCCCGCATGTCATGACGGCGAAGACAGAGGGCGAATGGAAGTGGATTCGTCAGGACCTCCGCCGCGACATCGGCGACTGGGACGCGGGCCACCTCGTGCACGTGGAGTACGCGGCGGTGTCGGGTGAGGCCGGCGTGGCCGAGACGGTCGCGGCGGCCGACCAGCCGCGGCGTGACGACCCGGAGTGGCCGGCGACGGTGAACGCGCTGCTCGCGGCGCACGACCGCGCGGCTCCGGAAGCAGTCCGTCTCCGTGAGGCGGCCGCCCGGGTGGCGGCGCGGCAGGCGATGATCCGCGGCACGGTCAGGCTCGAGTCGGCGACGGCGCCGGCGCTGCTCGACGGCAACGGCATCGACCAGCGGCTGCTCATCAAGGGCTCGGCGGGCCGCCCCGGGCCGCCGGTGCCGCGGCGGTTTTTGGAGGCGGTCGACGGCAGCCGCCAGCCCGCGTGGCCGGCCGACTCCTCGGGACGGCTGCAGCTCGCCGATCGGGTGCTCGATCCGCTGAACCCGCTCACCGCCCGGGTGGCCGTGAACCGCATCTGGCATCACCTCTTCGGCCGCGGGCTCGTGCCGACGCCGGACAACTTCGGCGTGCTCGGAGAGCCGCCCGCGGATCCGCTCGCCCGCAGCCTGCTCGACACGCTGGCGGTGCGGTTTCGCGAGGAGGGCTGGAGCGTGAAGCGGCTCGTCCGGGAGATCGTCACGAGCAGCACGTGGCGGATGTCGAGCCGACCCAACGCGGCGGCCCTGGCGCGGGATCCGCTGAACGTGCTCCTTCACCACCACCCCGTCCGCCGGCTGGAGGCGGAGGCGATCCGCGACGCGATCCTCGCCGTCAGCGGCCGGCTCGATCCCACGCCGGGCGGGCCGAGCGTGGAGGTGCACCTCACGGAGTTTCACGAGGGCCGCGGCCGGCCCGCCTCGGGGCCGCTCGACGGCGCCGGTCGCCGCAGCCTGTACACCAAGGTGCGGAGAAACTTCCTGCCCCCCTTTCTCACGGCCTTCGACCTGCCGGTGCCGTTCCAGAGCATGGGCCGGCGGAACGTCACCAACGTGCCGGCGCAGGCGCTGGTGCTCTGCAACGATCCGTTCGTGGCCGAGCAGGCCACGGCGTGGGCCCGAAAGACCGTCGCGTCCACTCCCACGCCGGCCGCCCGCATCGAGCGGATGTTTCGCGACGCCTACGCACGGCAGCCGGAGGCCGCCGAGGCCGCGGCCGCCACGGCGTTTCTGGCGGCGCAGGCCACGCGGCACGGCGTCGATTTCGCCGCGACGCCCGACCACGAGGCGGCCTGGGCCGACCTCGCCCACGCGCTGATCACCGCCAAGGAGTTCATCTTCGTGCCCTGAGGGGGCGCGAGCCGCCGCCATGCTCCCGATCCGCCATCCCTGCGGCCGGCACCGACCGCGGCCCACCTCCCGTCGCGACCTGCTGCGCCAGGCGGCCTGCGGCTTCGGCGGGGTGGCCGCCGCAGCGCTGCTCCATCGCGCCGCCGCCCGGGCCGCCGGCGTGGTCGCGGAGCCGCATCATCCGGCCCGGGCGACGAGCGTGATCTTCCTCTACATGGACGGCGGCGTCTCGCAGGTCGACAGCTTCGATCCCAAGCCGCGGCTGGATCGCGATGCGGGCAAGGATCCGCGGTCGCTGTTCCGGGTCGACGCCACGCAGTTCAACAACGTGGGCCGGATGCTGCCGAGTCCGTGGAAGTTTTCCCGGCGGGGCGCCAGCGGCATCCCGGTGAGCGACCTGTTTCCGCATCTCGGCGACGTGGTCGACGAGCTCGCGGTCGTCCGCTCGATGACCAGCGAGTTCCCCGAGCACACCAGCGCCAACTACTTCCTCCACACCGGCTCGGGTCTGCAGGGCCGACCGAGCATGGGTGCCTGGACGACCTACGGCCTTGGCAGCGAGAGCGAGAATCTGCCCGGCTACATGGTGCTCGACGGCGGGTTGATCCCGCCGGGTGGGCTCGACAACTTCACCAACGGCTTCCTGCCGGCCACGTTCCAGGGCTCCGTCGTCAGGCCGGCCGGCGCGGGCCTGGCAAACGTCCGCCGCCGCGAGGCCTCGGCCGACCAGCAGCGGGCGAAGCTCGACATGGCGCGGAGCCTCGACGAGGCGTTCGCGGCGCGGACCGGCGGGCCCGACGCCGTGGAGAGCGCGATCGCCAACCAGGAGCTCGCCTGGCGGATGCAGGCGGAGGTGCCGACGCTGCTCGACCTCGCCGGCGAGACCGCCGCCACGAAGCGGGCCTACGGTTTCGAGTCGACCTACGCCCCCACGCGGATCTTCGCCGCCGAGTGCCTGCTGGCGAGGCGGATGGTGGAGCGGGGCGTGCGGTTCGTCGAGCTCACCTGCCCCAAGGTGGGCGGCGACCGCTGGGATCAGCACTCGAACCTCCGCGAGGGGCACGACAACAACGCGCGGGCGGTCGACCAGCCGATCGCGGCGCTGCTCCGCGACCTTCGGGCTCGCGGCCTGCTCGACACCACGCTGGTGGTCTGGAGCGGCGAGTTCGGCCGCACGCCCTTCGCGCAGGGCAAGGATGGCCGCGACCACAACCCGCAGGCCTTCTCGATGTGGTGTGCGGGCGGCGGCACGCGGGGCGGCACGGTGGTGGGCGCCACCGACGACTACGGCTACCGCGTGGTCGAGAAGAAGTTCACGATCCACGACCTTCACGCCACGATGCTACATCTCCTGGGCATCGACCACACGCGGCTCACCTTCCGGTTCAGCGGCCGCGACATCCGGCTCACCGACGTGGCCGGCAGCGTGATCGGCGACATCCTCGCGTAGCGGTCCGTCAGTTCGACGTCAGCGGGAGATCAAGCCTCTGGTCGCCGGCCACGACATCGACCGCAAGCCCCGACTGCCCGGGGCTCGCGTAGCGGTCGGGCAACGGCGCGAACGGCCGTTGGCCGCCGCCCGCGGGGGCCGACGCCGCGCCGCCCGCTCCCACGAAGTTCACCATGCCGTACTCGAGCGGTCGACCGTCCACGGTCACCGTTCCCGAGACGCAGCCACTGCGGCGACTGCAGCCGCCGTTGAGAATCACAATCGCCAGGAGGATGAGGGCGGCCGCACGCAGCATGGTCAGGGCGTTCCGTTGCTCTCGCCGCCCGCGACCGTAAGGGCCGCGGCCCAGACGATCGGATCGACGCCGCCCTCGATGACGCGGACGCTGCCGTCGCCAAAGGCCACGTTCATCGATGCATGCGGCGTTTGAGCCACGCTCCAGTCGCAACTCGTGTTGGGCTTGAGGGGATTCGCCGGGGTCACCTGGAACATCGCCACGCTCCAGAGTTGGCCGGTGACGGAATTGAACGGCGCCGTGTATGACGCAAACGTCGGCTGGCAGGTGTCGAGGTAGTCCCAACGGTCCCAGACGCTGCCCCCCGCCCTGAGGCCGCAGACGGTGTACTTCTCCGCGAAGAACACAGTCTTCGAGAGGCCGTCCGTCACCTGGGCGGGCTTCTTCCGCCCCTCCCAGCGGCCGCGGGCGGCGTCGTCGAGGCAGGTCGGCCAGCCGCTCCGCGGATAGGGCAGGATCGAGTCGCGGCCGAATACCTGGAAGTTGCCGGCGTAACTGCTCCCCGCCCAGCCGGGCCAGTCGAGCGCGGTGTCGTAGGTGATGTCGGTTGGGCATTGGAACGTCGGGATCAACGCCTTCTGGATCACCTCGACCCGCGAATCGAACGTTCCCGGTACGGTGAGGAATGAGCCGCCGTTGAAGGTCACGGAACGGATCGCGTCGACCCGCGACAGCTGATAAAGCGGGTTCTGCTCCGCGAAGGGAAGGATGTGGAAAAACACGGTGCCGATGGCCCCGTGTCCGGCATCACCCGTCCAGCCGAACTGCGGCGGCAGCCGCCGTTGGCCGTTTTCAAAGGCCAGGGTCGCCAAGGCGATGTGCCGCAGGTTGTTGGCACACTTTGATCGCCGCGCCGCTTCCCGGGCAGTCTGCACGGCCGGCAGCAGCAGCCCGATCAGCGTGGCGATGATCGCGATCACCACCAGAAGTT
>JBJTQP010000162.1:0-25827 GCA_046075685.1 Planctomycetaceae bacterium | reverse complement strand
CCTTCGGCGGCTTCCTGGCCGGATGGACGCCGGCCAACGCCCGGCATGGTGAACCTCGCGCTTCACCATCGACGGGCAAAGCCCGCGGGGGCCAGGGATGGCCCCGCGGGCGCTCAATTTAGATCTGCCAGTCGATGCCCTGCTCGGGCACCTCGCCCCGCATGCGGAGCTTCGGCTTCTCGAGCACCACCGTGGTGTGCGGGTCGACCGACCGCGTCAGCCAGACGCTCGAGCCGATCACGGAATCGTGGCCGATCCGGGTGGCGCCGCCAAGCACGGTGGCATTGGCGTAGATCACCACTCGGTCCTCGATCGTGGGATGCCGCTTGGTGCCACGCACGAGGTGGCCGTCGGCATCCGTCTGAAACGAGAGGGCGCCGAGCGTCACGCCCTGGTAGATCTTCACGTGGCTGCCGATCTCGCAGGTCTCTCCGATCACCACGCCCGTGCCGTGGTCGATGAAGAAGTGGTCGCCGATCGTCGCCCCGGGATGGATGTCGATGCCCGTCCGCGCGTGCGCCCACTCGGCCATCATCCGCGGGATGAGCGGCACCTCGAGCCGGTGGAGCAGGTGGGCGAGCCGATGCACCGTGACCGCCTCCAAGCCCGGATAGCAGAAGATGATCTCGTCGAGCGTCCGCACGGCGGGATCGCCGTCGTAGGCGGCCTGCACGTCGGTGGCGAGCACCCGCCGGACGTCCGGAATCTGCTCCAGAAACTCCACCGCCTTCGCCTGGCCGAGCGCCTCGAAGTCGGCCTCCTCGGTGCAGTGCTTCACCGCCTCCGACACCGTCGGCGGCTCGACTCCCTGGTCGACGGCGGCCCGCTGCGCGGTCACGCTGTGACGCAGGGCCCGCCCGATCTGTGTGGTGAGTTTGTCGTGCAGGCCGTCGATCAGGTCGCCGACGTGGTAGGTGACGTTGCCGAGGTGGAGGTTCTCCCGACGGCGATAGCCGGGGTAGATGATCTCCTTGAGGTCCTCGCAGACCGAAATGATCGCCTCGGAGTTGGGCAGCGGGCAGTGACCGAGGTAGTGGATCGTGGGGACGTCCTGGTACGTCTCGACGATCCGCCGCGTCAGTTCCGGCAGCTGCTCTTTGATCCGCACGTCGGTCGCCATGGAACTCGATGGTAGGGGCGGAGAACCGGGCCGGGCAAACAGGTCACCCGTACGGTCGGCCCGCCCGGCCCGGGAGGTTGAGGGTTCCCCGGGATTCCCGCGAAAACCCCCCGCCGCCGCCCGCGCCGGGGAAATCGGGGCAGGATGTGCCGCCGGCCGGGGCGTGGCTCATGCGTCGCCGGCGGCGGCCACCGCGTCGGGAAGCGTGAAGGCCTCGTCGTAGAGGGCGCGGCCCACGATGCAGCCGGCGCAGCCGATCGCCCTGACACGCCGGATGTCGTCGAGCGTGGCGATGCCACCCGAGGCGATCAGCGGGCTGCGGGTGCTGCCGAGCATCTCCTCGAGGGCCGCGAGATTCGGCCCCGCGAGCGTCCCGTCCGTGGCGATGTCGGTGTAGACGATCGCGGCCAGGGGAAGCCCGGCGTGACGTCGGGCCACATCCACCGCCGACAGCGGGCTGGTGTCGACCCAGCCGCGGACGGCGACGAGGCCGTCGCGGGCGTCGAGCCCGAGGACGATCCTGCCCGGATGGGCCTCCGCCAGCCGCTCGAGCAGCGCCGGATCCTCGACCGCGACGCTGCCGAGGATCACCCGGGCGAGCCCCGTGGCGAGATACCCCTCGGCCGTCTCGGCCGAACGGATGCCGCCCCCGATCTGGCAGGGAACGCCGGCCGCGGCGGCCATCCGCCGGACGAGTCCGGCCTGCGTGGCCACGCCGGCCTTCGCCCCGTCGAGATCGACGATGTGCAGCCGCCGTGCTCCACCGGCCCGAAAACGCCCGACCATGGCGACGGGATCGCGGCCGAACACGGTCTCGCGGTCGTAGTCACCCTGCAGCAGCCGCACGCAGTTGCCGCCCCTGAGGTCGATCGCCGGCCAGAGTTCCATCGCTGGGCTCCGCAGAGGTTCGAGGTGTCAGCCGCGGCCGACGAACGACGCCAGCAGCCGCAGGCCCACGGACTGGCTCTTTTCCGGATGGAACTGCGTCGCGAACAGCCTCCCGCGGGCGACCGCCGAGACGAACTCACCGCCGTAGTCGGTGATGGCGGCGACGTCGCCCTGGTCACGCGGGCGGGCGTGGTAGGAGTGCACGAAGTAGTACCAGGCGTCCGGCTCGCGGCCCGGGGCGTCGTTCCGCCACCGCACCGTGTTCCAGCCCATGTGCGGCACCTTCGTCCCCGCGGGCAGTTCGAATCGCACGACCTCCCCGGGCAGCAGGCCGAGCCCCGCGTGGCGGCCGCCTTCGAATCCGGTCTCGAAGAGCAGCTGCAGGCCCATGCAGATTCCGAAGAACGGACGCTCGGCCCGCACATGGGCCACGATCGGGTCGACCAGGCCCCGGTCGCGAAGCGCACGCATCGCGTCGCCGAACGCACCCACCCCGGGCAGCACCAGCCGCTCGGCCTCCGCCACCACCTGCGGGTCGTCCGTGATCCGCGCCGCCGTGCCGAGCCGCTCGAAGGCCTTCTGCACGCTCCGCAGATTGCCGCTGCCGTAATCGACGATCGTCACCATGCGGCGGAGTCTAGCAGACCGCGGCACCGGCTTGCCGCCGGAGGATGCCGCCGGAGAACGCCACACGGGATGCCCCGGGCCACCGGTCGGCGGTCACTGTGCCGCACCGTCAACGGCGGCACGGTCGGGATACACGACGAGCTCCACGCGACGATTGCGGGAGCGGCCCGCGGAGGTCGCGTTGGAGACGAGCGGATGGTTGGGGCCGTGGGCCACCAGGAAGAGCTGGCTTTCGTGCATCGAGGTCCGCGTGGTGAGGAAGTCGAACACCGCCGCAGAACGGGCCGCCGTCAGCTGATGGGGCGAGGTCCACGACGCGTTCTGAAGCGGCTCGGTGTCGACATGCCCCTCGATCCCGATGAAGTGGCCGGGGTAGACCCGGTCCAGGTCCTCGGCCACCGTCGTGAGCACCGCCGCCCCCTCGGGCAGCAGATTCGCCGTGCCGCCGTCGAACAGCCGATCGGCGGGGATGTCGATCCGCACCACGGCGCCGTCGAAGCGGGGCTGCAGGTCAGGCAGCTTCAGCTGCGTCATGGCCGATTGCATCACCACCGGCGTGGCCGGGGTGCCGCCGTCGTTGCCCACCCGGGGCGGCTTGTCGGCGCCGGGCGGCAGGCCGGCCGTGCGCGCCTGCGCCAGCTGCGACGACGTACTCGCGAGCTGCGACCGCAGGGCGGCGATCTCGTCCTGCATCACCTGCGACTCCTGCCGTGTCCGCACCAGCGCGGCCTCCAGTTGCCGGCCGTCGACGTCGGCGTAGGACGGAGCCAGCGTGGACGACGACACCTGCGGGATCGTGTGCGCCGGCGCGGCAACGCCCGGCGGCGGCTCCAGGTTCGGAGGCGCCACCGTGGCCTGCCGCTTGAATGGGTTGCTCGCGCAGCCGGCGACCGGCAGCGCGACGAGCACCGCGCACAACTGCACCAGGCGAGCGGGCCACGGCCTCATCGAACGGCGAGCCTCTGGGAGGGGCGGATCGTAGGGGGCTGGGGCGGGGCGGGCAAGGCCTTCGGGGCGGCCGCTCAGCCGGCGGAAATCGGCCGCAGCCGGTGCCAGATCCAGAGCGTCACGGCGGTCAGGGCGATCACCACCACCACGACGGCGGCCAGTTCGAACGGCTCGCGAAAGAACGGCTCGGTCCGGGCCCAGAGCGGTCGCCAGGCGACCACGGTCGCCGCAGCGCCGAGGCAGAGGCTGGGGCCGAAGGGGAGCTCCGCCTCGCCATGAACGGCGAGCTGCACGACGCCGTGCGCCAGCCCGATGAACACCGCCAGGAAGCAGGCGATCACACACGGCTGCCAGCCAAGCCAGGCACCGACCATCGCCATCAGCGTCACGTCGCCAAACCCCATCGCTTCGCGGCCGAGCGCCCGCGAGGCCCCCGCGCGGGTCAGCCAGATGAGCCCCCCGGCGACGGCCAGACCCGCCAAGGCCGAGACGACCGCCCGCCAGTGGTCGCCACCGACCAGCCACGCCACGCCGATGATCACCGCACCGACCACCGCGACCAGCGCGCGGGGCGTCAGCAGACGCGACGGCCACGCCCGACCTTCGCCGCCGGGCCCCTCCGGATCGGTGCCCACCAGCCACCAGACGAGGAACACGGCGGCGGCCGCGGCCAGGCCGGTGAGCACCGGAGCAGGGCCGAGCCGAGCCGGCCACTCGCCGTGCAGCGGGCCGCATGCACCAAGCACGTCAGGCAGGCGAAGCGGCGGTGCGAACGACCTCGGCACCTCTCGAGCCACGGGAAGCAGGACCTGCGGGAGAGCCGTCGCGGCGCCCAACCCGATCAGCAGGCCTGGCACGGTGATCGCGTCAGGGATCACGCGATGCCGAAAATCGACCCAGCTCGCCGCCGCCAGCAGCAGAAGCAGCCCGCCATGAAACACCACCCGCGCCGCCGCCACCGCCGCGTCCTGCGACTCTACGTCCGCGGCGGTGAGCCCCCGGCAGGGAACCTCCCACCACCAGAGCATCGCGGCCAGGGCGGCGGCGAGCACCGGTGCCCACCGCGCCGCCACGACACGCCGCGCCGGCGCCGGATCGACCAGCCGCGACACCACCGACAGCAGCCCGAGACCTCCGCCCCAGCCGGCGACGGCGGCAAGCACGCCACCTCCGATCGCGTATGCGTCGACGGTCATGGGAGTCGCTCCGGCGGCCCGCCGCCCGTGCCGGCACCGCCGGAGACGAGCCAGGCGACGATCCGCCCGGCAATCTGCTCGGGCGGTTCGCCGGCCGTATCGAACGCCACGTCGGCGGTCGCCGCATAGAGCGGCTCCCGGGCCACGATCGTGGCCTCGACCTCGGCCAGGGGATCGGTGCCCGACAGCCCGGGCCGGCGGACTGCCGTCGTCGGGTCGGCGGCGAGCCGCGCCCGCACGATGCCTGCCGGCGCCCGCAGCCAGACGACCGGGCGACCGCAGCCCTGCAGCAGGAGGCGATTGGCTTCCCGCAGGACGACGCCTCCGCCAGTGGCCAGCACGGCGGGCGGTCCGGCGAGCAGGTCGGCGAGCACCTCGGCCTCGAGATCCCGAAACGCGGGCTCGCCCCGGGTCGCGATCAACTCGGCGATCGACATGCCCGCCCGCTCCTCGAGGGCCTCGTCGGCGTCGATCGCGGGCAGGTCGATCCGCGGGGCGAGCGCGGCGGCGACGGAGGATTTGCCGCAGCCGCGGTAGCCGATGAGCGTCAAGCCTCGCATGATGGTCGCCTCGTCCACCGGCCGCCCGGGAAGGTCACGTTGGCTGCTTGGCCGACGCCGTGGCCCGCTTGAGCGCATCGCGCATCACCTGCTGGGGCGGCTCCACGCCCTGCCAGATGCGGAACTGGATCGCCGCCTGCCGCACGAACATCTCCACGCCCGTGATCGTCCGGCACCCCACGCCCCGCGCCTCCTTGATGAGCAGCGTGTTCTCGGGGTTATAGACGGTGTCGAAGACGAGCATGTAGGGACGCAGATGCTCCTTGTCGTACGGGCTCTCGTCGACGTTGGGATGCATGCCGACCGGGGTGGCGTTGACGATGCAGTCGTATGGCATGCGATGCCGCGCGGCCCACTCCACGGCCTTGCAGCCCACCTCGGCTGCGATCTTCTTGGCCCTGTCGGCGGTGCGAGAGGTCACCGTCACCTCGACGCCCTTCTTCTTGAGGCCGAACGCCACGGCCCGCGCGGCCCCGCCCGCACCGAGCACGAGGGCCGTCTTCAGGCCCAGCCCGTCTTCGCCCGCCTGCTCGTCACCCTGCAGCGCCGCCACGAGGCTCTCCACGGCGGCGATCGCGTCGGTGTTGGAGGCGGTGATGCCGTCGGGACCGAACGACAGCGTGTTGGCCGCCCCGATCGACTTCACGAGGTCGTCGGCATGCGCCGCGTGTGCGAGCACCGCCTCCTTGTGCGGGATCGTGACGCTGAGGCCCGCCAGGGGCCAGCGGGATGCCGACGACAGGAACTCGTCCAGTTGCTCCGCCGGCACCCGGAAGGGCAGGTAGACCGCGTCGCTGCCGGCCGCCGCCAGGGCGGCGTTGTGCACCACCGGCGACAGGCTGTGCGCCACCGGATCGGCCACCACGCCATAGATTCGCGTCGCCGGGGTGATCGAGTCGTAGCGGTACATCTCGCGCATGGGCCGCCAGCCGATCTGGCCGGGGGCGAGCACCCGCTCGTCGTTGAACGTGGCGAAGGTGAAGGGGGCCCCGCAGCGGCCGCCGAGGATCCGGGTCGGCACGCCGATGTCGCCCATGCAGATGCCAACGGTGGGGATCCTGCTGGTGTGCACCATCTGCAGCATCCGCAGGTTGTCGGTGGGGTGGTTGGCCATGGCGGCCACCTTGACGACATCGGCGTCGAGGGACGCCAGCCGCTTGTGCAGCACCGTGAGATCAGCCGGGGTCTTCTGGAAGTCATGGTGGCTCACGATCCGCTTCGTGGCCCCGTACCGGCGGACGCCCCCCGCGATGTCGTCCTCGAGATCGACGTAGTCCGCCCCCTCCACGATCGCCGTCCGCAGCAGCGTCTGCCGAGCCTCCTCGGAGTGCTCCCAGCGGCCGCCGTCGCTCTTCCGCCGGCAGGTGACGATCACGGGGCAGGGCCGATCCCTGAGCAGCCGCTTGACGTTCACATCGCCCTGGATGTAGTCGAGCCGCAGCTCGACGAGCCGGATGCCGTTCTCCACCAGGTGCTTGTGCTCGGCGATCATGTGCCGGTGGCGGCCACGGCCGATGCTCACGCAGATCATCTCGGCTCCTCGGTCTGACTGATCACGCTCAAGGGTACGTCGGGCTCAGGTGCGGCGAAACTGGCGATCCAGATCCTGGCGCGAGAGCGTCAGCGACGTGGGCCGACCATGAGGGCAGTGGTGGGATTCGGGCACCACCCGCCGCTCGCGGACAAGTTCGTCGACCTCGGCCTGGGAGAGACGGTCGCCGGCCTTGATCGCGGCCTTGCAGGCGAGGCCGTGCAGCACTTCGTCGACAAGCATCCCGGCGTCGCCCCCCGCGGCGGCCGCCGCCGCGAGCCGCTCGAGCACCTCGCGAATGATCGCGCCCGCGGGCGTGCCGGCGGCGAGCGCCGGCTTCGAGGTCACGATCACGGTCGCTCCGCCGAACGGCTCGACCCGCATGCCGGCCTGCCGGAGCGCCGCGGCGTGCTCGGCCACCAGTTCCAGTTCCGCCGGCGCCAGGTCGACCCTCTCGGGAACGAGCAGCGGCTGCACCTCGACGCCGCCCTCGGCGGCGGCGGCCTTGAACTTCTCGTACAGCAGACGCTCATGGAGGGCATGCTGATCGATCACCTCGATACCCGCGGCCGTCTCGACGACGATGTAACGGTCGTGCATCTGCACGGCCCGCTCCGCCAGCGCCGGTCCCGGGGCCACCGCGTCGTCCGCCTCCCACGCCGGGGGCAGCATTGCGGTCGCCGCGCCGCCCGCGTCGTGATGCGTCGCTGCCGCAGTCCAGAGGGTCCGGGCCGGGGACGCCGGCACGCGTGGCACGGCGAAGGGCTGGAACTCAGGCGTGCCGGCTACGGCAGGCGGCGTCAGCCGCGTGGTCACGTTGCCGGCGAGGAACTTCGTCCGCAGGGCCGCCAGCACGAGCCGGTAGAGCCGGGCCGGCTCGCGAAACCGCACCTCCATCTTGGCCGGGTGCACGTTGACGTCGACCGCATCCGGAGGCAGGTCGAACGACAGGAACGCGATCGGCTGGCGACCCGAGAGCAGCAGGCCGCGATAGGCCTCCTGCACCGCGTGCACAAGCGAGCGGTCGCGAAACGGCCGGCCGCCCACGAATAGGTGCTGCAGTCGGCCGCTGGCGACATCGTCCTCCGGACGACCCACGAATCCGTGCACCGAGACCTCTTCGTCGTCGGTCTCGACCTCGATCAGCCGGGAGGCGAGTTCCGCCCCGAACAGCGATGCGATCCGATCCCGCCACGAGGCCGCCGCCGGCAGGTCGTGCACGCGGCGGCCGTTGTGCACCAGCGAGAAGGCCACTGCCGGATGGGCCAGGGCCGTGCGGACGAAGGCCTCGGCCGCATGCGACCACTCGGTCTGCGGGGCCCGGAGAAACGCCCTGCGGGCGGGGACGTTGCCGAAGAGCTGGTGCACCTCCACCGTCGTGCCCACAGCGCATCCGTCCGGTCGCACCTCGTCGGCCCGGCCGCCGTCCACCGTGATCGTGGCCCCGGCTCCGCCGGGCGGCCGGGAACGGATCGTGACCCGCGACACCTCCGCGATGCTCGCCAACGCCTCGCCGCGAAAACCGAGCGTGCCGATCCGCTCCAGGTCCTCGGCGGCGCGGAGCTTGCTGGTGGCGTGCGCCGTCACCGCCAGCGGCAGGTCGTCGGCCTCGATGCCCCCGCCATCGTCGACCACCCGCACCAGCCCAATGCCCCCCTCGTCGAGCGCCACGTCGATCCGCGTCGGCCCCGCGTCGAGGGCGTTTTCGAGCAGTTCCTTGACCACGCTCGCGGGCCGCTCCACGACCTCGCCGGCGGCGATCCGGTTGACGACCGACATCGGGAGTCTGTGGATGCGTCCCATGCGCCGCCGGGCTCAGCTGAGCTGGTATTCCTTGATCTTGCGGTACAGGGTCCGCTCGCCGATGCCGAGGAGATCGGCGGCCTGCTCGCGGTTGCCCCCCGTGAGCTTGAGCGTCTCGACGATGAACACCTTCTCGATCTCCTCCAGCGGACGGCCGACCAGGGCGGCCAACCCGCCGTTCATGTCGGGCGGCGTTCCCGCCGCCGCGGCCACCGGGGCGTCGGGATCGAGCTCCAGCGGCAGGTCGTCGACGTCGAGGATCTCGTCGCAGTCGACCACCACCATGCTCTCGATCACGTTCCGCAGCTGGCGGACGTTGCCCGGCCAGGGATACGACCCGAGCTTCACCCGCGCCGGCAGCGACATGCCCTTGACGGCCTTGGCGTGCCGCTTGGCGAACTGCCTGACGAAGTGCTCGATCAGCAGGGGAATGTCGCCGGAGCGGTCGCGGAGCGGGGGAATCGCGATCGTCACCACCTTGAGGCGATGGTAGAGGTCGCTGCGAAAGCCGCCGCCGGCGATCGCCTCCTCGAGGTTGCGGTTGGTGGCCGACAGGATCCGCACGTTCACCCGCACCGGCGTGTTGGAGCCCACGCGGGTGATCTCACCCGACTCCAGCACGCGGAGCAGCTTGATCTGGGTGGCCATCGGCATGTCGCCGACCTCGTCGAGGAACAGCGTGCCCCCGTTGGCATACTCGAACTTCCCGACGCGATCGCTCGAGGCGTCGGTGAACGCCCCGCGGACGTGACCGAAGAGCTCGCTCTCCAGGATGTTCTCGCTGAGCGCCGCGCAGTTGAGGGCCACGAAAGGCTTCGCCTTCCGCGGGCTGTTCTGATGCACGGCCTGGGCGACCAGTTCCTTGCCGGTGCCGGTCTCGCCCTGGATGAGAACGGTGGCGTCGGTGGGGGCGATCCGCTTGAGCCGCTCGATGAGGGAGAGCATCTGCGGGCTCTGGCCGACCACGCCCTCGAAGCCGAACTTCTCGTCGAGCCGGCGGTTGAGCTCGAGATTCTGCCGGCGGAGCCGCACGCCCTCGGCCGCCTTCTCGACGGCCGCGCGGAGGTGGGCCATGTCGAGCGGCTTCTGCAGATAGGTGAACGCGCCCTGCTGCATGGCCGACACCGCGGAGGGGATCGTGCCGTGCCCGGTGACGACGATCACCTCGGTCTCCACCGAGGCCTTCTTGGCCCGGGCGAGAATCTCGAGGCCCCCGATGTCGTTCATCATCAGGTCGGTGACCACGATGTCGAACAGCTCGGCCTCGATCCGCCGGCTGCCCTCGGTGCCGCTGCCCACGACGGTCACGTGGTGGCCGAGCCGGCCGAGCACCTCGCCCATCGTGCGGGCGTGGACGATGTCGTTGTCGACGACGAGCACCCGCATCGTCGACGGCCCGGCGGCCTCGGCGACGGGTTCGACGGCTGGCGGCGACGACACGGACGGGGAAACCATGAGGGCGATGGTACGGAGGATGCGGGGCGGGCGTCCAGTTTTGCGGGGCGTCACGCCGCCGCGGTGGCGTCGGGGCGGCCGCCCTTCGGCAGCCGGGGCGGGGCGGGCAGCCAGATTGTGACCTTGGTGCCCCGCCCGGGCGCGCTCTCCACGTCGATCGTGCCGCCGTGGGCCTCGACGATCTTCCGGGCCGTCGGGAGCCCCAGCCCGGAGCCCCCCTGCTTGGTCGTGTAGAAGGCGCCGAACACCTTGCCGAGCGTCTCGGCATCCATCCCCGGGCCGGTGTCGATCAGCTCCAGCAGCACGCCGAGACCCGCGGGCCGCGTCCGCACGACGAGCTGACCGCCCGTGCCCTCCATCGCCTGCACCGCATTGATCAGGAGGTTGAGCACGGCCGATCGAAGCGTCTCGCGGTCGAGCCGGACGGCCGGCAGCTCCGGATCGAGGTAGCGGACGACCTCCACGCCCGCCTCCTGGGCCCGCACCGCGAAGAAATCGAGCAGTTGCTCGATCTCGGCGTTGAGGCTGCCCGGCTCGAGCGTCAGCGATTCCTGGCGGGCGAAGTCGAGGAAGTCGCCGAGCAGCTTCTGCAGCCGGTCACACTCCTGCCGCACGAGATCGATCTTCGCCTTGGCGCGGCGATCACGCTGCTTGGTGGGGGAGTCTGAATCGGTGTTCTCGAAGTCCTCGGCCAGGAGTTCCATGGTGAGCCGGATCGTCGACAGCGGGTTGCGGATCTCGTGGGCGAGGCCGCCCACGAGAGCCGCGAACTCCGCATACGTCTCGGCCCGTGAGCGGCCGGAATCGTCGTCCGACGACATGACCGGCTGCACTCCCGGAAGGCTCCGCTGGTTCCCGTCACTCCGCCGCAGGCTTGGCCGCCGCCTCGGCCTCCTCGCGGAGCACCGCCTTGCGGCTGAGCTTCACGCGATCCTGGTCGTCGACCGCGATCACCTTCACCCGCATGACGTCGCCGATCCGGCAGACGTCGGCCACGCTCTTGACGAACTCGTCGGAGAGCTCGCTGACGTGGCAGAGGCCGTCCTTGCCGGGCACGAGTTCCACGAAGGCGCCGAAGTCCTTGATGCTCGTCACCCGGCCCTCGTAGATGCGGCCGACCTGGATCGACGCCGTGAGGGCCTCGACCTGTGCCATGGCCGCCATCGCCCCCTCGGCGTCGTGGCTGGCCACCGTCACCGTGCCGTCGTCCTCCACCTCGATGCTCGCGCCGGTCATCTCCTGGATGCCGCGGATGGTCTTGCCACCCGGGCCGATGAGGAGGCCGATCTTCTGCGGATCGATCCGCGTGCGGAGCAGTCGCGGCGCCCAGACGGAGATCTCCGGCCGCGGCCGGCGGATCGCCGACAGCATGTGCCGGAGGATCTCGAGCCGGGCTTCACGAGATTGCCGCAGCGTCGCCTCGATGATCGCGGCCGAGATGCCGTCGATCTTGAGGTCGAGCTGGATGCCCGTGATGCCGTTCTGCGACCCGGCGATCTTGAAGTCCATGTCGCCGTAATGATCCTCGTCACCGATGATGTCGGTGAGCAGCACCCACTGGTGCTCGCTCTGCTTCACCAGCCCCACCGAGATGCCGGCCACGGGATGCGAGATCGGCACGCCGGCCGCCATCAGGCCCAGGGTGGCGCCGCAGACGCTCGCCATCGAGCTCGAGCCGTTCGACTCGAGGATGTCGGAGATCACGCGGATCGTGTAGGGGAAGGTGTCGGGGTCGGGGAGCACCGGCTTCACGCTCCGCTCGGCGAGGGCGCCGTGGCCGAGCTCGCGCCGCCCGGGGCCGCGGATCGGCCGCACCTCGCCCACCGAGAAGGAGGGGAAGTAGTAGTCGAGCATGAACTTCTTGGAGTACTCGTCGATCAGCCCATCGACCCGCTGCTCGTCCTTGCCGGTGCCGAGCGTCACGGTGACGAGCGACTGGGTCTCGCCCCGCTGGAAGAGAGACGAGCCGTGCACGCGGGGCAGGAGGTCCACCTCGCAGTGCAGCGGCCGGAGCGACTTGTAGTCGCGGCCGTCAGGACGCTTGCCCTCGAGGATCAGCTCCCGAACCGCCTGCTCCTCCAACGCATGCCAGACGTGCGAGAAGTCGGCCTCGCTGAAGCCGCCCTCGGCCGGCGTGGCCGACACGACCGCAGCCTTCGCCCGCGCCTTCACGGCGGAGACCGCCGCGGCACGATCCTGCTTGCCGGGCGTCGCCTTGCCGGCCTTGAGATCCGCCAGATAGCCGCTCGTGAGCCGGGCCCGCAGCGCCGAGTAGTCGGCCAGGGCGTACTCCTTCTTCGGCTTGCCGCACGCCCGGACGAGCTCTTCCTGCATCTCGCAGAGCACGCGGATGATGCGATGCGCCTCCTCGAGCGCCTGGAGCATCCGATCCTCGGGCATCTCGCGGGCGAAGCCCTCGATCATGAGCACGGCGGTCGGGCTGCCGGACACCACGAGGTCGAGGTCGCTCCCCTCGAGCTGATCGATCGTGGGAAACGGGACGAACCGGCCGTCGATCTGCGCCAGCCGCACGCTCCCCAGCGGCCCCTTGAAGGGCAGCGGGGAAATGCAGAGGGCGGCCGATGCGCCGTTCATCGCGAGCACGTCGGGGTCGTTCTGACGATCGCTGGCGAGCACGTTCGCCTGGATCTGCACCTCGTCGTAGAAGCCCTCGGGGAAGAGCGGCCGGATGGGCCGGTCCATCCGCCGCGCGGTGAGCGTTTCCTTGAGGGTCGGCCGGCCCTCGCGCTTGAGGAAGCCGCCGGGGAACTTGCCCGCCGCCGCCACCCGCTCGCGGTAGTCGCAGGTCAGCGGAAAGAAGTCGATGCCGGGCCGTGGTGCTCCGGTGGCTGCCGCCACCAGCACCACCGTCTCGCCGTAGCTGACGAGCACGCTGCCCGCCGCCTGCTTGGCCAGGAAACCAGTCTCGATCGCCAGGGTGGCGTCGCCGATCTGCCGTTCAACGCGATGTTTCACGTCTGCGTATCCTTCATTGCTTGGGCTCCGCCCCGCGGCCGGGGGCCGCGTGCAGGCGGAGCATGCCTTCGTTCATCGGAACCCGCGGGACGCAACGAAGCGCCCTCGCGAAACCCATCTCCCAGGCCCTCCGGAACCGCGGACGACATGCCCGGCGGCCGGCGGAACGCCTGCCCAATCAACACCAGCCATGGAGTCCCCGGAGGCCGGGGCCGATCCGCTTACTTGCGGATCTCCAGGCGGCGGATGATGTCAAGATACCGCTGCGGAGCAACCCGCTTGAGGTAGTCGAGAAGCCTGCGCCGACGGCTCACCATCATGAGCAGACCCCGCCGGCTGGCGAAGTCCTTGGTGTGCTTCTTGAAGTGCTCGGTCAGGTGCGAAATCCGCCCCGTCAGCAGGGCGATCTGGATCTCGGCCGACCCGGTGTCGGCGGTTCCCCGCCGATGAGCACCGATCAGTTCCTTCTTGCGTTCTTTGGTGAGCGACATCAGCCGTCATCCACCCGCCATGGGTGGCATTGATTGTGTGTGAAATGGATTCGGAGCAGGAGTGTATCCCTGGGACCGAAAAATGCAACGTGGCGGCCTTTCTCAGGCCGGTTTGGCACCTGGGGAGCGGCGGCCGGGCCGCCGCCCGACACCGTGGGGCGTGTGCACCACGTCCCATGCCAGGCCGACGGCCTCGAGGCCGCGGATGACCCAGTAGGTGGGATCGAACTCCCACCAGCGGTGGCCGTGGGCCGCCATCCTCTGGTAGGCGTGATGGTTGTTATGCCATCCCTCGCCGAACGCCAGCAGGCCCACCCACCAGAGGTTGCGGGAGTCGTCGGTCGTCTCATAGTTGCGGTAGCCCCACATGTGGGTCGCAGAGTTCACGAGCCAGGTGATGTGGAACACGATCACCATCCGCACCGCGAAGCCCCAGATCAGCCACGAGATGCCCGTGAACCGGTCGTACAGCAGCCAGCCCGAGGCGAGCAGGGCCGCCGCGATCAGGGCATGCCAGAGCAGGAACGTGCGGTGCAGGAACACCACCCCCGCATCCTTGGCGAGGTCCGGTGCCCAGCGGCGGGCGTGCGCTTCCAACTCCTCGGCGGTGTGGTTGGGGAAGATCCAGAGCATGTGGGCCCAGAAGCCGCCGTCGCGGGGGGAGTGGGGATCGCCGTCCTGATCGCTGAACGCATGATGCTTGCGATGATTGGCGACCCAGGAGACGGCAGACCCCTCTCCGGAGATGCCGCCCAGGAAGGCGAACAGGAACCGCATCGGCTTCGACGTCTGGAAACTGCCGTGCGTCAGCAGCCGATGGTAGCCCAGGCACACCCCCAACCCGCCGGTGACCCAGTAGAGCGCGAGGCAGATCGCAAGTCCTGACCAGGTGAAGAAGAACGGCGCGGCGAGGGCTGCCAGATGGACGGCGGCGATCCAGATCGTCGTCGGCCAGTCGAGGTCGGTCCAACGTTCGCCGACACCTTCGTGACGCGGTTCACGATCCTCGCCGAGCCTGGCGGCCGACGACGCGGCCTCGGGGCCATGAGCGGCGGAGCGGCCGAAATCGTCATCCGGCGCATCGGCCACGGCGGCGCCGCCGCCGGTCGAAAACCCGGTCGAAGTGGAGAACGAGGAACGAGCCATGGTTGGGAATCCTTTCGTGGACCAGAGGACGGGCTCATAACTCTGACGCCCTGCCTCCCGATTGGGGAGCGGGGAGTGGTCAAAGCGCAGTCGGAAGTCCGTCAAACTTCCGTCAAAAGCCGCGCCGCCCCCCCTGGGGAGCGGGCCTCATCGCGTTCGGGCCCACGCTGGCGGGCGCCGCTGCCGCGGGCACGATCGACATCAGCCAGGCCCCGGGGCCCGCCGCGGGCACGAACGTCGCGGCTGGCGGTGAGAGCATCCACGCGAGGCGATCGAAGCCGATCAGGTCTGGCGGAGGACGCAGCACCACCCCACCCGCCGCCAGGGCGACACCGTCGGGCGACGAATCGCTGCCCCGCAGGCGAACGGCGACGCCCTCCAGGTCGATGCCGCAGGCGACGGTGTCGAACCCCCGGCGATCGGCCGGCATCTGCGCGGCGGCAGGACCGGGCCTGAAGCCCAGCGCGACCACCAACCGGTCGAACACGGCGTTGTCGACCCAGCCCGGGCCGCATCCGAAGTCAACTGCGAGATCCGCGAGCCTCCCCTCGCGCCACACCAGCCGCCGCACCTGCACCGCCGCGACCCCGGCTCCACCGCCGCCGATCGATGCACAGCAGTCCGCGACATCGATCCCGTGGATGCGGCCCGACGCCGAGCCGCTCGATGGTGCTCCACCGCTGGAGGCATGCAGCGTGCCGGTGACGAGGGCCGTCCCGATCGCCGTTCGAAGCGGCGCCCCGGCCTCGCGGAAGCCCGCCGCAGCCGCGATCAGGGCGGCCGGAACCGGCTGCGCAAGGAGGCCGTCGACGTCGATGCGCTCGCCACCAGCCTCGTCGCCTCCCGCGGTCAGCGTCCGGACGATGCGAATCTCGTCGCCTCCCGCCCGGACGATCCTCACCGCCCGTGCCCCGTCCTGCACGACACACTCGATCCGCAGGCCTGCAGCCACTGCTGCATCGCCGCCCGCCGAGGCTTCTTCAGGGCAGATCACCTCATCGACGGCGACCACGCAGTTTCGCGGATGTCGCGTGGCGTGTCTCAGCCATTCGCCGGCGAGTGCTGCCAGATCGGCGACCGCCGCGGCGTCGATCTGCACGCTCCCGATCCTGATGCGATTCTCCGGGCCCGCCGATTCGACCTCGACCTGCGGCAGGCGGACCATGGTCCGCCCGGCCGCGGACCGCAGCACGCATTCCGTCGCCACGACGACCCCGGGGCGGGGATGCGTCACCGCCCCCACCTCGAGCGGCAGACCGACGGCCCGCTCCCATGATCTCGTCACGGCCTCACGGTGGGATGCGGACCCGCGGTGCCACGCCCAGGCTGCGAGCGCCAGGCAGGGCCCGAGGCCGAGGAGCACGAACAGACCGCGTGCCAGCCGGATGCGGCCGACCGATCGCTCGACGAACATCCGTGTCTCTCCTGAAGCCGGCCCGTCTCTCCCGGAGCCGGCGATCCCGCAGGCCCGATCAGCGGCTCCGGGCAAGCCGGTGATAGAGCTCCCAGCGGGCCTGCATCTCCTCGACGCTGTCGCCGCCGAACTTGTCGACCAGCGCCGCCGCCACCTCGAAGGCCACCACGTTCTCCACGATCACGCTGGCGGCGCTCACCGCGCAGACGTCGCTCCGCTCGTAGGCCGCCTCCTCCGGAGCCTTGGTCCGCAGGTTGACCGAGCCGAGCGGCTTGCGGAGCGTGCTGATCGGCTTCATCGCGGCCCGCACGACGAGCGGCTTGCCGTTGGTCATGCCCGCCTCGAGGCCGCCGGCGTTGTTGGTCGGCCTGGTGAACCCCAGCGTGGCAGTGTCGCGGGCGGCCGGATCGAAACCGATTGGATCGTGCACCTCGGAGCCGCGGCGGCGGGCCGCCTCGAACCCGAGCCCGATTTCCACCCCCTTGATCGCCTGCACCGCCATCACCGCCTGGGCGAGCCGGCCGTCGAGCTTGCGGTCCCACTGGGCGTGCGTGCCCAGACCCACGGGCAGGCCGTCGACCCTCACCTCCACGACGCCGCCGAGCGTGTCCCCCTCCTTGCCGACCCGGTCGATGAGGGCCGTGACCTCCGCATCCCGCTCGGGGTGCAGGGAGTAGATCTCGCTGGAGTCGCGAATGCCGCGAAGCTCGGGCAACGATCCGGCCCGGCCGCCGAGGGCGACGGGCCCGAGCTCGGTCACCCAGCCGGCCACCTCGATGCCGAACGCGGCGAGCAGCTGCCGCGCCAGGCCGCCGGCGGCCACGCGGGCTGCCGTCTCGCGGGCGCTGGCCCGCTCGAGCACAGCCCGCACGCCGCCGAGGTGTTTGATCGAGCCGGGCAGGTCGGCATGGCCGGGCCGTGGCCGCTCCACCTCCTCGAGCCGCTCGAGCTTGGCGTCCTTGTTGATCACCTCGAGCGCCAGCGGGCTGCCGAGCGTGATCCCCTTCCACAGGCCCGACAGAAACGTGACGGTGTCGGTCTCGATCCGCTGCCGGCCGCCGCGGCCGTAGCCTCCCTGCCGCCGCTGCAGTTCCCGGTCGATCGCGGCCGTGTCGACCGCGAGCCCGGCGGGAAAGCCGTCGACGAGCGCCACGAGGGCGGGGCCGTGGGATTCGCCGGCGGTCCAGTAGCGGAGCATCGGATGATTCTGGAGGGGATGAGCGAGGCGGGGGAGCAGAAGGCCCGGCCGATTCTAGTTGCCCATCCGAGGCATCCCTAGACCGGTTCGGGGGCCTGTTTCGCCCCCCGGATCGATCAGCCGACGGCCGGGGGAGACGCGCCGGTGAGGAGCCGGCAGGCCTCCAGATACCTGTCGCGGGTCCCGGTGACGACGTCGGCCGGCAGGGCGGGGGGCTCGCTGGCCTTGTCCCAGCCGCTCGCCTCGAGCCAGTCGCGGACGAACTGCTTGTCGAAGGAGTCGGGGAGGCGGCCGGCGCCCGCGGCAGCGGCCGGCCAGAACCGCGAACTGTCGGGGGTGAGCACCTCGTCGACCAGGATCACGGAGCCGTCGGGCAGCCGGCCCCACTCGAACTTCGTGTCGGCGACGACGATGCCCCGGGCCGCCGCGTGGGCGGCGCCCCGCGCGTAGACGTCGAGGCTACGGTCGCGGAGCGTCTCAGCGAGTTCGGGGCCGATGCGGTCGGCCATCGCCGCGAACGGCACGTTCTCATCATGACCGCTCTCGGCCTTCGTGGCCGGCGTGAAGATGGCCTCAGGCAGGCGGCCGCCGGCCGCGAGCCCCGGCGGGAGCGGCTCTCCGCAGACCGTGCCCCGCGACCGGTACTCGGCGAGGCCGGAGCCCGCGAGCCAGCCGCGGACGACGCACTCGAAGGGAATCACCCCGGCTCGGCGCACGAGCATCGTGCGGCCCCGGAGCGGGTCGCGATCGACGGCGGCCGGAAGCCCCATGTCGTCGACGTCGGTGGTGATCAGGTGATGGGCCACCGGATTCGGACCGCGGGCCAGCATGTCGAACCAGAACGCCGAGATGGCGGTGAGCACCTTGCCCTTGTCGGGGATCGGCGTGGGCAGGATCCAGTCGAAGGCGCTGATCCGGTCGGTGCTCACGATCAGCAGCGCGTCGCCGTGCACGGACGAGGCGAAGCGGTAGCAGTCGCGAACCTTGCCGCGAACCACCGGACCGAGCGGCAGATCGGTGCGGACGACGGGAGCGGAGGCGGCCATGCGGAGAGTTGTACGACGCCGCCCCCGAGGCGTGAATCCCCGGACCGCGAGCGGCCGCAGCCCCCGGCGCTCACGGGATCGGCTGCGCCCTGTCAGCAGAAATCCCGCGACATCCTCGGCAGGGCGGCGAGTGGCGCGGCCGGGCAGCCGGCCGCCGCCTCGACGGAGCGGCCGTCGCGGGCCGGCACCGCCGACTCGAGCTGCGTCGCCAGCACGTGCACCACCGCGCCGCGCCGCTGGATGCGGCCGTGCACCACGAGCACCGCCGCCCGGCGGGCCGGATGCGGCGCCGCCTCCCAGACGTCTGGATAGACCACCACGTTGGCCGCGCCGGTCTCGTCCTCGATGGTGAGGAAGAACAGCCCCCGGGCCGTCGCCGGACGCTGCCGCGTGAGCACGATGCCCGCAACCTTCACGCGGCGGCCCTCCGGAGCGGCCACGGCCTCGGCGATCGGCGCGATGCCGATCGATTCGAGCCAGCCCCGCTCGAACTCGAGCGGATGGGCGTCGAGCGAGAGGCCGCCCGTGCGGTAGTCGGCGATCACCTCCTCCTGCCGCGTCGTCGGCGGCAGGAACGCGGCGTCGCCGTCATCCTCGTCGTCGAGGCCGTCGAGCAGCGGCCGGCGGCCGGATCGCTCCTGCGGCGCGAGCGCCTCCCAGACGGCCCGGCGGCGGTCGAGGCCGAGCGAGGCCAGCGCCCCGGCGCGGGCGAGGTGCAGGAGCGACTCGCGGTCGATCCCCGCCCGCCGCACGAGATCCCGCGGCAGCCGGAAGGGCTCGTCGCGGCGGGCCGCCTCGATTCGTCGGCCCGCCGCCTCGCCGAGCCCGTGCACCTGCTCGAGGCCGAGGCGGATCGCCGGCGGCGAACCAGCGGCGGCGGTTGACCGCGGCCCGGGATGGCTTTTCCCATGAGACGCCAACGACGCGTGCCAGCCGCTGGCATTCACGTCGGCGGGCAGCACCGCCACGCCGTGGGCCCGGGCATCGCGGACGAGCTGCGCGGGCGCATAGAACCCCATCGGCTGGCTGCCGAGCAGCGCCGCCGTGAAGGCCGCGGGGTGATGGCACTTCAGCCAGGCCGACACGTAGACGAGCAGCGCGAAGCTCGCCGCGTGCGACTCCGGGAAGCCGTATTCGCCGAAGCCGCGGATCTGGTTGAAGACCTGCTCGGCGAACTGCTGCGAGAGCCCCCGCGCGAGCATGCCGTCGACGAGCCGCCTGTGAAACTCGTCGATCACGCCCGGCCGCCGCCAGGCTCCCATCGCCCGGCGGAGTTGGTCGGCCTCACCCGGCGTGAAGCCCGCCGCCACCACCGCCAGCCGCATCGCCTGCTCCTGGAAGAGCGGCACGCCGAGCGTCTTCTCGAGCACCTCGCGGATCGCGTCATTGGGATACGTGACCGGCTCCTCGCCCGCCCGCCGCCGGAGATACGGATGCACCATGTCGCCCTGGATCGGCCCCGGCCGCACGATCGCCACCTCGATCACGAGGTCGTAGAAGCAGGCGGGCTTCAGCCGCGGCAGCATGCTCATCTGCGCCCGGCTCTCGATCTGAAACACGCCCACGGTGTCGGCCCGCGAGATCATCTCGTAGACCGCCGGATCCTCGGCAGGCACGGTGGCGAGCGTGAGGTCGGGCCCGCCGGCATCCTTCACGAGGTCGAACGCCCGGTGGATCGCCGTGAGCATGCCGAGGGCGAGGCAGTCGACCTTGAGGATTCCGAGTTCGTCGAGGTCGTCCTTGTTCCACTGCACGATCGAGCGGCCCTCCATCGTGGCCGGCTGGATCGGCACGAGCTCGCAGAGCTCGCCCCGCGTCATCACCATGCCCCCCACGTGCTGGCCGAGGTGGCGGGGAAAGCCGACGAGGCCGCCGACGAGCGTCGCGAGCCTCGTGCACACGTCGCTGGCGGGGTCGAGCCCCGCCTCGGCGAGCCTCGTCGGCAGGTCCTCGCATGCATCGCCCACGTCGATCACGCCGGCGATCGCCTCCACGCGGTCGAGCGAGAAGCCAAGTGCCTTGGCGAGGTCGCGGGTGGCCGACCGCAGGCGATACGAGATCACCTCGGCCGTCATCGCCGCCCGGGAGCGGCCGTAGGTGTCGTAGATGTACTGCAGCACCTCCTCGCGGCGGTGGTGCTCGAAGTCGACGTCGATGTCGGGGGCCTCCCGTCGTTCGCGGCTCACGAACCGCTCGAAGAGCACGTTCATCCTCGCGGGATCGACCGACGTGATCCCCAGGCAGTAGCAGACGCAGGAGTTGGCGGCCGAGCCGCGGCCCTGGCAGAGGATCCCGCGGCGACGGGCGAACCGCACGATGTCGAACACGGTGAGGAAGTAGGCCTCGTAGCCGAGTTCGGTGATGAGCGCGAGTTCGTGCCGCAGCAGCTCCTGCACCTTCTCCGGAACACCGTCGGGATACCGCTTCCGCGCCCCCTTCCAGGCGAGGTCGGCGAGGTGGTCCTGAGCCGTGCGGCCGGCGGGCACGATGGCGTCGGGGTATTCGTACTTCAGTTCGTCGAGCGAGAATGTGCAGCGGGCGGCGATCTCGGCCGACCGCTCCACGGCAGCCGGCCAGAGGAATCGCCGGCCGGCCGCATCGACCGTGCCGCGGCCGGTGGGCAGCGCGGCAAACCGCTCGGCGATCCGCCGCTGCTCGTGGAGGTGCCGCTCGCCGTTGGCCAGGAGCGTGTCGCGGATCGCCTCGACCGTCTGCCCCTGCCGCACCGCCGCGAGGGCGTCGAAGAGCGGCAGCCGCGACCGCTCGTGATAGCGGACGTCGCCGGAGGCCACGAGCGGCACTCCCGCCCGCTCGCTCACCCGCTCGAGCCACGCCATCCGGTCGTCGTCGTCACCCTCGAGCGCCACCTCGGCGAGCGCCCAGAGCCGGTCGCCGAACACGTCGCGCCACGTGGCGAGGCCCTGAACCGCGTCGTCGCAGCCTTCGCGTCGCCACGGCATCACCGCGCCCGCGAGCAGCCCCGTGGCATGGGCGGCGATGTCGTCGAGCGTCACGGCGCAGCCGCCGGAGCGGGCGGTGGCCTGCTCGACTCGCGACTCCGGAGCCGACCCCGCCTCGGCCCGTCGCATGTGGCCGCGGGTGAGCAGCCGGCAGAGGTTGGCATAGCCGGTGCGGTCGGCGGCCCAGAGGACGAGCGGCGGCGCATCGAGCGGCTCGAGCGCCGCGCCCACGATCAGCTTCAGCCCCGGAGTCGACGCCGCATCCGGCCGGAGGTCCTTGGCGGCGGCATGCGCCCGCACGATGCCGGCGAGTGTGCCCCGGTCGGTGATCGCCAGCGCCTCGTAGCCGAGCGCATGCGCCCGCCGCACGAGTTCTTCCGGGTGCGACGCGCCCTCCAGGAACGAGAAATTGCTCGTGCAGTGCAGCTCCGCATACCGCGGCCCAATGTCGTTGGTGTCAGTCATGCGAATA
Source organism: Planctomycetaceae bacterium (assembly GCA_046075685.1). Taxonomy (GTDB): domain Bacteria; phylum Planctomycetota; class Planctomycetia; order Pirellulales; family UBA1268; genus QWPN01. The sequence continues at coordinate 3,996 of JBJTQP010000162.1, read as the reverse complement.
TCCCATGGAGAAACCAGCCGCCATCCCGCAGGCGGCGAAACAGCCAGAACCGCTCTCCCGAATCGGTCTCCACCACGTAGTAGTCGCGACGGACGGTCGGGCCCCGCCACCAGGCCGTCTCGATCCGCTCCGGGCCGTGGGCCTGCACGACGCGGTGCAGCACGTCGCCGAGCCGAAACCGTGCCGGCGGTCCGTCGGGGGCCACGGCCATCACCTCGCCTTCCGGGCCGGCGAGCGGCACCGGCCGAGGCGGCATCCAGATCGGCCTGCGTCCCGCGGGCAGCGGCCGCGGCACCGCATAGCCACGGGCCCCGGAGCGGCTCACGCGGTCTCGCACCACGCGACCGCCGTCTCGCAGCACAGGCTGGCCACGGACATCCGGCCGGTTTGCCGGCGGCGCCGCGATCCACGCATGCTCCGGCTGGGGATCGCCCACGGCCCGCGGCTCGCACACGGCGCCGCGACCAAGCCTGCCGGCGAGCCGGTCGAGCAGCATCGCCACCTCCGCATCGGCGTCGGGTGACTCCAGCCCATTCTGCCCGCCGCCGAACAGGAGCCGTTGCCGGCACGACACCGCCCCCGCCGCGATCACCTCCACGGCCACGCCATCGATCTCCATCGGCAGCCGCTGCCGGCCCAGCCGCAGCCGCACGAGCTCGCGAAGATGTGGCAGCGAGGCCGTCGGCCTGAAGAGCCCGACGTCGATCACCAGCGGCGGCGCCGCCGTCCGCGGCCCGCGCTCCAGGCGGACCTGCAGCGCGAGCACTCCGGCCCCGCGGGCGGCGAGCGGAGCGAGGCAGCGGCCGATCAAGCCTGTCATCAGCCCGATGAGTTCGTGCTCACCCAGATCGGCGGCCCGCATCGGAAAATCAAACGCATGCGACTCCTGCGGCAATGCCTCGCCGTCGGGAGGCACGATCGGCTCGGCTCGCGTGCCGTGAAACTCCGCCAACCGTCGGCGGAGCAGGGGAGGAAACCGCGACGCCAGGCTCCGCGGCGACAGGGCGAGCACGCCGCCGAGCGTATCGATGCCCACCTCGGCGACCGCGGTGGCCGTGGCCTTGTCGACGCGAAGCGCGGCGATGGGCAACTCGGCGAGCCGCGCCGCCGCTTCGCCCCGCGGCACCACGGCCCAGCGGCTCCGCCGCCTCGACGCCAGCCGCACGCCGGCGGACGGCGAGCCCGCCACGGCCCGCCGCACGACGACCGCCGCCGCGGCTCCACAGGCCCGCGACACCGCGTCGGTGTGATGGGCGGCCGCCCAGGCCACGCCGGGCGTGTCGGCGATGGCGACCCGGACGTGCAGGCCGCGGGCGGCGAGCGCCCACACGACCGTGCGGGCGAGCGACTCCTCGCCTCCGAAGAAGCCGGCCGTGCCCGTGACGTCGAGATGGAGGCACTCCGGATCGCCTTCGATCACGTCCTCGATGCCGACCGCAGGGGAATATCGGCGGCACCATCTCGCCAGTCGCTCGAGCGCCTCACGATCGGCGGCCGGATCGTCGGGCTGCACCTCGGCGACATGGCAGGCCCGTGAGCCGTGTGCGATCGCGAGCACCGCCATCGCCTCGGCCAGCGACGTGCCCGCCGGGATCGCGGCCCGGCCGCCGCGGCCCGCCACGATGGTCTTGTGGCGATCGGCCGGCGGCGGCTCGGCCCAGGCCCACGAGACCACCGTCATCGCTCCCCGCCGCTCGCGGCGGCAGATGAACACCGGCACCCGACGGAGTTCCGGGCTCGCCAGCAGCCGCCGCTGCACCGGCCACCTCGGCAGCCAGATCGTCAGGACGCGCGGCATGCGGCACCGTTCCTTCCAAGTTCCAGCCTGTCTCCCTCCATCCCAATGCCGGAGCGCGATACGCCAGCGACGCCCCACGCCACGTCGAGCACCACCTCGACTGCCCGCTGCCCTTCGGCGACGGCCGCCGACCAGGTGCCCCCCACCAGCGCCAGCCGTAGTCGTCGCTCCGTCAGCGTGCCACCAGGCTGTGCCGCCACGGCGATCCGCGACTCCGCCCACGACGGCTCACCGCGCGCCGCACGGGGACGCACGAAAAGGCCAACCGTTCCACTCGCCGCCGCGGCCAACTGCCAACGGCGCATCGCGGTGGACCACTGCTGGAGCGACCCCGCCAGCCGCGACTCCCATCGCGAGCTCGTCCGTGCATCTTGACCCCGGCTCGACCGTAGCCCGCTCCCCCGCGTCTGCGGCCATGCCAGCACCGCCGCCACGCCACTGCAGCGGAGCGCCTGATCGATCGTCCAGATCTCGTCGTCGTCCCGCGAAGGCCGGGCTACCACGAGCCGCCGCTCATCTCCCAGCCAGGGCAACACGGCCGGCGGATGAAACCAGCCGGTGCGATCGACCACCACGATCGTCCGTGGCCGCGGCGGATCACCGCTGCCGCCGCGCGCTCCTCCCGACACTCCACCCGAGGTTCCGTCGGCCGCCGCCAGCCGACAGGCCACCGCGAATGCGAGCGTCATCGCCCCGCAGCCCGTCGCCGCCGCGTCGCCCTCGACGATCCACTCGACGAGGCTTCCGGGCCGCACGCCGCCGGCCGGCAGCAGGGCGTCGAGCGGCCGAAAGCCGGTCGGCACCGCCGGCCGCTTCCGTTCCCGCACGAGCAGGTCGCCGCCGCTCACGAGGGCCGTACCCGGCATGTCCACCGGGGACTGTCGCGTGTTCTGTGCCGTGGCAGTGAGGGTCACCATCGCCGCATCCGCCCAGGGCCTTTTCGGCCTCGGCGTCCCGTGAATGTACGTACGTACAGTACTCAAATCGGTACGGTCCGTCAACCACCTTCACCCGCGGTCATTCCGGCAGTCCCAGCCGATCCCCGGCGGTCGATCCACGACACGGCCCGCAGGCACACCAGTTCCATTCCTCAGGCTGCAAGCCTGCGGCTACGGGAAACGGCGACGACGAATCCCCTGCATGGCACCAGGCTGCCACCCCGTAGGTGCGGGCTTGCAGCCTGCACCAGCCTGAACGTCCCTGCGACGGCTCGCGTCAGCGACCGAACCGCTGTCGCCGAGCCACCGCCGAAACACAGACGGCGGCCAGCACGGCGAGCGACACGGCCGTCGCCGGCTCCGGCACCGTAGCCACGTAGGTGGCCACGCCCGACGTCGAGCCCGACATGTAGACGCCACGTGCGAGATTGTCGATCACGGTGTTGCCCGTGGTCATCGTCGATCCGGGAACGTCCAGCCTGATCCAGCCGCCGCGGGAAAACGAGCCGTCGCCGTTGCGGGTCACCGCCACGTAGTCGACGCCGATTGGATTGCTGCCGGAATCCACCGTCATGCCGATCAGCGCGTAGTCGCGACCCGGCAACAACACCGACGCCGACCTGTGGATGATGCGGGGCACGGTGGTTTTCTGAATACACGCGTGCGACGCCATCCATGGCCGTCGCACGCTTGAGCCGGTCGGGGGAACGCCAAGGGTTCCCGCGACCGGCACGCGACCCATCCAGCGTCGCGAATACGCGTGCGACGCCATCCATGGCCCGCAAAGCCTCGGCTCGGCGGAGGTGCAGCCAAGGTGCACCTCGCCTCGCGGCGTCGGCCCTCCAGGCCGACTGTCATCCACTTCGACGCCCGTGCCATCCATGGCCCGTCAAGCCCGAACTCAGCGAGGGGCTGCCCTGAGCCAAGCGTCAGGCCCGAAGCGCCGCCATGAACCGGGCCGGCCCTTCACTGCCCGGCGATCAGCTTGTCGAGCAGGTCGCCCACCCCGATCGAAACGGCCATCTCCTGCATGTGTCGGACGTCGAGCCTGTCCCCGTGGAGAGCGACCAGCTTCGACACGTCGTCCCACTACCGCTCGGAAGTCTCGTTGGTCAGCCGGAACCACTCGAGCTTGGCCACGATGGAGTCCTCGGCCGTCGCGATCGGAATCATCGTCGCGGCGTTAATGCCGAGGGGCTGCGGCGTGGCACGCTCCATCGCGAGCAGGTCGAACAGCCGGCCACGACTCACGAACACGTC
>JBJTQP010000161.1:0-2691 GCA_046075685.1 Planctomycetaceae bacterium | reverse complement strand
ATGACCTCGGCGAACGGCCGGCGACGGGGCACGGGAAGCCCCGAGCCAACCCAGGGCACCGCAGGCTACAAGCCCGCGGCTACGGGGTGCATGCGCCGCGGCATCCGTAAGCCGGAGACGACGCCGGGACGGCGGCGACGGACGCAGCCGCTCACGCGCTGGCGATCCCCTTGGCCGCGAGGGCTGCTCCCACGGGTACCACGAGATCTCCGAGCATTGCCAGACGCACAGGAGGCGCCGGACGCAAGGCGGGCACCACGAAACCTTCCAGATGGGCGGCGACCGCGGTCCGCCAGGGCTCGCCGATCGTCGCCACACCCCCGCCGAGCACGATCACGTCTGGATTGAGCAGGTGCACCACGTGCGACAGGCCGAGGGCGTAGGCGCGGGCGGCCTGCCCGAGGATGGTCGCAGCGACCGGATCGCCCGCAGCGACGGCCGGACCGAGCAGCCGCGCCGAAGGCGTCGCACCCGAAGCCATGGATGCCAGGATGCCATCAGGATGCCTGCCGACCGCGGCGGCGACCTGCCGGTCGAGGCTCCATCCCGACACCGCCTCTTCCACGGTGGGGCCGTCGAGCGACAGCCGCAGGTGCCCCAGTTCCATCTCGCCGGGCGGACGGCCATGATGCACGCGGCTGCCGCGCACCCATCCCCCACCCACGCCGCTGCCGGCATTCGAGTACACCACGGAGTCGTGGCCCCGGCCTGCGCCGCGGATGGCCTCGGCGAGCGCGGCGACGTTGGTGTCGTTCTCGATCACGGCGGGCAGGCCGGTGCGGCCGGTGATCCAGGCCCCGAGAGGGCATCCGCTCCAGCCGGCGACCTGATGGCAGGCCGCCACCGTTCCGGCGACCCGATCCACCGGACCGCCAAACCCCACTCCGACCGCCTCGAAGGGGCCGTGCCGCTGGATCGCATGATCCGCGAGCAGCCCCGCCAGTGACTCGAGCACGGCGGCCGCACCCGCCGACGGATCGACGGCCGCCCCGCGCGCCTCGTGCACGGCACCTGCGGGCGACACGGCCGCCACCTGGAGCTTCGTGCCGCCGATCTCGACGCCGAGGAGTGCCATGCGGTTCCCGAGGTTCGTGCTCCTACGCTTCCTCGCGGAGCAGGGGCGGCGGCTCGTCGAGATCCTCGAGCTCCGGCGGGAGCTGCAGCTGCCGCATCGTCTCGTCGGTCTTCCGCATCCCCTCCGCCACCTCGTCGACCCGCTGGGCGATGTCGGTCACGTCCCGCTTGGCCACCGAACTCTCCGCGAGCGCCGCGATCTTGGCCTCCAGCCGCTCGATCTCCGCCGCCACGAGGTCGAGCTTCCGCCGCGCCTCCTCGATGTTTCCCAGCCGCTCGCGGCTCGTCTTCAGGTGGTCCTCGAGGGTGGCCCGCATCTGGGCCGAACCGGGGTCGTCCTTGGCGAGCCTGGCGAGCCGCCGCTCGAGATCCGTGATCCTCGCGCGGATGGCACCGTCGTCCGTGCGGTCGAGAAAATCGGAGAGGGTCGAAGCACCCCAGACCATCCGCAGATAGCCCCAGAGCAGGCGGTCGAGCGACTCCACCGCCGTCTGGTCCGGCCCGCTGCCGTCGGGCCCCCGCATGCTGCTGCCGAGTTCCACGAGTTTCAGGCAGTGATCGCGAAGCTGATCGAACCGCTTGAGGAGCGCCGGTGGCAGATTCGTGCGGATGCGCTCGTAGGCCTCGCGGGCCCCGACGGCCTCGACCGTCCGCCGGGCCTTCGCGTCTTGGGCCTCGACGGCACTGCGAAACCGCTCGTTCGCCAGCATGCTGGCGAGGTAATAGACCTCGCCGGCGAAGACCAGCGGCAGGATCACGCCCGGAAACCCGCTGACGAAAGCGGCCGCCACGCCGCCGCCGAAGAGCAGCAGGTTCCACCTCGTGGTGAAGGCGGTCTTCAGGTAGGCGCCGAGGCGATTGAACACGAGGGGCTCGCTCCATTGATCTGCTTCGCGGCGGCTTCCACCTGCTCGATCCGGGCGTGCAGGGCGTTGACCTGCTCGTGAAACCAGGCCGCCGCCTGGGTCTCCCGGGCCGGTGCCGACGCCGCCGGCATCCGCACCTCCTCCACGATCCGCCCCGGAGTGGTCGCCATCACGAACACACGGTCGCCGAGGTACACCGCCTCCTCCACCGAGTGCGTCACGAACAGCACCGTCGCCTCGACCTCGCGCCAGAGCTTGACGAGCAGGTCCTGCATGTCGAGGCGGGTCGCCGGGTCGAGGGCCCCGAACGGCTCGTCCATGAGGATCACCCGCGGCCGGAGGATCAGCGTGCGGGCGATCGCCACCCGCTGCCGCATGCCGCCGGAGAGCTCATGGGGATACTTGCCCGCGTCCCGCCGCGGGTCGAGCCCCACCTTGGCGATCCATTCCAGGCCTTCGGCCTCGCGCTCCCGGCGCGGCACGCCACGGCACTCCAGGCCGAAGATCACGTTGTCGAGCACCGTGCGGTTGTCGAAGCTCGTGTAGTCCTGAAACACCATGCCCCGGTCGGCCCCCGGGCCGAGCACGGGCTGGCCGAGCACCGTCACCGTGCCGCTCGTGGGCGGGTGCTGGGGCTCGAGGCCGGCGATGAGCCGCAGCACCGTGCTCTTCCCACAGCCGCTCGGCCCCAGGAAGGAGGAGATCTCGCCGTGGTCGACGACGTCCGGGATCGTGAAGTTCACGTCGGAGA
>JBJTQP010000160.1:0-9244 GCA_046075685.1 Planctomycetaceae bacterium | reverse complement strand
CGCTCGAGGTCCCGGCCGTGGATCATCCCCATCAGCGTCACCAGTTCCGCCGCCGAGCCGTTGCCGAGTCCGTATTCGTGGCTCCGCGCGGTGTCGAGCGACGTCTCCCGGCGAAACACGTAGGAGTTGAGGCGGATGCCCTGCAGTCCGACGCGGTCGAGCACCTCGTTGGTGAAGGGCAGGCCGATGCGCTCGATGACGATGTTGGTCGCCGTGTTGTCGGAACTCGCGATCATCATCCGGATGGCGTCACGGAGCGTGAACTCCGCGCCCGGCGAGAGCTTGTCGATCACCGCGGAGCCCGGCACCACGTCGTCGGCCGTGAAGCTCACCGTCTCGTCGAGCCGCACGCGGCCCTCGTGCGCGGCCGCGTAGGCGGCCACCATCACCGGCACCTTGACGAGACTGGCCAGCGGCATCTGCCGGTCGGCAGCCGAGGCGAACGAGGCCTTGGTGCCGAGCTGGCGAACCGCCGCGGTCACGACGCCCTCGTGCGCGGCCAGGAGCGGCTGGATCGCCTCGCGAAGACGATCGTCGACATCCGCCGCCACCACCGGGGCAGCCGCCGACGGCCCGGCCACGAGCAGCATCACGCCCGCGACCAGCATCACGCCCGGCATCGCCTGCCCGGCCGCACCTCGTCCGCGGCTGGTCCTCGCCGGCCACGACCGCCACCACCAGCGCGTCTGTCGCCCGCCCATCAGTCCCTCCCCGTAGGCTCGTCAGCTGACGGGCAGCGGACCCTCGAGAAGCTCGACGCCGGTGCCCGGCCGGTCAGGATATCGCCGCCGTCCGCCTTCGACCACGACGCCCGTGGCGATGTCGGCGGCCAGAAGCGCCGCCCCGTCCATGTCGACGTGGTCGAGCTGCGGCACGAGCTGGGCGAGCGCCGAAATGCCCACCGTCGATTCCGTCATGCAGCCGCACATCACCTGCAGGCCGAGTTCCCGGGCCCGGGCGATCATCCGCCGCGCGGCCGCCAGCCCGCCGCACTTCACGAGCTTGATGTTGATCCCGTGAAATCGTCCCGCGCAGCGGTCGACGTCGGCCTCGACGCCGCAGCTCTCGTCGGCAAACACCGGCAGCGCCGAGCGGCGGTACACCTCTTCCATGCCGGGATCGTCGGCGGCCAGCGGCTGCTCGATGAACTCCACGCCGAGGTCGGCGAGCGCTGCGGAGATCTCGATCGCCTGTGCCGCCGTCCAGCCGCAGTTGGCATCGACGCGAAACGGCTTGTCGGTCTGCCGACGCAGCCCGCGGACGATCTCCAGGTCGCGGTCCGTACCCAGCTTGATCTTGTAGATCGGCCACTCGGGCACTTCCCTGAGCTTGGCGGCCATCCGTTCCGGCGTGTCGATGCCGATCGTGTAGTCGGAGAGCGGCCCGGCGGCCGGGTCGAGCCCCCAGAGGCGGTGCAGGGGACGGCCGCGGCGGCGGGCCCAGAGGTCGTGGAGAGCCGTGTCGAGGGCACAGCGGGCGAACATGCCCACGCCGGGCAGGGCCGTCACGGCCGCCAGCAGTCCGTCGAGGTCGTCGGACGAACCGCCGCGGAGCAGGGGGGCGGCGGCCGACATCTGCCGCGTCAGCGATTCGACCGTGGCCCCGTAGTACGGATTCGTGGTCGCCTCGCCGTAGCCGAACAGGCCGTCCTGGTGCAGCTGCACGATCACGGTGTCCTGCACGCTCACGGTGCCCCGCGAGATCGTGAACGGATGCCGCAGGGGCAGGGCAAAGTGGCGGACGGAGAGATCGATCATGCCGACCGCCTTCCGGCCGCCAGCGCGAGCACGGCGTCGACGAGTTCGCCGCTGCCGTGGCGGATCGGGTCGGCCACGGGAAGCCCGAGCCGCGCCCGCACCCGCTCCCGCTCCGCATCGGCTTCCGCAGCGGAGAGCCGCCGGCTGTTGAGGGCCACGCCGATCACCTGGCCGCCGCCGCGGAAGCCGGCCATCGCCTCGTAGGCCTCGATCACCCGCTCCAGCTCCGGGAGCGGGATGTGCGGCAGCCCCATGTGGTGCGGGCGGCCCGCCTCGTAGACGAGGATCATGCCGTGGGGATCGCAGCCGTGCAGCAGCCCGAGCGACACGCCCGAGTACTGCGGGTGGGTGATCGTGGCCTGCCCCTCGACCACGACCACCTCGTGGTGCTGGTTGGCGAGCACCTGCTTCTCGACGGCGCCGTTGACGAAGTCGGAGATCACGCGGTCGATCGGGCAGCCGTCGCCCTCGATCATGATGCCCGTCTGCCCCGTGGCGATGAACTTCGCGTCCGTGCCCCGGGCCCGCAGCGACCGCGCCAGCTCCACCGAGGTCACCATCTTGCCCACCGAGATGTCCTGGCCGATGGTGAGGATCCGCAGGCACTCCTCGCGGAGCGGCGGGCACTTCGCCACGTCCCGCTCCGCGTTGCGACGGACGTCGCGGATCTCCACCCCGCGGTCGCGGGCGGCGGATGCAAACTCGGCGTCGTCGGCCAGAAAGTCGTGCAGGCCCGACACGATCCGCATGCCGCGGCCGATGGCGGCGAGGATCACCGGCCGCCAGGCCGCCGGAATCTTGCCGCCCGGCGGGGCGATGCCCACGAGCAGTTCGTCGGCCGGCCCGGCCTCGTCGAGTGTGGCCACGACAGGGATCCGGCCCCCCACCCGAAACAGGTCGTCGGCCGTGCGGCCCGCCTGCGTCGAGTCGAGGATGGCCACGATGTCGGCCGTCCGGTAGCGGAGCAGGCACGACGCCGTCTTGCCCGCGAGCGGCTCGCTGTGGCCCTCGGTGAGGAGGATGATGCGGCGGCGAGCGGTCGAGTCGGCCATGCGGAAAATCCCGGGGGAAACAGCGGAATATCCTTGATCGCGGCTGCCCGCGTCAACTCTCGACCCGCCGCGGGTGACCGTTTACAACCATGGAGCCGCCGGGCCGCGTCCGCGGCGGCGCCGGCACCGCGGGACGCCCACCTGCGTCGGGGGATCCCATGCACGGCCGCATCCGGCAGTTTGGAATCGTCGGGCTCCTCGCGATGGCCTGCCTCTCCGCCAATCAGTCGGCCGCCGGGCAGCTCGTGCTCGTGATCGTGCCCGAGTGGACTGCGCGGCACGGCGTGCTTTCGAGGCACGAGCGCGTCGCCGATGCCTGGCGGCGGACAGGTGACGAGGTGCCGGTGACGATCGGCGGCTCGGGATGCGGCTGGGGAATGGGCCTGCATCCGGAAGGCCTTGCCGGACCGACGAAGCGCGAGGGCGACGGCCGCTCGCCGGCGGGCGTCTTCGACGTGGGCCCCGCGTTCGGCATCGCGGATCGGCTCGACACCGGCCTCGACTACCGGCCGATGACGCCGCACCATTGGTGCGTCGATGCGGCCGGCTCGCCGCACTACAACCGGATCGTCGACGACCGCGACGTGGGCGCGACCGCCGTCCGCGGCACGGAGCCGATGCGTCGCGACCTGCACTTCGACGGCGACCGGTGCTACGCCGTGGGCTTCGTCATCGGCCACAACGCCGGCTGCACCGCGGGCCTCGGCAGCTGCATCTTCGCGCATCCCTGGAAGGAGGCCGCCGGCACGACGGCCGGCTGCACCGCGATGGCCGAGGCCGACCTCCGCGAGATCCTCGCCTGGCTGCAGGCCGCCGCCGCGCCCCGGTTCGCGCTGCTGCCCGCGGCCGAGCACCGGCGGCACTGGCGCGACTGGGATCTGCCGCCTCCGGAGGCCGCGCCATGAGCGGGGGCCAGCGGGTGTTCGTGGGGCTGATCACGGGGATCCTCGCCGGCCTGGCGGTGGCCCGCTGGGCTCCCGCCAGCGTGGCGGCCGTGGAGGCGGTGGCGAAGCCGCTGGGCACGCTCTGGCTGCACGCCCTGCAGATGACCGTCGTGCCGCTGGTGGTGTCGTTGATCGTGGTGGGCGTGGCGCAGGCCGCGGAGGTGGCGGCCGGCGGTCGGATCGCCCGCCGCACGCTGGCCTGGATCCTCGTGCTGGCATCGGCATCGGCGGCCTTCACGGCGCTGGTGGCGCCGCGGCTGTTCGCAGCCTGTCCGCGGGATGGCGGCCTCGTGTCGGCCCTCCAGCCGGCCGGCTCGGCGAGGGCGGCGGAGCCCGCCGCAGCAGGTCCTCTCGACCGCATCACGGCGCTGGTGCCGGTCAACGCGGTTGCCGCCGCCGCCCAGGGCGCGATCGCCCCGCTGGTGGTGTTCGCGCTGATCTTCGCCTTCGCCGTCACCACGCTGCCGCCGGTCCGGCGCGAGCCCATCGTGGCCCTCGCACAGGGCGTGGCCGACGCCATGATCGTGATCGTCGAGTGGGTGCTGCTGGCGGGCCCGCTCGGCATCTTCTGCCTGATCCTGCCGGTGGCGGCCCGTGCCGGCTCGACGGTGCTCGGGGCGCTGGGCATCTACGTGGCCGTGCTGATCGCGGTCTACCTGGCCATCACGGCCGGGGCATACGTGGTCGTCTGCCTCGGAGGCGGCGAATCGCTCCGCCGCTTCGCCGCGGCAGCCTGGCCGGCGCAGGCGGTCGCCGCGAGCACGCAGAGTTCGCTGGCGAGCATGCCCGCGATGATGAAGGCGTCGGCCACGCTCGGCCATCCGCCGCGGGTCGGGGGCCTGGTGCTGCCCCTCGCGGTGTCGCTGTTTCGGATCACGAGCCCCGCCCAATACCTCACCGTGGCCAGCTTCATCGGCTGGGCACACGCCGCGCCGCCCGACGCCTGGTCGCTCGCCGTCGCCGCCGTCCTCGCCGTGGTGATCAGCCTCGGGGCCGTCGGCCTGCCGGGCCAGGCCAACTTCATGGGCACCACGCTGCCGGTCGTCCAGGCGGCCGGCCTGCCGGTCGAGCCGCTCGCCCTGCTCCTGGCGGTCGACCTGATCCCCGACGTGTTCGCCACCCTGGGCAACGTCACCGGCGACCTCGCCGTGGCCAGCCGCGTGGCCGCCGCCGAGGCCGCCGCCGATTCCCGGACGCCGCCGCGATGACACCGGGTGCCGCCGCCGTGCTGCCGACGCTCGTGGTGGTGGCCGCCGCCGTGCTCCTGCGGAGCACGATCGCGGCGCTCGTGGTCGGCGTGCTCGTCGGCCACGCCCTGCTCGACGGCACCGGCCTGGTGGGCGGGCTGGCCGACTCACTGGCCCGGCAGCTGGCCACGCCCGCGGTGGCCTGGGTGCTGCTCGTCTGCGGGCTCTTCGGGGGGCTGATCGAGGTGGTCGTGCAGGCCGGCGGCGCGGCCGCCTTCGCCAGGCTGGTGACGGGGCGGATCGTCACGGGACGGGCGGCGCTCATCGTGGCGTGGCTGATGGGCCTGGCCATCTTCATCGACGACTACCTCAACGCCCTGCTCATCGGCCACGCGCTGCGGCCGGTCACCGACCGGCTGCGGGTGCCCCGCGAGCGGCTCGCCTACGTGATCGACGCCACGGCGGCGCCCGTCTGCATCCTGGTGCCGCTCTCCACGTGGGCGGTCTACGTGGCCGGGCTGCTCGAATCGACGGCCGCCGCCCCGCAGGGCGAGGGCATGCGGGCGTATCTCGGCGTGATCCCCTGGGCGTTCTATGGCTGGATCGCCATCGCGCTCGTGCCGCTGGTGTCGCTGGGCTGGCTTCCGGCCTGGGGCAGCATGCGGGCCGCCGACGACCGCGTCGCCGCCGGAGGCCCGACGGCGCCGCCGGGCTCGCCGCTGACCGACGGCGGGGAGCACCCGGCCGAAGGCCGGCTCGCCGACTTTCTCGTGCCGGTCGGCGTGCTCGTGGCCGCCACGGCGCTCTCCAAGGCCGACGCCCTGCATGGCGTGACGTGGGCGCTGCTCGCGGCGGCGGTGCAGCAGGGGCTGATCCGCCGCCGGCTCTCGGCGGGGCAGGTCATCGACGTGGCCTGCCGCGGTGTCGGCGGGATGGTGCCGGCGCTGGCCACGATCCTGCTGGCGTTCGCGCTCAAGGACGTCAACGACCGGCTCGGCCTGGTACCGCTGGTGATCGACGCCGTCGCGCCGCTGGTGTCGGCCGCCGCGCTGCCCGCCGTCGCCTTCGCGGCGCTGTCGCTCGTGACCTTCGCCACGGGCTCGTTCTGGGGAACCTACGCGGTGGCGTTGCCGATCGTGGTGCCGCTGGCCCGCGAGCTCCACGCCGACCTGCCGCTCACGCTCGGCGCCGTGGTGTCGGCGGGGGCGTTCGGCTCGCACGCCTGCTTCTTCGGCGACACGACCGTGCTCGCCTCACAGGCCAGCGGCTGCGAAAACCTGGCGCACGCGGCGAGCCAGTTGCCCTACGCGCTGCTCGGCGCCGCTCTGGCGACGGCCGCCTACCTGGCCTGCGGCTTCGCGTTCGCCGCCTGACGCGGCGCCGCAGCCCGTCGGGCCTCGGCAAAGACCATGAGAGAGACCGGGGCCACGAGATATCCGGCCGCCCCGGCCCGCAGGGCCCGCTGTTCGTCGTCGAGCGCGTAGGCGTCGGCGATCACGAACACGCCCGACCGTGGCTCGGTGCCGTCGGCTTCCGCAGCGTCCCGCACCGCACCGCCACGGTGCGGATCCACGCGGCCCTGCGACACCAGCGGCACGAGCATTTCGAGCAGGTCGAGCCCCGACATATCGGGCAGGTCGAGGGCCACGAGCCAGACATCGGCGCGGAATCGCCGTGCCATCCGCAGGGCCGAGACGCCGTCGACGCAGAAGTGCAGCCCCACCTCACCCCGGCTTCCCGCAGCGACGAACTCGTCAAACCGGTCGCAGGCGGGAGCCACGATCACAAGCTCGCGGAAGCCACTGTCGAGCAAGCCGGAAACGCCCATGCCGGGCTTTCCAAGCGTGCCGAGGCGACGAGTGATGGGCCGCTTCATGGAACCGCACGAGGCTCCGCAGGGGACATGCCGCACGGGTGGGGCACATCGCCCCACCCAACCAGCCTGTCTCTCTGACATGCAAGTGGCGTGCCACCTGAGATAAAACCGTGGAAACCACGTTTCTGCCGAGAAATACCCGCTCATTCCTTGGCATCTGCCGCGAAACGCCCTGGCCCGGTGGTGCGATTCGCCCCAGCGACCGGTCGCCAGCGACCAGCCTGGTGGAGCGATTCGCCCCACTCTCAGCCGCGGCGACGGCCCCGGCGGCCACCTGCCCACGCCAGGCCAGCGGCCAGGGTGATCGTGGTCCACGTCGACGGCTCCGGCACGGCCGCGATCCCAGACTGCCCGGCGGGCGGGTTGTAGGGCCCGCTGTCGAGCAGGCCCGTCGAGAGAAACGCCGCGGCATCGAGCACGTCGACGAATCCGTCGTAGGTGAAGTCGCCCTGGTTCCACGTCGCCGGCGTGCCCGAGTCGAGCTTGCCGCCGGCCAGGAAGTTGGCGGAGTCGAGGATGTCGACCTGCCAGTCGAGATTCGTGTCGCCATCGGCCGCAAAAGCAAACGTCACCGTGCCGTCGCCATTGTCGAGCCAGCCCACCGTCCGCGAGCCCCCGCTGGCAGCCGCCACGCTGGAGCTGATGCCGGTCGTGCCGTTCCACGAGCCGTCGCCGCGGCCGGCATTCAGGGCCACGAGCATGTCGGTTGCCGACAACCCGGCCGCCACGGTCACCCACCCGCTGCCCACGTCGGTCAGGCCGCCGGCGTTGGCCGCAAGACCGCCCACCGACGTCTGCAGATAGGGCGTCAGCGTCACCTTGCCCCCGGACGAGGGCGTGATGGACCGCGTGGAGAGCGCATCGCCGCTGGCAAGCGTGAGCGTCGCCCCGCTGGCCACGGTGACGGCCGCGGTGCCGCCCACCACGCCGCTGGCGACGAGCGTTCCCGAACTCACCGTGGTCGTCCCGGCGAAACTGTTCGAGCCGGCGAGCACGAGCGTGCCGGCTCCTGTCTTCGTCAGCCGGCCACCACCCGTGATCGGCCCGGCCACCGTCAGCGTCTTGTCGGCCACGACGTCGATCGTGCCGCCGAGGGGCGACGCGGTGGTGCCGCCCACGTTGATCGTGATCCCGCGGTTGGCATGCATGGTGAACGTGTCGGCGGCCCGCAGCCGACCGCTGGTGGTGGCTCCGGCGAGTTGCACGGCCGCCGGCTGCACCGTGCCCGAGACGGCGCCGAGATTGGCGTCGGACGACACCTCGAGGAGACCGCCGCCCCAGCTCGTGATCCCGCCCGTGATCGTGTTGCTGCCCGAGAGCACCAGCGTGCCGGAGCTCGTCTTGATGAAGGCCCCGGGGCCGCTCAGGGGCCCGGCGAGCGTCACCGTGGCCGCCGTGACCGTGCTCAGCGTGCCGCCGGCCGCACCGACGCGAAACCCGCGGGTGGCGGGGAAGAGCGTGGTCGCGTTGACGGTCAGGATTGCCGAGGCCGTGTCGGTGCCGAGCCGCACGTT
Organism: Planctomycetaceae bacterium; assembly: GCA_046075685.1. Lineage (GTDB taxonomy): Bacteria > Planctomycetota > Planctomycetia > Pirellulales > UBA1268 > QWPN01. The sequence goes on along the minus strand of JBJTQP010000160.1, from coordinate 914 downwards.
CGTGGCGTCGACCGTGGCGGGCACGGCACCGAGGTTTGTATCACCGTTGATCGTCGCCGTGCCGGCGGACGTGGTGGTGATCCCGCCGACCATCGCGATGTCGCTGCCGATGATCGTGCCACCCGTCGACGTGTTGGCCGCCGTGAGCGTGACACCCCTGCCGATCAGCCGCAGCGGGCCGGCGCCCGTGATCGGGCCGTTGAGAGTGAGCGAGGCGGCCGTGGTATTGATGACGCCGCCGTTGGCCCCCAGCGTGATGCCCCGGAACGGGTCGGTCGACACGGAATAACTCGCGCCGATCGCGCCGCCATCGAGCGTGATCGCGTCGGGCAGTTCCCCTGACTGCGGCAGGGCACCGAAGCCGGTCTCATTCGTCGTCTGAACGGCTGGCGTTCCGGTCGTGATACTGCCGAGTCGATAAAGCCCCTCTTTCACCACCAATTTTTGAAAGGTGAAGCTGCCTGTCGCCAAACCTTGGACTCGAAACTCACTTGTTCCCGTTTTCGTCAGCGTCTGCCTGCCACCGTTTGTTGTCGTACCGTCCTGGCCTTCGATGACGCCGCTGAAGATCGTGACCGTACTTGGGGCCGGAGAAATCGGCAGGGCCGAGTAGGACACCGTCCCGCCTTTCGAAGTCAGCAAAATCCCCGAACCAAGAGCCGTCCACGCAGAGACGGCGCTTGTGCTGGAGTTGATGTGAAACAAGGTGCCACCGTCCAAAACAAGCCGTCCACCGGTGGCTTGGGTGATCCGCGAGGTGGAGTTCAAGCCGATTGCGGCACCCGGCATCACCGTGACCGTGCCACTCCCGAGTGGAACCACGCCTGTTCCTGCAAGCCCAACGGAGCCGCTCTTCACAACAATCCCGGCCGCATTGTTCGTCCCGCTGATGGTGACCGTGAACGAACCGGTCG
>JBJTQP010000159.1:0-6235 GCA_046075685.1 Planctomycetaceae bacterium | reverse complement strand
CCGGGGGCCGTCCAGTTCGGCAACGACGCGGCCGGGCCGGTGGCCTGGGTGGCCGACAATCACCAGAAGGGCATCTCGGCCGTGCCCGCGCTCACGGTGCATGCCACCGGGGCTTTCAGCCGCGAGCACTTCGACGTGCCGCCCGACGAGGTGGCCGCGGTGCTCGTCGACGCCGTTCGGCAGTGGATCGACGGTGATCCACGAACGGCGATCGTCGAGCGGTCGGTGCACCGCTGGAAGTTCGCCACGCCCACGACGATCCTGCCCGATCCCTTCGTGGCCGTGTCGTGGGCGCCGCCGATCCTCTGCTGCGGCGACGCCTTCGCGGGGCCCCGGGTGGAGGGCGCTTTTTCCAGTGGCGTGGCGGCGGGCACGACGCTTGCAGAGCGGCTCGCGGGAGGCGGGCGATGAGCAGCACGCCGCTCGACTGCGTGATCGTGGGCGCCGGCCTCGCGGGCCTCGCCTGCGCGGGTGAGCTCGTCCGCCGCGGGCGTCGGGTGATCGTGCTCGAGGCCGCCGATCGCGCGGGGGGCCGCGTGGCCACCGACACCGTGGAAGGCTTCCGCATCGACCGCGGCTTCCAGGTCTACAACGACGCCTATCCGGAGGGCCGGCGGCAGCTCGACCTCGAGTCGCTTGCGCTCGGCCGCTTCGAGCCCGGGGCGCTGATCGCGTCGGGCGGGCGGCTCGTGCGGGTGAGCGATCCCTGGCGGCGGCCGCTGGCCGCGGTCGGCTCGCTGCTCAGCGGAACCGTAGGCCTCGGCGACGCCCTGCGGACCGCGAGGCTTCGCGGCGATGCGATCCGCGGAGTGCGGTCGGGGACGATCGATCCGGAGACGCCGCCGCGGGATCGCGAGCGGACCACGCGGGAAGAGCTCGCATTGCGGGGCTTTTCCGAGGCGTTCGTGCGGCGGTTCTTCGTGCCCTTCTTCGGCGGCGTGTTTCTCGAACGCGCGCTCGACACCGCGGCGGCGGTGTTTCTCTTCGACTTTGCGATGTTTTCGCTGGGGCGGGCCTGCCTGCCGGCGGGGGGCATGGACGGGATGCCCCGGCAACTCGCGGCGCGGCTCCCCGAGGGCAGTGTGCGGCTCGGCGCGCGGGTGCGGAGCGTGGAGCCGGAGCGGGTGACGCTCGACGACGGCAGCACGCTCGTGGCCCGCGACGTGATCGTGGCGACGGATGGACCTGCGGCGGGGCGGATCCTGCCCGAGGAGCTGCGCGGCAGCGTGGCCGGCCGTAGCTGGAAGAGCACCCGGCTCGTCGCGTTTGCGGCGGATCGTTCGCCGCTCGCCTCGCGGACGCTCGTCGTGAGCGCGGAGGACGATGGCCCGATCGACAACCTCACGGTGCCGTCGGATGTGGCGGCCGCGTATGCGCCGCCCGGCCGGTCGCTGGTGACGGTGTCGGTGCGGGACGGCGTGGCGACAGGGGACGTGGCCGAGGCCGTGAAGCGGCAGGCGGCGGGCTGGTTTGGGGGGCAGGTCGAGGGCTGGCGGCACTTGGCCACGGTGGAGGTGCCCCGGGCGCTTCCGGACGAGTCGCCGGCGGCGCGGCGGGCCCGCGTGACCGAGCCGCGGCTGGCCGGCGGCCTCTGGATCTGCGGCGATCACTGCGCCGCCGCGTCGATCAACGGCGCCCTCGGCAGCGGCCGCCGCTGCGCGGAGGCCGTGCTCGCGGTCGGCTGACGTCGGGACCTCTTGTCGGGTCCGCAGGTGCCGTAGAGTGAACCGTCGTGCCGGCACGGATGCGGATCATCAGCGAGCAGATCGGAGCGGTGTTCATCTTCGCGGGCCTGCTCGCCTTGGCCGTGGGCGGCCTCTGGGCCGCGGGCCGCGGACTCGGCGTGCTCCTGCGGCGCAGGCCCGTGCGGCGACTGCTCGCCCCGGTCGCCCTGCTCGGCGTGGGCCTCGTGCTCGGGTTCGCTCCCTTCGTGGCCCAGCGGGCCTATCTCGCCATCGTCGGCCTTGGTGAACGGGAGCGGGTGATCGATGGGGAGCGGGCCCTGAACCTCACGGGCTGGGATCGCCAGGGCTACGCGTTCCTCGCGGACAAGCCCGACGTGGCCATCCTCGAGATGGGCAATCCCGACGTCACCGACGCCAAGCTCGAACTGCTTGCCGACTTGCCGCAGCTCCGCGAACTCACGCTCAACGACACGGCGGTGACCGATGCGGGCCTCGCGACCCTGGCCCGGCTGCCGAAGCTCGAGAGCCTGCGGATCGCCCGGACCAGGATCACGCCCGAGGGCGTGCAGCGGTTTCTCGATGCGCCGCCGCCGCGGCTGAGGCAGGTCGATGTCTCCGGCAACGACGTGCCCACGGCGATCCTCCGCCGCTGGAAGAATGCCGCGGCCGACGCGGGCGTGGAGCGGCGGTATGTCAACTGAGTTCACGCTGCGGGAGGAACCGCTGGGGAATCGCGACAGCGCACGGTTCCTCTGCGAGGCGAGCGCGCTGGCGTATCTCCCCGAGGCCGCGGGGCAGACGGCCTTTCGCGACACGCTCGGCCTCGAGGCGCGGCTGTTCAGCGTGGACAACACACAGGCCTGGCTGGGCGTGGACGAGGCCAACGTGGTGGTGGCGTTTCGCGGCACCGAGTCGGCGACCACGCTCGACGGCCTCAAGGACATCCTCCTCACCGACGCCATGAACCTGCTCGTCGTGCCCGAGGGCCGGCTGAGGCACGACCTCTCCGCGGCGGGTGTCGGGGCACGGTTCCACAAGGGATTCGTCGACGCCATCGCGGAGATCTGGGAGCCGCTCGTGGCCGCGGTGGAGGCCGACCTGCAGGCGAGCGACCGGACCGGTTGCGTCGAAGGCCGCGGGTGGCCTGCTCGCCGGCGACCTCGTGAACGAGGCCTGGGGCCACATCAACGAGGAGGTGGCCTCCCACTTCCTCGATCGCTACCGCGACCTGCTGCGGGGCTGACGCGGGCCTGCGGGTGGCTGGATGCTGCGATGTTCGGCAGCGCCCCGACGAATCCGGCTGTTAATCACCGTTTGCCGCTGCGGTTTCGCTTCATACAATCGATTCAAACGGCTGTTTGAATTCGTCGTTTCCCGCCCCGACCCTGGTGCGACCCTGCAGCATGCCCGCCCACAGTCGCCCCGGACCCGTTGCCGACGACGCCCGCGACCCCCGGGAGCGGATTCTGCTCGCCGCCGGCCGCGAGTTTGCGGAGCGGGGCTATGAGGCTGCCACCGTCCGCGACATCTGCGCCGCCGCGGGCGCGAACGTGGCCGCGGTGAACTACTACTTCGGCGACAAGCACCGGCTCTACATCGAGAGCGTGAAGCATGCCCACGAGGAGCGGGTTCGGCAGGTGCCGTGGCCCGAATGGTCGCCCGGCACGCCGGCCTCGGTGCGGCTTCGCGACTCCGTCGGCAGCCTGCTCGAGCGGATGCTGGGCAACGACCAGGCTCCGTGGCAGGTGAAGCTGATGATGCGCGAAGTGCTGCACCCCACGGAAGCCTGCCGTGAGCTCGTGGAGGACTACATCCGGCCCCACTTCGGGATCCTGCTCGGCATCCTCGACGACCTCGCGGGAGGCTCGCTGCCGCCGTTCGAACTCCGCCGCGTGGCCCTGAGCGTGATCGGCCAGTGCTTCCACTACCGGGCGGCAGGGGGCGTGGTCGCGATGCTCGTGCCTCCCGGCGAGATCGACGCCTACCACACGCCCCACGCGATCGCCGATCACGTCACCCGCCTGACCCTCGCCGCGCTCGGCGTGGGCGAGCCGCTCGCCCGCCCGATCGGTACCACCGTTCCCGGAAACATTGCATGAGCATGATTCGCACGCTCCTCGGCTGGATCACGCCGCTGGTCATTCTCGGGGCCGGCATCGCCGCCTTTCTGTTCATGGGCAGCCAGTCGCCGCCTCCGCGGAAGGAGCAGCCGCCGGCGGCCGCGATGCCGGTCCGCACCGTGCCGGTGGACGACGTGGCCGAGGGTCTGACGATCGTGAGCGACGGGGTGGTCGTGCCGCTGCGGGAGGTGACGCTCGCGGCGGAGGTCGCCGGCCGCGTGGCTGAAAAGTCGGCGGCGTGCAACGAAGGGCAGGTGGTGGCGAAGGGCACGGTGCTCTTCCAGATCGACGCCCGCGACTACGAGCTCGACGTGCAGCGGCTGGAGCGGGAACAGAAGCAGGCGGATCTGGCCATCGAGGAAATCGACGCCGAAGCGGAACAGAACGCCGAGATGCTCGACCTGGCCCGCCGCCAGGTGGACCTCGCCCGCCGCGAAGTGTCGAGGCTTGAGGGTCTCAAGGCCAGCCGCATCGTCACGGAATCGGAGCACGACCGGGCGATTCGCGAGGAGCTGACGGCGGCAAACGCCGTGACCACGCTGGGCGGTCAGCGGCGGGTGCTGGAGAAGCGGCGGCACAAGCTCACCGAGGCGAAGTCGCTGGCGGCCACGATGCTCGAGAAGGCACGGCTCGATCTGGCACGCACGACGATCACCGCCCCGATGGACGGGCTGATCGTGGAGGACAAGGTCGAGGCGGGATCGTTCGTCGCCAAGGGCGCACCGCTCGTGACGATCGAGGACATCGGCGTCACCGAGGTGCGGACGAGCCTCGAGATGGACGACGTGGCGCGGATCTGGGGCGGCCGGAAGGTCGACCCCGCCGCGGATCGCGAGGCGCTCGACGCGCCGGCCACGGTCACGTTCACGATCGGTGACGCCGCCTTCGAGTGGGATGGCGTGCTCTCCCGGCAGCAGGGCCGCGGCCTCGACGAGAAGACCCGCACGCTTCCCTGCCGCGTGATCGTGTCCGATCCGGCCGCCGTGCGGGCGCTCGACCGCTACGGCGCCGCGATCCCGAACCTCCCGGCGACGGCGCCGCGGTCGCTGATGCGCGGGATGTTCGTGCAGGTGCACGTGCACGTCGATTCGCCCGAGCCGCTCGTCTCGCTTCCCGAGGAGGCCCAGCGGCCCAACGGAGAGGTCTGGGTGATGCGTGACGGCCGGCTCGAAATCCTGAAGCCGCGGCCGGTGCAGGCCGTGGCCGGCCGCCTCGTGTTCGAGTCGAAGACGTCCGGCCTGCTGCCAGGAGACCGCGTCGTCGTCAGCCAGATCGCCACCCCGCGGGACGGCATGGCCGTGGTCGAGGCTGAGGCTGCCGACAAGAAGCCGGTGAGGGCCGCGGTTCGCACCAGGGAGGATGCGACGTGAGGGCGATCGTCGGCTGGACCGTCCGCAACATGCCGGCGATGAACACGCTGGTCATCGCCATCCTGCTCGTGGGGGCGATGGCCTTCGCGTCGATGCGGCGGGAGGTGTTTCCCGAGTTCGACCTCGAGATCGTGCTCGTCACCGTGCCGTATCCCGGGGCCGGGCCCGAAGAGGTTGAGGAGGGCATCTGCCAGAAGATCGAGGAGGCCTGCCGCAGCGTCGCGGGCATCAAGAAGATCACGAGCGTGGCCCAGGAGGGGATGGGCTACTGCGTGTTCGAACTCCAGGACAGCGTCAAGGACGTGCAGAAGACGCTCGGGGAGATCCGGTCCGAGGTCGAGCGGATCCCGAGCATGCCCGAACTCGCCGAGGACCCCAAGGTGGAGCAGGTCACGCTCCGCACGCCGGCGATCAAGGTGGGCGTGCTCGCCCCCGAGGGGGCCGCCTTCGACACCGAGGCGGAGCTCGAACTGCGGGATGTCGCGGAGCTTGTCCGGGACGATCTCCTCGCCCTGCCGGCGGTGTCGGCGGCGAACCTGATGGGCGCCCGCGACTACCAGATCGACATCGAGATCTCGGAGGAGACGCTCCGAAAGTACGGCCTCTCGCTCCAGAAGGTGGCCGACATCGTCCGCCGCGAGAACCTCGAACTGCCCGGCGGCACGATCCGCAGCGAGCGGGGCGAGATCCTGCTCCGCGGAAAGAACAAGAAATATGTGGGCGCGGAGATCGCGAAACTGCCGCTCGTCACGCTCCCCGACGGCCTGGTGCTCACCGTGGGCGACCTCGGCACCGTCCGCGACGAGTTTGCCGACGTGGCCTCCACCAACCAGATCAACGGCCGCCCGGGCATGGTGGTCTCGATCGACCGCAGCTCCGGCGAGGATCTCCTGGCGATGGTCGCGGCGGTCAAGAAGTACGTGGCCGACGCCAAGGTGCCGCCCGGCTACACGCTCACGACCTGGTCCGACCAGTCGGTGGACGTGCAGGACCGCCTGCGGATGCTGATCGAGAACGGGCTCCAGGGGCTCGTGATCGTGTTCGTGATGCTGGCCCTGTT
>JBJTQP010000158.1:0-6260 GCA_046075685.1 Planctomycetaceae bacterium | reverse complement strand
AGGTTGTCGCCCACGTGGAGCACCACGGTGAAGGCCTTCTCAGCCTCGGCCCGACGCGCGGTCTTGTTGCTCGTGTCGCTCGCCAGCTTGAGGTGGGCATCGTCGGCCAGCGGCAGGCCGAGCCGCTCGAGGCCCCGCTTCGTCGGCCCGCGGAACTTCTCGTTGCGATTGCTGATATAGATCACGTGCACGCCGGCCTTCGCGGCGTCGAGAATGAACTCCTTGGCCCCCGGCACGAGCTCCCACTTGTCCCAGTGCTCGGCTTCCCAGAGGTCCCAGAGCCGCTGGTCGTAGGCGAGCCGGCTGCGGATCATCATCGACTGGAAGGCTCCGTTGTCGAGCACCGTCTCGTCGAGGTCGAGCACGACGGCCAGCGTGCTCGGCGGCGCGGTGGTCGTGGCGACGGCGGCGGCGAGCCGGAGGCCGGCGAGGTTGTAGGCCTGGAGACAGCAGGCCCGGTATTCGGCCGACGTCTGCACGAACAGGTTGGCGTCGAGCGACCGGCCCGGCGGATCCTCGGGGCGAAAGAACGGTACGACGTGCAGCGCCGCTGCCGGGGCCGTGGCGGCCGGAGCAGGCCCCGCCCCTGAGGCCGCCGAGGCGGCCTGGTGGGCATGAGCCGGTGCCCCGTCGGCCACAGCGGCCATCAGGCTCATCGCGACGATCAGGCGGGGACCACGATGCATGGTGCAGCTCCTCTTTCGCAGGTCTACCGACTCGTCTCTACGCTTCATCAGCAGGCGGCCTGGAGTATGAAATGGTCACGTGAGGGTCGGCAACACGTCCTCGTGCCGGCCAGCGGTTCACATGATTCGGCCGCGGCGGTTTTGCTCATCGTTCGGGGGGAGCCATTCCACGGTGCACGTCATGGATCACTCGCCCTGTCCGTCGTTTCGTGACGAGAGCCCGCGGTGGACCGCGGGATCGATCGCATACTCGACGCTCCGCACCGAACCGTCCGTCATGGCGATCCCGCAGGCGTCGGGGTGGGCGCTGCCGTAGGCCAGGGGCACCGGGTAGCCGCCGTGAATATCCCTGGGGTCGAAGCCAGCCCGGTCGCGGTAGGGCGGCACGCAGCCGACACGAGCCACGTCGCGGTCGAACCCCGAGAACAGGCTTTGGTCGTCGTCGTCGGACATGCCGGTGCTCATCTTCGCAGGGTCGAGATACTTCTCGCCCGCGAGGTAGGTCTTGGACGTGCCGTCGCTGATGTCGGCAAGCCGGATCCTGCTGCGGCGGAAAATCACCCCGTCGGGATCGGGGCCGAAGCTCGACTTCCACTCCGCGTCGGTTGCCCGGTCGGCGAGTGTGGCGGGCTGGAATGAGCCGCCTCCCTGGTAGTTGAAGGGCCGCACGCCGCTGCCCATGTTCGTCGCATAGTCGCCACGAGCGACGGCTTCGGGGTGTCGCTTGACCGACGTCGGCACGGCCACCACCCAGAAGTCGACTTCGCTCTTCACGGGAAAGATCATCGGCGTCCGCCGCGACGGGCAGACGAAGAGCTGCAGCGGTGTGGTGAGTCTCGCGACCGCGGCGTCGGCCTTGGCATCGGCACTGGTCATGCCCGCCCCGAGATCGCGGAGCCCCCCCTGCTCCACCCATGGCAGCAGGTTGAAGACCCATCCGCCCGGCTGCCGCTCATCGAAGCCGCGGTCGGGGTCGCCGGTCCACGCGCCGCCCCACCCGCCCGACGGAAGCCGGCCGTGCGTGGCGGCATGGGCATGGCACGCCAGTGCGATCTGCTTGAGGTGTGAAAGGCACTGGCTGCGTCGAGCCGCCTCCCGGGCGCTCTGCACCGCCGGCAGCAGGAGGCCGATCAGCGTGGCGATGATCGCCACCACGACCAGCAGCTCCACGAGCGTCATGCCCTGAGAATGACGCCGCGATCTCGCCGGGGATGCACGTGAGGGCTGCTTCATGGCGTTGCCAGATCGATCAGGGCGAGCCTCCCCTGCGGGACCTGACCTGGCGGTGTGGCATGGCCCCCGATCACCACGAACCGGTCGTCGCGTGACACGCACATCGTCTCGATTCGCCAGCCCGGTTCCAGTTCGTCGAAGGCCGTGAAGGTGGCTGCATCCGAGACCCGTACGCTCTCTGCGTCGGCGGAGAGGATGGTGCGGCCATCCGCCGACCAGGCCACGTCGACGACCTGCCGCTCGTGAGGGGCGAGAGTGCCGATCAGGAGCCCCGTGTGGCCGTTGAACACGGAAACCGCCCCGGTGCGGAATCCGCAGGCGAGCCGGCTCCCGTCCGGCGACCATGCCAGCGACGAAATCTGTTCGGGCGCGTTCTGCAACGCGACCCGCGAGCCCGTCGGGATGCCACGCTGATCGCACGGCACGACGGTTCCTGGACGAGTGGCGATTGCGATTCGGAGTGGCCCCGCGGGAGAAGCCTCCACGCGAAAGCAGCCCGCCTCGCAGCGGGTGAGTTGTGAGACGCGATCGAGGGTGGACGGCCACGCGTAGACGCCGCCGTCGGAGGCGTGGGTGACGAGCTGGCCGCGTCGCGTCCAGCAGACGTAGGGCCCCACGTCCGCCGTGGTGCCCGGCAGCGACAGCCGCGGCTCGGCTGGGGCGTCGGCGTCCAAGGACACGACCACGGGAACGGATCCCCGATTCGCGCCGTTGAGTCCGAAGGCCACCCGGTGGTGAACCAGATCGACGGCCATGCCGTCGTATGGCGGCCGATCCCCGACAGCCAGCTCCCGTGTCGTCCCGGTTGCCGCGTCGACCAGGATCGGCGCCGCGTCGGCTCGGATGGCCACGAGCTGGAGCCGGTCCGGCGTCACGGTCGCATCACGAACAGAGCGGATCGTGGGGCCGGCGCTGAGGATCTCATGCACGGCGGAGGACGAACGGTCAGCCGGGCGATTCCAACGCCTCATGGTGCCGTCCGCACCCACCGTGAGCAGCGTGCCCTCGGGCTCGAACGCCACGTCCCACACCCGGCCGGCATGCCCCACCAGCCTGGCGACAGGCTCGCGGCTCGACACGTCGAAGACCCGGACCACGCCATCGCGGCAGGCCGTGGCCACGAGGCCGGAGTCGTCGGAAAACTGGCAGGCCTGAATCCAGTTCGGATGCGGCGGCAGCAGCGCGATGTGAATGCCGGACAGCGCGTCCCAGATGCCGCCTTCGCGATCCGTTCCGCCCGCTGCGACGAGCCTGCCGTCAGGCGAAGCCGCCACGGAGTGAAACACCGCTCCGGTCATCGAAGCATCCTTGTGCTGCCATGACCAGAGCACGGCGCCGTCGTCTTCGTCGATCGCCGCAATTTCGCCGCCGCATGCCACGATCACGGAGCGGCCAGTCCGGGCAAGCGACTCGATCTCGGGAGACTTTCCGTCGGGAGCGGCGAGACGATGCACCTCATGCACCCGAGCGGGGTCCGCCACGCTGATGCGGCGAAGCACGCGATCCTCCCCGCCGTAGGAGAGCGCCTGCCCATCGGCGGAGAATGCGACACCGTAGAGCGGGCATCCCGCCGGCGGGGCCTCACCGGCGGGCCGGTCGGGTGCAGCGACCATCCACCAGCGGAGTCTGCCGTCCTGGCCGACGGACGCCACCAGCCGTCCGTCGGGGGAAATCGCGACGTCGTTGATCTCGTCATGAGCGGGAATCTCGGTGAGTGCGGGGTTTCGGGTGAGCGCGGGGTTCTCGGTGCCGCGGCGCAGGATCCGGAGCACGCCGTCGGCCCCGCCGGCGGCGATGGTCTGCCCATCCCTGGAGATCGCAATCGAGTGGAGGTCGGGCCGCTGTCGCGAGCCCGCCGGGCGCGGCGTCGGCTTTAGGAGCATCTCCCGCTCCCCGTGGATCCGCCGCTCGAGCCAGCGGGTGGCGAGCGAGCCGGCGAGACCGGGATCGAGGGCACGCGTCTTTTCGACCTGGTCGAGGGCGCCGGCGACGTTTCCCGACCGCAGCGACTCGAAGCCACGGCGGAGTTCGGCGGCGGCGTTCTGCCGGATGATCTCCTCGCGTTGGCCCGCGGCGGTCCGTCGCTCCCGCGACCGATCCACCGCTGCCCAGCCGGCGATCGCCGTGGTCAGGCACGCCGCGGCGATGAGCCCGGCGATCATGGGCCGCCGGGCGATGCCGCGGCCGATGCGCTTCAGCGGCGACAGGGGCCGCACCCGCGTCGGCAGCCCCGCGAGCCAGCGGCCCAGGTCATCGGCGAGCGCGGCCGCCGTCTCGTAGCGGTCCGATGGACGCTTTGCGAGGCACGCCAGGCACACGGCGGCGAGGTCGGCGGGCACGCCGCGGACGACCCGGTCCGCGGCGACGGGATCGTCGAGGAGCACCTCGCGGTAGGTCTCCACGTCGGTCGTGCCGCCGCGCAGCGGTCGGCCGGTGAGCATCAGGTCGAGGAGCAGGCCGATCGCGTGGATGTCGGTCGCCGGTCCAACGGGGCCGAACGTGCGGTCGAGTTGTTCCGGGGCCATCCAGGCGGGCGTCCCGAGCCGGGCGCCGTCGGCCGTGAGTTGGGTGAGCGGATCATGGCTGTCGCTCGGATCGTCAAGGCAGCCGAGTCCGAAATCGCCGAGTTTGACCGTCAGGGGAGCCCCCGCGACCGCTTCTGCCTTGACGGTCTCCGGCGGAATGATCTCGTGGGCGGCGTCTCGGCCAGCGACGGGCGCGAGCATGACATTTCCCGGCTTGATGTCGCGGTGGACGACACCGGCGTCGTGGGCGTGGGCGGAGGCCAGTGCGACGGCCTGTGCGATCCGGGCGGCGATGCGGGGGGGCACGGGGCCGGGGTGCCGGGCCAGCCACTCGGCCAACGATCCACCCGCGCAAAACTCCGTCGTGATGAAGTCGAGGCCGTCGTCGCTGCCGATCTCATGGATGGTGACGATGTGCGGGTGGCTGAGACGGGAAGCCAACTCGGCTTCCCGTCGGAAGCGGCGGCGGACGGTCGGCGAGACCAGTGCGTCTGGCGAGCAGGATTTCACCGCGACCCGGCGGCGAAGCACGGGATCGAAGGCCTCCCAGACCACGGAAAAACCCCCACGGCCTGCGAGCCGCACGATCCGATACCGGCCGATCCGATCCGGCGCGGTCGCCGGGGGCGCTGCTCCACTGGCGCCGGCCTGACGGAGCAGGAGCAGCAGATCGAGCGAGCCGGGAAGCGGGCTGGTGCCGGCAGCAAGCCGCCCCACGTCGCCCGGCGTCTGCCCGGCGAATCCACCAAAGAAGTCGTCGATCGCTGCGGCCCTGTCGATGTCCTCGGGGGCTGGTTCATCGGCCCCGGGCTCCGTATCGGGTGGATCCGCTGCCATCGTCGTTCCTCACGAGGTGCGAACCTGCCGCAGGGTCGCCGCGTGGAACGATCCGGCATCACCATGCCCGGGGGGAAAGTCGCCGCGCGTCTCCTCCTCGCGCATCTCCTCCTGGAGCCGAGCGACCGCGCGATACCAGAGCTTGCGGACGGCATCGCCTGATCGATCCATTCGGGAGCCGATCTCGCCGAAGGAAAGGCCTTCCCAGTACCGAAGTTTGAGGACCGTCTGGTGGTCGGGAGCGAGACGCGCCATCGCGGAGGCGACACCCAGCGCCTCCTCCCTGCGGATCACCGAGGCATCCGGAAGCCCGCGGGGCGCCTCGAGCACGGCTCCTTCGCGACGGCCTGTCGGGCTGGCCAGGCTGATTTCGAGGCCCGCCGCCCGCTTCTGGGAGGTGCCGTAGCGGCGAACGGCGTCCACGACGTTGTTGCGGAGGATGGACCGCAGCCAGGCGAAGCACTCTTCCGCGGTTGAGCCGCGAAATGCGGAAAAGGCCCGTCTCGCATCCACGGCGGTCTCCTGGACGAGGTCGGAGGCCCCGAGTTTCCCGCGCAGGAGCGGCGGCAGTTCGTGGTGCGCGAGGAGCAGCAGGTGGCGGCGAAACGCTTCAAACAGCCGCCCGAAGGCCTCATCGTGGCCATGGCGTGCCTCCTCCAGGAGGCACACGACCTCGCCCTTGGGCTGATCATGCGACGGATCCATGCCGCTGCTCTCCACCACCGCCCCTGCTCCGTGCGGCGGCGAACGCTCGCGTTCGCAGTCGTTTCCGCCGCTCTGCACCGCGACGAGTGTACCGGGTCGGCGACCACGCCATCACCGACCCTCCTCGAACGAGGGGCTTTTGGAGCACCCGCCATCGGAGCGGTTTTGAAGCGAGCCCGCTTCTCCTATACTTCGTGTCGGTGAACCGAGTTGCAGCCGTTCGCTGTTGCTCCCGGCCCCTGCGGCTTCTTGGATCTGCTCGTGAGCGCGTCGG
>JBJTQP010000157.1:0-13592 GCA_046075685.1 Planctomycetaceae bacterium | reverse complement strand
ACGAGACCTACATGCGCCGCTGGGCCGGGCCCTTGGGCGTCGCCGATCAACTCGAACGAATGCTCGGCAAACGATAGCCCGGCCAATGGCCCTCCCTCGCCGCGGAGCCCACGTGCCGCGGCTCGAGGAGCTTTCCACTCGGCTCACCTCGGCCGCAGGAACCGAAACCGGTGCCGCTATTCGGTATCGCGACCCTCCAGTTGCTGTCGTCCGGCATTGCCGGCATGCTCGTGACGGATGCCCGCCGGCTTTCCGGTGGCTTTTTACACCGCCGATCGACCGGGCGTAGGATTCAAGCATGTGGTTGCTTGCAGCACAACGTGAGCGGCAGAGTCAGCGGGATGCGCAACTCGCCGACCACACGCGGGGCCTCCTCGCCGCGGCCCTCGCCAGGCATGTTCCCGGCACGGCGGTATGGGTCTACGGATCACTCGTAAAGCCTGGCCGGTTTCACGAGTGGTCCGACGTGGACGTCGCCTTCGAGTCGCTCCCGCCCGGCATGAGCCTCGAATATCTGCAGAGCCTGCTCTCCGCCGATGCGGGCCGTGAGGTCGATGTCTGCATGCTGAATCGCACTCGGTTGAGGGCCGCCATTGAACGCGAGGGAGAGCGATGGATCGGATAGCACTCCAGATCCTCGAAGACGGCTGGGAGCAGGACGCCCGTGTGATGCGGCGGGCGGCTGAGATCCTGGAGTCGCGGCTCCGGGACTCGACGGAGAGCCGCTGGGCGGCTGCGGCCTTCGAGATCAACCGCATCTACAACATCCTCGAAAAGGCTTTTGAACGGCTTTGCGAAGGGTTCGAGAACCATCTGCAGAAGACCGGTCGTTACCACGACACGCTGATCGAACGAGTGACCCTCGATCTGAAGGGTATTCGGCCGGCTTTTCTGCCCGCCGAAGCGGTGAGGGATATCCGTGAACTCAAGGGCTTCCGGCACCTGTTTCGCCACGCGTATGACCTCGATCTTGACCCGGCCCGAATCGCCGCGGCGGCGGAGCAGGCTACCCGCGTGGTCGGTCACTTTGGCGGCTGGTGCCAGGCGTTCCTCGCCACCGTCCGCGGCCGGTATCCGGACGAGCTTGGCCGAGTGTGATGCGGGAAAGGGGACGGTCCCCGGGTCAGAGCCCGAGGCCCGCCAGCGGACCTGAGCGGGTTGGATTTGCTGTACCAGGGTGGTGGCGTCCGGTGCATCTACGACGAGGCACTTGACCTGCGGGAACTCGGGAAGTTGCAGGTCACCCGAGCGAGCCACGTCGAGCCGGATGCCGAGGGCTACTGGTGGGCGGATATGGGGCCTGTTGATGGGCCGGTGCTAGGTCCTTATGGCAGCAGGACGGAGGCGTTGCGGGCGGAGAGAGGGTGGCTTGCCGCGAGGATGCCGTAAGCGCCAGCGGTCAATGGCTGGCAGACGCCGTCCCCGTCGTGTCAGCCTTCGATGCGGCCTTTGATGCCAGACGCTGCTGAATGCCCGATGAACTCGACGTCCTCGCAGCCACCGAACACTGATGTATCGACGTAGATCCGAGGACGCATGATGCAGTTGTCGATTCAGTCGCGCGATATGCGGTGTCGTCGCAATGACATGGCCCGAGAATACCGTATAGGCCAACACGGCTCATCGCCACAACGCTACGCGCATCTGGTCCGTGCCGCCCCAGCACGTCTCTGTGGGTGGCCCTCGTCGTTCTCCCGTCGGCCTCTCTGGCTGCCGGGCGTGTTCCCTGTCCCGTTTCCCCCTTTCCATGGAGATGGTCTATCGTGAGTGACTTCGAACTGATCGATGCCGTGGCCCATGTCACCGGCGAGGATTCCCACGAGATTCTCCGCCGTAGCTTCGTGCTGACCGGACTTGATGACGCTGGCCCGGAGCCGGAGTGCCTGCTCGACGTGATGCTGGTCGATCTCCCGAAATGGGCACGGTCGACTGGGTCGCTCTTGGCTTCGGGTGCCGTGAGCCGGTTTATACCAGCACGCTGATGACCTGCTCCCGTGAATGGAACCAGTGTCTATCACCGGGGTAGACCTGCAACGACGCCTCGAAGTTGCCGCCCGAGTTCGCAAGAGCCGAGCGCTTCGATGGCGTGTTGCCCAGCCGTGATCAGAAGGACGCGATCTGGGGCATCTACACGCGGCACTACGGGCTGGACACGAAGCAGGCCCGACCGGATGACGCCAACTGGACCGGGGCTGAAATCAAGTCATGCTGCAGGCTGGCGTCGCTACTCGATGTGCCGCTCGTTCAGGCCGCACAGAACGTCGTCCCCGTAGCTGTCACTGCGGGCGACAAGATCGAGGGGCTACGCCAGTGGGCCTCCGGTCGGTGCCTGTCGGCGGATCGGACCAGGGTGTATTCGCGGTCGGGGGGTGGCAGTGGCGGGCGTGTGTGGAGAGTGGTGCGGGCGGAATGAGGCTGGCATGAAAACACCAAGGGGAGCAGGCCCGTGATGGTGACCTGCTCCCCTCGCGTTGAAGTCAGATTCGCTCCGCGGCGTCAGGCCCACTTCCGCCGCCGCCACATTGAGAAGCCACCGCATGCCAGGCCCGCGAAGGCGATGCATGACAGCATTGGCTCGGGCACTGCCGTGATGGCGACGAACCTGCTCGAGGGCAAATAGTCGGCCGTGAAGTTGTCGAGGCCGGCGGCCGATGAGAGGTCGTAGGCGATCATCCACTGCTGAGTGCCGACCTGAAACGTGCCGCCGTTGAGCAGGGCGTTGCCGTTGTAGGTGAAGAGTCCGCCGTTCCAAGTCCCTGAGTAGTTGACGAGGGCGAACTTCGTGTCGGCCGGAAAGGGGTTGGGTGAGCCGGCAAGGTCCGTGATCGAAAGGAGCGAGCCATTGCCCGTGTCGAGGTTCAGGTCGCCGTTGACGACCAGCAGGTCAGCCGCACTGCCACGCGACAGCGGATTCGTCGAATCGACCTCGTACTCGTACGTCGCGCCCGAGGTGAACGTCACCGTGCCGGTGGCCAGCGACTCGATGCTGTTGCCGGGCGAAAGCGTGCCGCCGTTCGTCACGCTCACGGGGCCGTCGGTCGATCCTGAGCCGCCGAGCGTCGCTGCAGCCAGCACAGCCACCGACGACGTGCCGAGCGCACCGTTCACCGAGAGCCGGCCGGCGGCGACGGTCGTCGCGCCCGTGTACGTGCTCGTACCCGAGAGCACGAGGTTGCCCGCCCCCCGCTTCGATACCGACCCCGAGCCGCTGATGGTGCCTGCGTAGACCAGGGCGTTGGAGCGGTTGAACGCGACGGCGGCGTTGTTGACGATGTCGCCGGTCACGGCGCCCGTGCCGCCACCGCTGCCGATTGCGAGCGTGCCGGCGGAGACGGTGGTCGCTCCCGTATAGGTATTGTTGGCCGTGAGCGTGAGGGTGCCGGCGCCCAACTTCGTAAGGGCGCCGCTGCTGACCGTGCCGCTGATCGACACATCAGCCGCTGTGGTGAGCGTGCGGATCGCTCCACGGAGATCGACGTTGCCGGAGAGCGTCAGCCCGCCCGTCCCGGTGTCATCTCCGAAGGTGACGTCGCCGCCGATCGCGACGGGGTTGGTGAAGATGCGAGTCCCCGAACCGTTCGACGCGAGCGTGCCGCCGTCGAGGGCGAGCACCCCGGTTCCGAACGACCCGTTGGCACCAGCGCGGAGTGTGCCGGCGGAGAGCGCCGTCGTGCCCGTGTAGGAATTCGCGGCGGAGAGCGCGAGCGTGCCGGCCCCGGACTTCGTGAGGCCGGTCGAACCGGTGATGGAATTGATGCTCGATCCCGCGAACGTGTAGGTGCCCGAGGCGGCCGTCACGGCGACGGCCGAGGGGGTGAGCGATCCCGAGAGGGTCACCGTGCCGCCCACGGTCTGGCCGAACGTGACCGCGTCGCCACTCACGTAAAACGTCGAGGCGGTGCCGCGAGTCTGCCAGTTGACCTGGGAGGCCTGTGTGTTCCAGGTGCCGTTGGTCGCACTCCACGTCAGCGCCAGCGGGCCGGGAACCGACATGCTCACACCGCCGCTTGTCCCCACGTAGATGGTGCTGCCGCTCGCGTAGACGCTATAGGCAACGTTGCTGCCCAGCCCGCCGGGACTGATCCCGCCACTGCCGGTGTAGTTGGTGAAGCTGGTTCCCCCGTTGGTCGAGATGCCCAGGCCGCCACTGTTCGTCGCCGCATAGATGGTGCTGCCGCTCACGGAGACGCCATTCAAGTTGTTGTTGCCCAGCCCGTTGGCCGTCGTGTAGTTGGTGTAGCTGCTCCCACCGTTGGTCGAGATGGACAGGCCGTTGCTCGTGGCAGCGTAGACGGTGCTGCCGGTCGCGTAGACGCCCCGGACCAGGTTGTTCCCGAGCCCGCTGCTGGTGCCGGAATTAGTGAAGCTGGTTCCGGTGGTCGAAATGCTGAGGCCACCCGACGTCGCTGCGTAGATGGTGCCATCGCTGGCATACACGCCGTTCACGAAGTTGTTGCCGAGACCCTTCGCGGTGGTGTAGTTGGTGAAACTGGCTCCTCCATTGGTCGAGATACCGAGACCGCCGTTGGTCGCTGCGTAGACGTTGCTGCCGCTCGCGTAGACGCTCGTGATGAAACTGGTGCCCAGCCCGTTGGCACTGTTACGGACGGTGTAGGTGAGCCCACCGTCGGTCGAGATGGCCAGGTCATTCGTGGTCGCCGCGTAGACGGTGTTCCCGACGGCGTAGACGCCCCTGGTATCCTGGCCGCCCGCCGCCGTGGACGTGACGTAGTTGGTGTAGGTCATCCCGCCGTCGGTCGAGATGCTCAGTCCGGCGCTTGTCGCCGCGTAGACGGTGCTGCCGCTGGCGTAGATGCCCCTGACGATGTTGCTGCCCAGCCCGCTGGTCGTCGTGTAGTTGAAAAAGCGGACAGTCTGTGCAGAAGCTGGCACGGCGAGGAAGGTCACCAGACCTGCGAATACCGCAACACCGATGGAACGAGCGACGAGTGACAGACGAGCGGACGCAGGCATTGCGGCGTTCCTTTGCTGGTGGATGACGAGACCGTGCCGCGTTCGCGACGTGCCCTGGGCGACAGCCCGCCACGTTCACGCCCGCAACGCGAAGGACTCACGGCACGCCGGTTGCGGACCGGCCCGGGGTGACTCAACACGCATGCGCTCTTCCGAAGAAACGCACCGAGCCACATAAAGAAGTGGCATCGCGCCTGGAACGCAAGAGCCGGAAGGCGCGCAGGGACGAGTCGGGCACGATCAGGGACGAATCCGCCGGAGATGCGCCCTTCGCGCATTCAGGTGCGTGCGCATTTTCGGCGCGCCTTCGCCCGCGACGTGTTCGCTCGGCTTGCCGAAGAGTGGCAGGCCTACTTCGCCTCGCCCGCAGGCTTCGATTCACCATCCGGCAGGGCATGGCCGAACACCGACCACACCACGCCGTCTGCGATCACCGACAGCGTCATGCGGCCATCGGCTGTGATGAGCAGGCTCACGTTCCGGTCGCCCTCCATGCCGGAGAGGATGAGCGTTCCGTCCTTCTCACGCACCGATTCGAGCTTCGTGACCTCCCCGCGACGTGATTCCGGGGCCAGGAGGGTGAGTTCCTTCTTGCCCGCATCGACCCGCAGGAATGTGGGTCGTTCACGCTCGCCCAGATCGGGCGGACCAACGGTGCCGTCCTCGTCGACCGCAACAGCCGAGGTCACCGAGCAGATCCACGTCTGGTCGGCCCGGGCGCCGTCAGAGGCCAGCAGATGTGCCGCCAGGATCAGGGCACAGAGGGGTAACGATCGCTTCAGCATTGCACGGCTCCTTCGTCTGGGCGTTGATGTCAGTCGTTGAAATGGGTCTTTGCAGGACGGGTTCCCGGCATCCGGCCGCTCATCGCACGGTGTAGCCCTTGGCTTCCATGGCGGCCATGAAGTTCCGGTTCCACACGGCGAACTGCTGCTGGTATGCGGCGACGGCCGCATCGCCGGTGCCGCTGGCGGCCTTCATGGCCCGCCTCGACCGCATGCCTCCCGTCAGGCCGAGTGACGTGGCGCCAATCGCGGCACCCTTGCCGGCATCGCCCGCGATCGCGCCGATGGCCGCTCCCGCGAGCGCACCGCCGGCTCCACCCTTGATGGCTCCACCCCGCGCGGCGCCTGCCGATGCCGCGGCGGCGTTCGTCTGCTGATCGAGCGCGGCCTTCGCCTGGTACGGATCCCAACGGGTCTGCTGGGAGGCCCAGTCGTATGCGGCGGCTTCGTCGGCCCGTTGCTGCTCGGGCGACTGTCCCTTTGCCGGGAAGATTGCCAGGTTGCCCGGGTTGGTGCTGAGCGAAGGGGGACCGGCATGCGCCGCGAGTGCGATACCCGCGACGAACGTCACGGACGCCATCATCGAGCGCCACTTCATTGATTGCCGAATCCGCGTGTTCATTGTGTCCTCCTTCATGGGTCGTGCGAGCAACCAACGAGTGATAACACCCATCGCGTGACCTCGGGAATACGAGTTTTCATTCCTGGCGGGCGACACCTGCACTGAGTGGCTGTGTAAAACGCGCCAAAAGAAAGCCGATCGATCGCGCGATCACAGCGAATGCTCTCGCTGGTTCATCGCCCCCAGGTCGCGGCACGACGGTCACAGCGGGACAACGCGCGAGCCTCCAGGGGGGCGGCGGCACCCTCCCGGAGGCTCTGAGACCTGCGCGTCGATGTCTCATGCGTCAGTCGAGCGTCGGCAGCACCTCGCCGTCCGCGGGATCGGAGAGCTGCCGCACCGTCTGCACGTCGATCGTGTCGCCGAAGAATCGCACGCTTCCGTCACCCAGGCCGGCCGCCACGAGTCCGCCGGAGTGCAGGCTGAAGGGCTCATCGTTGGGCCCGCAGTTGTTCGTGGGCCAGGTGCAGGCGGGCGGACCGCCGAGCGGGTGCTTGTTGTTGTTGAGGATCGGCTGGGTGCGGCTGCCGGTCTCCTCGTTCGGCGGCCCGGACACCCCGCTGGCGCAGTCAGGATCGGCCCAGCGGTTGGGCACGGTCTTCGACTGTGGCATGTCGGCGGGGTTGGGGGTGGGGAAGTCGGCATCGCCACCGGCGATCACCTGCGTCTGGCCACCGCGAACCCGCACCCACTCCATCGTGCCCGCTGCCGGAGACGTGCCCCGCTTGCCGACGTGTTGCGACTCGCGACCGGCGTCTTCCCAGAAGATCACCGTCTTGCTCGTGCCGTCGGAGGCGCTCGCGACGCGGGTCCGCTGGTTGTAGGAGAGCAGGCCCTCCTTGTAGTTGTTGCGCGTCGTTCCCACCCGCTTGCCGCGGATGCCGGTGACGGGCGCGAGGTCGGTGTAGGCGACCGGCATGTAGTCGGTGCGGCCGAAGGTGCCTCCGGTTGAGGCACCGCCGCCAAAGGAGTCTTGCGAGATGCTGTTGCTGGGGCAGATGAACGCCTTGATCTGTGCCGTCGCCATCGGGAGGTTGGCAGGGCTCCAGTAGGGCTGCTTCATGTTCCACTTCGAGGCGATTGCGGCCTCCTCGATGAAGGGCAGCACCTGGACGAAGAACGAGTTCACGTTGAGGCAGTCGGCCCCGTTGGAGAAGTTCACGCCTTCGCCGCTGGTGGGATACCGTTGCCGGGCGCTCTCGTAGTTCAGGGCGCCGAGGGCGATCTGGCGGACGTTGTTGGCGCAGGAACTTCGCTGGGCCGCCTCGCGGGCGCTCTGCACGGCGGGAAGAAGCAGCCCGATCAGCGTGGCGATGATGGCGATCACCACCAAAAGTTCGACGAGGGTGAAACCGCGGCGACGGGGGTGGAGCACGGCAGGAGACGGCATGGAAACACTCCGGGTGGGAAGGGTCGCCATCGGGCACGGGTCGCAAGCGGACCTCGATGGCGACGGCGTGGCCGGAGTGTTTCAGCCCGCTGTGAGGCGGCGACGAGCGTCAGGTGAGAATCTGATGAGCAGCGATCAGGTGCGGTCGGATCGCAGGCGGTGATCCCCCCGCGATCGCCCGCGCCGCCTCGACGAGCATCACGGCTGCGAGCCCGAGCAGCAGGAGGCCCACCCAGGGAACGGGGTCGACCGGAAGGATCCAGCCGCCGCCCGGACCGCGAAACCTGGGCAGCGTCATGCCGGCAAGCGCCCAGGTGCTCATCACGTACATGAAGGCCGTCGGCAGCCCGGTGACCAGCCAGACCCACGTCTCCCGGCGGGTCCTCCAGAGCCAGACGGTGACGCCGAGCAGCGTGAGCGCCGCCAGCAGCTGGTTGCTCGCCCCGAACAGGCTCCAGAAGGTCTTCCAGGCAGGCACGGGGTTTCCGTTTGCGTCGAGGTTGGGCCGCAGCAGGAAAATCAGCGGCACGCCCGCCGTCAGAGCCGTGCCGAGCCAGCCCCCGGTCCGGCCTGAAAGCCCGGTGAGTTCCTGGACGATGTAGCGGCCCAGCCGCGTGCACACGTCGAGCGTGTCGTAGACGAAGGTGGTGAAGGCCATCAGCGCGAACGAGACGCCGATCGTGGCCGGCACCCCGAGGATTTCCAGGAACTGCCCCATGCCGAGGGCGTAGACGAAGTTGGGGGATTGCTTCGTGAGCGGGCTGTCGGCGGTGAGCACCATCACGCAGCACAGGCTCACGATGGCGACCATCGCCTCCAGCAGCATCGTGCCGTAGCCGATCACCCGGGCGTCGGTCTCGCGGCGGAGCTGCTTGCTGGTGGTGCCCGAGGCGATCAGCGAGTGGAAGCCCGAGCAGGCCCCGCAGGCGATGGTGATGAAGAGCATCGGCACGAGGTGCTGGCCGTTGGCCGCCTGCCAGCCGGTGAAGGCGGGGTAGCGGATCGCAGCGTCACCGCCAAACACGCCCCCGAGCGCCCGGTCGCCCGCGATCAGGCCGAGGGCCGCCCCGGCGAGGGCCACGTAGAGGAAGCAGCCTCCGAGGTGGCCGCGGGGCTGCAGCAGCAGCCACATCGGCACCATGGCCGCCACGAGGCAATACGCCAACAGCAGCATGCCCCAGATCTTCTGGGCCGTCGCATCGGAGGCGCTGCAGGCGGCGGCGAGGTCGAAGGGGATCTTCTGCCCTCCCCAGATCGCCACGCCCACCAGCGGCAGGAAGACGGCGGTGGCCGCCCAGAGCGGCATCCGGGCGTGCCGCATGCAGAGTCCCATGATCACGGGCAGGGCGAGGTAGAGCAGGCTCGACGTGGCGATGCCGCCGCCCGACACCTGCTCGCCATTCTCGAGCACCTGCCGGCCCACGAAGCTCGCCGCCGTGATGTCCGTGAAGGCCACGATGATGTAGACCAGCGCGATCCAGACGAATGCCAGGAAGAGCACGTAGGCGCGGCGGCTCATGTGGTCGCGGACCACCTCGGCAATCGACCGTGCCTTGTGGCGGACGGAGGCCACCAGCGCCGAGAAGTCGTGCACGCCCCCCACGAGGATGCTGCCCACCAGGATCCAGAGCAGTGCCGGCAGCCAGCCGAAGGCGACGCCCGCCAGGATCGGGCCCACGATCGGCCCGGCGGCGGCGATCGCCGAGAAGTGCTGGCCGAGCAGGAGCTGCGGAGCGATCGGCTCGTAGTCGACGTCGTCGCGGAGCGTCACGGCGGGCGTGGCTGCCTTGTCGTCGAGCCGGAACAGCCGGGTCAAGAGACCGCCGTAGAGCCGGTAGGCGACGGCGAGCACCACGGCACTGGGCAGCAGGACGGCAAGGAGGCTCATGGCGGGTCCGGCTCCGGCATTTGTGGGGGCCGGGTTTTCCTGTCCGGCGGGAACAGGTACATCATGCCTGCCCGGCAGGCCTCCGTCGATGCGGCCCGGCCGGCGGTCACATCCCGGGGAGCCATCGCATGTCGTCGTCGCTCGAAACGCTCGTCATCATCGGGAGCGGCCCGGCCGGCTGGTCGGCCGCCACCTACGCGGCCCGCGCCCAGCTCAAGCCGCTGGTCTTCGAGGGGGCGATCTCCGAGAAGAACCGGATGGCGGGCACGCTGCCGCTCGGGCAGCTCGCGCTGACGAGCGAAGTGGAGAACTACGCCGGCTTTCCCCACGGCGACCTCGGCGGGTTTCTCGACTCTGCCCTTCCTCAGCAGCGGCGGATGATGATGCCGCCGCACGAGGGCAAGGGCGTGACGGGCCCGGAACTGATGGAGCTGATGCGGCAGCAGGCGACCAACTTCGGCACGCGGATCGTCACCGACGACATCCTCAAGGTCGATTTCTCGAGCCGGCCCTTCAAGCTCTTCCCGGCCGAGGGGGGCGTGGTCGAGGCGAAGTGCGTGATCGTGGCCACCGGGGCAAGCGCCAACTGGCTCGGCCTGCCGAGCGAGGAGCGGTTCAAGAACCGCGGCGTGAGCGCGTGCGCGGTCTGCGACGGGGCCCTGCCCCGGTTCCGCACCAAGCCGATCGTGGTCGTGGGTGGGGGCGACTCGGCGGTCGAGGAGGCGACCTACCTCACGAAGTTCGCCAGCACCGTGCACCTCGTGCACCGCCGTGACGAGCTGCGGGCCTCGAAGATCATGGCGGCCCGGGCGCACGAGAATCCGAAGATCACGATCCACTTCAACACGGCTCTCGCCGAGGTGCTCGGCGACGACGCCGCCGGCGTCACGGGCGTGCGGCTGGCGAGCACCGTCGGCGGCGGCGAGACCACCCTCGACGCCACCGGGGTGTTCCTCGCGATCGGCCACACGCCCAACACCGCGTTCCTCGACGGCCAGCTCGAACTCACGCCCAAGAAGTACATCGTCTGGAAGCGGCACTTCCGCACGGCGACGAGCGTGGACGGCGTGTTCGCCGCGGGCGACGTCGCCGACGACTACTATCGGCAGGCGATCTCGGCCGCGGGCACCGGCTGCATGTCGGCGCTCGACGCGGAGCGCTGGCTGGCGGAACAAGGCGAGCACTGAGCCATGAGCCGCAAGCCCACGCTCGGGATCCTCACGGGGGGTGGGGATTGCCCGGGGCTCAACGCCGTGATCCGGGCGGCGACGAAGTCGGCGGATCGGCTCGGCTACGACGTCCTCGGATTCCTCCGCGGCTACGAGGGGCTGGTCGACCCCGTCAGCTACATGCCGCTGGACGTCCGCAACACGTCCACCATCCTCCTCCAGGGCGGCACGATTCTCGGCTCCACGAACAAGGGCCGGTTCACGTCCCTCGTGGGCGAGGGGCAGCGGGTCGGAATCGACGAGGAACTGCTCGCCCGGGCACGGGCCACGGTGCAGCAGCTCGGCATCGCCGGCCTGATCTGCGTGGGAGGCGACGGATCGCTCGGCATCGCCCAGCAGCTGTACGAGCACGGCGTGCCGGTGGTGGGAGTGCCGAAGACGATCGACAACGATCTCTGCGGCACGGCGTTCACCTTCGGCTTCGACTCGGCGGTGGCGACCGCCACCGATGCGCTCGACCGCCTCCACACCACCGCGGCGAGCCACGAGCGGATCATGGTGCTGGAGGTGATGGGCCGCCATGCCGGCTGGATCGCCCTGCACGCGGGGATCGCCGGGGGCGGCGACGTCATCCTGATCCCCGAGATCGCCTGGACGTTCGACGGCGTGTGCCGCAAGGTCGTGGAGCGGGAGCACGAGGGCAAGCGGTTCACGCTGATCGTCGTCGCCGAAGGGGCGCATCTGCCCGAGGGCGGCCTCGTGCACGACGGCGCGGCGGGCCGCGGCCAGGTGAAGCTCGGGGGCATCGGCGAACTCGTGGCCGGCGAGGTGTCGCGGCGGCTCGGCCGGGAGGCCCGGACGGTGGTGCTCGGTCACCTGCAGCGGGGCGGCACGCCCACGCCGTTCGACCGCATGCTGGCCACGGAGTTCGGAGCCCACGCGGCCCGGCTGGTCCACGAGGGACGATTCGGCGAGATGGTCTGCTACCGGCCGCCCGACATCGCCAGCGTGCCGATCGCCGAGGCGATCGGTCGACTCTCGACCGTCGATCCACACGGTTCGGCCGTGCAGGCGGCCCGGGCGCTTGGCATCGGGTTCGGCGACGGCGAGGATGATGGGCCGCCTGCGGGCGGGTGACGAGGATTCAGGCATCAGGCAAGGAGCAATGGTCCATGGCAGACACAGCGGGCGTCGGTGGCAAGGTGGCCAGCGTGATGCAGGAGACGCGGGTGTTCCCGCCGCCTGCCGAGTTCTCCAAACGGGCCCGCATCGGTTCGCTCGCCGAGTACCGAAAGCTGCACGACGAGGCCGCCCGCGATCCGCGGGGCTTCTGGGATGCCCGGGCCCGGGAGCTGCCCTGGACGACGCCCTACACGGACGTGCTCGACTGGCGTCCGCCCGCGGCGCGGTGGTTTGTCGACGGCCGCACGAACGCCTCCGCGGCCTGTCTCGACGCGCAGATCGCCGCCGGCCGTGGCGACAAGGTCGCGATCACGTGGGTGGGAGAGCCGACGGGCGAGCGGCGCACCCTGACCTACCGCGAACTGCTGGCCGAGGTGAGCCGGTTCGCGGCTGGCCTGAAGCAGCTCGGCGTCAGGCAGGGCGACGTCGTCTCGATCTACATGCCGATGACGCCCGAACTCGTGATC
Organism: Planctomycetaceae bacterium; assembly: GCA_046075685.1. GTDB lineage: Bacteria > Planctomycetota > Planctomycetia > Pirellulales > UBA1268 > QWPN01. The sequence goes on along the minus strand of JBJTQP010000157.1, from coordinate 1,115 downwards.
GCGATGCTCGGATGCGCCCGGATCGGGGCGGTGCATTCGGTGATCTTCGGGGGCTTTTCCAGCGAGGCGATCGCCGACCGCAACCATGACGCCCGGGCCGTGGCGGTGATCACGGCCGACGGCGGCTGGCGGCGCGGCGCGCAGCTGCCGCTCAAGAAGAACGTTGACGCGGCGCTGGCGTCGCCAGCCCATCCGGCCACGACCGTGAAGCACGTGGTCGTGCTCGAGCGGACGGGCCAGCCCGTCGACATGCTCCCCGGCCGCGACGTCTGGTGGCACGACCTGGTCGCCGGCCAGCCGACCGATCTCCCGCCTGAGCCGATGGATTCCGAGGCGCCGCTGTTCATCCTCTACACCAGCGGCTCCACCGGAAAGCCGAAGGGCATCAAGCACACCACCGCGGGCTACATCCTCTGGGCCAAGACCACTGCCGAGTGGGTGTTCGACCTCCGCGACGACGATCTCTTCTGGTGCACGGCCGACTGCGGCTGGATCACGGGCCACAGCTACGTGACCTACGGGCCCCTGGCGGCAGGGGCGAGCATCCTGATCTACGAGGGAGCTCCCAACGCGCCGCACGAAGGCCGGTTCTGGGAGATCATCGAGCAGGAGAAGCCGACGATCTTCTACACGGCGCCCACGGCCATCCGCTCCTTCATGAAGTGGGGTCTGCAGCACATCGAGGGCCGCGATCTCTCGAGCCTGCGGCTCCTGGGGACGGTCGGTGAGGGCATCAACCCGGAGGCCTGGATCTGGTACCACGAGGTGATCGGCGGGAAGCGCTGCCCGATCGTCGACACCTGGTGGCAGACCGAGACCGGCGGAATCATGATGAGCCCGCTTCCCGGCTGCACGCCCACGAAGCCGGGGAGCTGCACGCTGCCGCTGCCCGGCGTGGTGCCGCAGATCGTCGACGCCGCTGGCCAGCCGGTGGAGCAGGGCGAGGGCGGTTGGCTGGTGATGACGCAGCCCTGGCCCGGGATGCTCCGCGGCATTTGGGGCGACGACGAGCGGTTCGTGGAGACGTACTGGTCGAAGGTGCCGGGGAAGTATCTGGCCGGCGACAACGCCCGCCAGGACGCCGACGGCTACTACTGGATCATGGGGCGGATCGA
>JBJTQP010000156.1:0-3568 GCA_046075685.1 Planctomycetaceae bacterium | reverse complement strand
CTGGCCAAGCTGCCGCAGCAGGTGCGCGTGCAGCTGCTCTCGTACGCCGCGCCGGCGCGGGGGAACATCGCCGTCCGCGTGTCGGGCGTGCGGCTGGAGACGCTCGGCCGGGATCGGCGGCTCGTGGTCAGCGTGACGGTGTCGCGGCAGGAGGATGGTGAGCGTGCGACGATCCCGGTGCGGTTCGAGATCGGCGGCATCTCGACCACGGTCGCCGTCGAGCTCGCCGGGCGCGAGGCGGTGCTCAAGAACCATGTCATCCCCCTGGGCCGCTCGGCGGCCGGACGCGGCTTCGGGATGGTCTCGATCCCGTCCGACTCCGACCCGGCCGACAACGAGTTTTTCTTCGTCTACGACGAGCCGCCGCCGCGCCGGTCGCTCGTCGTGGCCGAGGATCCGGCCGCCGGCCGCGTGCTCGAGCTCGTGGCGGCGATCGCCCCCGACAAGTCGGCGGCGCCGGTGGATCTCGTGCCCCGCGCCGCCCTCGCAGCGGCGGCGTGGGATGCGGCGGCGGCGGTGCTCTGGCAGGGGCCCTTGCCCGAAGGCCGCGAGGCGGAGCTCGTGCGGCGGTTTCTCGACCGCGGCGGCGAGATCGTGTTCTTCCCGCCGGAGCGGAGCTCGGCTGCGGAGTTCGCGGGCTGCTCGTGGGCCGCGTGGACCGACCACGCCCCGCCACTGGCCGCCGAATCGTGGCGGACCGACCAGGATCTGCTCGCCAACACGCTGGCCGGCGCCGCGCTGCCGCTGGGCGAGGTCGAGGTGCTGCGGTCGTGCGGCCTCGCGGGCGACCTCGTGCCGCTGGCGTCGCTGCCGAACGCCGTGCCGCTGGTGGCCCGCTCCAGCCGCGACGAGCGGGCCACCTTCGTGGCCACCACGCCCGCCCCCCGCGATTCGTCGCTCGCGGCACAGGGCATCGTGCTCTACGCCGTCGTGCAGCGGGCGATCGACCGCGGCTTGGAGGCGCTGGGCAACGCCCGGCAGGCCGACGCCGGCCCGGCGGCCGCCGGCGTCGCGGCGGCGTGTGGCGGGGCGTGGACGCGGCTGGCCGGCGACCAGGCCGCTCCGTCGACCGAGGCCGGCCTGCACGCCGGCGTGTTCGCCTGCGGGGAGCGGCTCGTGGCCGTCAACCGGCCCGCCGCCGAGGACGCATCGGTGGCCGTCGCCGACGAGCGGATCGACGGCCTCTTCCGCGGGCTGTCGTTCACGCGGATCACCGGCACCGCCGGCGATACCACGAGCCTCGTGCAGGAGATCTGGCGGGCCTTTCTGATCGCGATGCTGCTGGCGATCATCGGCGAGGGCCTGCTGAGCCTGCCACGGTCTGCGGCGGCCGATCGCGCCGCCGCTCGCCCGCGGCCGCTGGAGGCCGCGGCATGAACGAGCAGGCGCTGCGGTTCTTCACGACCCCCTGGACGATCGGCATCTCGGCGGCGCTGGTCGCGGCGGTGGTGGCGGTGTCGTTTCTGACGTGGCGGCGGAGCGGCTTCCTGACCGGCACCGGGCTCGTCGAGCTTCTGCGGGTGGTGATTGCCGCGCTGGTCGCCCTGCTCCTCAATCAGCCGGAGTGGGTGGAGGAGTACCGGCCCGACGAGAAGCCCACCGTGGTCGTGCTCCACGACGCCTCGCGGAGCATGGACACCCAGGACGTGGTCGCGGCGGCCGGCGGCGGCACCGCCGCCCCGCAGACCCGCCGCGCGGCGGTCGGGCCGCTCGCCGAGCCCGCGATGTGGAAGCCGCTCGAGGCCCGCTTCCAGGTGGTGGTCGAGCCGGTGGCTGCCGCGCCGCCGGGCACCGCCACCGACCTCGCCGAGCCGCTTGCGAACGTCGCCGAGCGGTTCGCCGCGCTCCGCGCCGTGGTGCTCGCCAGCGACGGCGACTGGAACAAGGGCCGCCCGCCCCTCGAGGCGGCGCAGGCGCTCCGGCTGGCGCAGGTGCCGGTCTACGCGGTGCCCGCCGGCAGCCCCACGAAGCTCCCCGACCTCGACCTCGCGAGCCTCGACTGCCCCACGATGGGCGTGGCGGGCAAGCCGGTCCGCGTGCCCTTCACCGTCGTGTCGTCGCTGCCGACCGAGCGGGTGGTGGTGGCCACGCTCGCCGCAAGCACCGGGGAGAAGCTCGTCAAGGAGGTCCGGCTCCCGCCGATGGCGACGGTCACCGAGTGGATCTACTGGACGCCGCCGGCGGTGGGCGACTACACGGTCACGCTCTCGATTCCGGTGGAGCCGGGCGAGATCCTCGCCGACAACAACACCCGCACGGCGCCGATCGCGATCCGGCAGGAGAACCTGAAGGTTCTCGTGGTGGAGAGCGTGCCGCGATGGGAATACCGCTACCTCCGCAACGCCCTCTCGCGTGACCCGGGTGTCGAGGTCTCGTGTCTGCTCTTCCAGCCCGGGCTTTCCAAGCGGGGCGGCGGCACCCAGGACTACATCCAGAAGTTCCCCTCCGGTCTCGACGAGCTCTCGAACTACGACGTCGTGTTTCTCGGCGACGTCGGCGTCGGCGAGGGTCAGCTCACCGACGAGGACTGCAGGCTGCTCAAGGGGCTCGTGGAGTTCCAGGCGAGCGGCCTGGTGTTCATGCCGGGCTGGCGGGGGGAGCAGGCCTCGCTCGCGGCGACGGCGCTGGAGGAGCTCTGCCCGGTGGTGATCGACCCCGCGCGGCCCGACGGCGTGGCGAGCGATGGCCCGCGGCGGCTCGTGCTCACCGAGGCGGGCCGCAAGAGCCTGCTCACGAAGCTCGCCGACGGCGGCGCCGAGAACACCGCCATCTGGGAGAGCCTGCCGGGCGGCCAGTGGTACGGCCCCGTGCTCCGGGCCAAGGCGGGCAGCGAGGTGCTCGCGGTGCACGAGGATGCGGCGAACGAGTACGGCCGGATCCCGCTGCTCGTGACGCGGACCTTCGGCGCCGGCAAGGTGCTCTACATGGCGACCGACGGCGCCTGGCGGTGGCGGAAGGGCGTCGAGGACAAGTACCACTACCGCTTCTGGGGGCAGGTCGTCCGCTGGATGGCCTATCGCCGCAACATGGCCCGCGGCGAGCGGATGAGCCTGTCGTTCGCGCCGGAGCAGCCGCAGCTCGGGCAGACGATCGCCCTGGATGCCCGCGTGGCGGAGCCGAGCGGCGAGCCGCTTTCCCGCGGCGAGGTGACCGCCCGGATCACGGCCCCCTCCGGCGGCGTCGAGACGGTGCGGTTTGCCCCGCCTGGTGGCGACGGCGAGTGGGGCGTGTTCGCGGCCACGTGCACGCCGACCGAACCCGGCACGCACGAAGTCGTGCTCGCCTGCCAGGAGACGGGCGATACGCTCGAGGCCTCGATCTTCGTGCAGGGCTCGGCGGAGGAGGGCATCGGCAGGGCGGCGCGTCCGGAGGTGCTCGCCGAGATCGCGCAGGTGACGCGCGGCAAGGTGGTGCGGCCCGACGAGATCGCCGGGCTGGTGGAGTCGCTCGCGGCGCTGCCCGATCCGCCGCCGGCGGTGCGGCGGCTGCAGCTGTGGAGCCATCCGCTCGTGGCGGCGTCGCTGGTGACGCTGCTTGGCCTGTTCTGGATCGGCCGCAAGCGCCAGGG
>JBJTQP010000155.1:0-4688 GCA_046075685.1 Planctomycetaceae bacterium | reverse complement strand
GCGGCGTGGATGTGCGAAGCGGCCGACGGCGGCGGAACGTGGCGGCGGCGCCGAGGCCCACGGCGGCCAGCAGCGCGGCCGAGGGCTCGGGCATGGCCGTGACGCTGGTGACGAGCACGAGACTGGAAGGCGCCAGCGAAGGGTTGGTGAGCGGCAGTTCACCGAATGCGGAGCCGAGTTGAACCGAGGCGTCGTAGACCGGTACGGCGCCGATCGCGTCGAGCGCTGCGAGCCCCTCCGCACCGACGACGGTGCCGAACACCGCATAGCTGCCGTTGAGGGCGGGGTTGTCCTGGACGTTGAAGAAGAACTGGCTCGTGGCGCTGTCCGTCGCCGTGCCGCGGGCCATGGCGATCGTGCCGCGGAGGTTCGTGGCCGTGCCCGACTCGAGCACGATCGGGGCGCTCGTGGCGACCGGCAGCAGCTGGTTTCCGGAGAGCAGGAAGCCGCCCCCCTGGATGATCTGGATGTCGGCCCGATTGTAGGTGGTGCTGCGGTGAATGAGGGTCGACGTGTAGGAGCTTCCCGAGACATACGACAGGAAGTTCGCCACGGTGATCGGCATGGCCGAGTCGAAGAGTTCCACGTCGAAGACCGCGAGATTCGTGTCGAACCGGACGATCGTGCCGGCCCGGGCGGATGCCAGGGGGAGGGCAGCGGTCATGGTGACGAGCAGGAAGCGAAGCAGGCGGCATGCATTCATGGCATGACCTCGGGGTGGACCGCGACCACCGCGATGCTTCGAGGCCGGCAGGAACGGGCGCTGGCGTGGTCGGCCGGATGGGCCGCAGGTTCGTCAAGGAACCACAGAAGCTGACCACACCCATGACGCCGTCCGAAATCCGGACGAAGGCGATCGACGGGAGTTCACGCGGTCAGGAGCGGTTCCACACGAAGGACGATCGAGTGTTGATCGCCCGCGAGTTCGGCATTATGACGGCGTTCCCCCACGCCTGCAACCACCCGGCGACCACCTGATGACCAGGGTTTTTCACGACCGCTTCGGGGCCCGGGCAAAGCTCGAGGATTCGGCGGAGCACGGCGGTTCAGCCGAACTGTTTCTGGTCGAGGGCGATTCGGCGGCGGCGGCCGTGACGCGGGTCCGAGACCCCCGCCGGCAGGCGGTGCTGCCGATGCAGGGCAAGCCTCTCAACGCCGCGCGGGCGTCGCGGTCCAAGGTGCTCGCGCATCCGTTTTTCGAGCCGCTGATCGCCGCGGTGGGCGCCGGCGTGGAGGCCCAGTGCACCCCGCACCGCTCCCGCTATGGCCGGGTGCTCGTGCTCACGGATCCCGACGCCGACGGGATCCACTGCGGGTTTCTGACGCTGCTCTTTTTTCACCGCTTCATGCGGCCGCTCCTCGATGCGGGACGGGTGCAACTGGTGCGGCCACCCTGGGGCGAAGTGGTGGCGGCTGGCGAACTCCTGCTCGCCTTCTCGGAGCCGGAACTCGCGGCGCTGGCGGACCGGTCGCGGGTGCGGGGCGAGATCAGCATCCGCCGCTATCGTGGGCTCGCGGCGATCGACGCCGCGGTGATCCACGAGACGTGCGTCGATCCGCCGACCCGGCGCACGATCAACGTGTCGGCCGCCGATGTGGCGGGTATGGTGGAGGTGATCGACGCCCTCGAGCCCGAGGGGCCGGGCAGCGATGCGTAGTGCCGCTGCACGACCGGGGATTGCGATCAGGCGACGCCGTCGGGAGGCGGGCAGGGAGCGACACCAATGAGCGGGACGGCCACGGGCATCGTTTGTTCCAAGGATTATGGTGAGCATCTCACCGGCGACGGCCACCCGGAGCAGCCGGCGCGGGTGACGGCGGTCGTCGACCGGCTCACGGCCGAGGGGCTCCTCGGCCGGGCCCACCGGATTGATCCCCGGCCGGCGGACAACGAGGCGATCCTCCGCTGCCACGAAGCCGACTACCTGCGAATCGCCACCGAGGACGTGGCCGACGGCGAGCGCACCCTCTCCACCGGTGACACGCGGATCTCCGCCCGGTCGCTCGAGATCGCACGGCTCGCGGCCGGGGGAGTGATGGCGGCGGTCGACGCCGTGATGGCCCGCGCGGTCGCCAACGCCTTTGCCGTCGTGAGGCCGCCGGGGCACCACGCCACGCCGAGGCGCGGCATGGGGTTTTGCCTGTTCAACAACGTGGCCATCGCCGCCCGGCACGCGCAGGCGGTGCACGGCATCCACCGCGTGCTGATCGCCGACTGGGACGTGCACCATGGCAACGGCACGCAGGACATCTTCTTCGAGGACGGCAGCGTGCTGTTCTTCGACACGCACCAGCATCCGCTCTACCCCGGCACGGGCCTGGCCACGGAGACCGGCCGCGGGGCGGGCGCCGGGCTCACGATCAACTGCCCGTTTCCGGCGGGGAGCGGCCGGAAGGAGATCGTGGCCGCGTTTCGCGAGCGGCTGGTTCCCGCCGCCGAGCGGTTCAGGCCCGAACTCGTGCTCGTGTCGGCCGGGTTCGACTCGCGGATCGACGATCCGCTGGGCTCATTCACGCTCACCGACGACGACTTCGCCGACCTGACCGGGATTCTCCGGGAGATCGCCGCGGAGCACGCGGGCGGCCGCCTCGTGTCGACGCTCGAGGGAGGGTATTCGCTCGATGGCCTGGCGTCGGCCGCGGCCAGCCACGTGCGGGCCCTGATGGCGTAGACTGCCGTGATGGTGGCCGGCAGCAGCAGGGAGATCGGGGGCGGGATGACGAGCACGGAAGCAGACGGCACGGAAGAGCGGCCGCGGTGCAGGGCGATGTCGCCACTCCGGGGAGTGAGTGGCTGCGTGGCCATGATGCTCGTTGTGGTGACCGCGGTCGTCGGACCGCACGCCTGTGGTGGCTACGTGCCTCCGACGTTCACCGGCACGGGGCCGTATCGACGCGTCTATTCCGCCACCGGCGCCTCCTACCTGTCGGTATCGGTGTTCCTCCCCGGTTCGTCTCAGGTGACGATGAGCGGCAGCGACACGGCGTACGTGTACGTGGGCGGCTGGGGTGCGAACGGCGCGGGGGCGGTCGATGCCGGCTTTCAATACAGCCCCACGTTCAACAACTGGTCGCTGTTCGCGGCGGGCGTGGGCGTGGGCCGGGTCAACTATGGCACGTCGGCCACGCGGATGGCCGCCAACCAGACGGTGCAGCTTTCGTTCGCCGTCACGCAGTCGGGCACGAACGTCACCCTCACCGTTCAGGCGACCGGCACCCAGATCAACAACGCGGGCCTGGTCACGCAGTCGGTCGCGCTGGCCAACGTGGCCGGCTGGTCGCCCGGGGGCCAGAATACGCTCAAGCGGATGACGAGCATCGCGCAGGTGGGCGGCGACAACTTCACGAGCGGGTCGCGGATCGCCGGCGTGGCCTGGACCAGCGCGGTGATCGGCCTCGACGCCGCCTCGGCGGTGACGTGGACGGGAGGCGGCGTTGAGAGTTATCCGACCACGCCGGGCGTCGTCTCCGTCCAGTACACCAATGCCGCCAACGAGATCGACGCCATCAATCTCGTCGCCGTTCCGGAGCCTGCCGTCGCCTGGTTCGCGACGCCGCTGGTCGCGGGGCTCGCATGGTCGGGCCGCGGCCGCCGAGATAGGCTGATTCCCCAGATGCCGAGCCACGAACCACGGGAGTGAGTCGCATGTCCGACAAGCGGGGAACGTCACGGCGCGGATTTCTGTCGGGATCGCTGGCGGGGTCGGTGTCGGGCGCCGCTGCGCTGACCGGCGGCTTCGTGCCTGCGTTCAGCTGGACGGCGACGGCCTTCGCCAACGCGTCCGCCAACGATCGGCCGCGGATCGGCTGCATCGGCACCGGCTCGATGGGCACCGGCGACGCCCGCGACCACGCCCGCTTCGGCGACATCGTGGCCGTGTGCGACGTCGACAACCGGCACGCGGAGCGCTGCCGCAACGACGACGCGTCGGGCAGGTGCAGGGCCGACGCCTACCGCGACTATCGACGCGTGCTCGACCGGCCCGACATCGACGTCGTGAGCATCGTGACGCCCGACCACTGGCACGTGAAGATCGCGATCGAGGCCCTGCAGGCTGGCAAGCACGTGTTCTGCCAGAAACCGCTCTCGCTCACGCTCGAGGAGAACCGTCTTGCCCGCGCCGCGGCCGAGAAGCACCCGAACCTGCAGTTCTTCATCGGCACCCAGCAGCGGAGCCAGCGGGACCAGTTTCTGCGGGCCGTGAACATGGTCCACCAGGGCTTGCTCGGTGACGTCAGGAAGGTGACGGTCGGCATCAACGGGAGCCCGACCGGCGGGCCCTTCGAGGTGGCCGTGCCGCCGAAGGAACTCGACTGGGAGATGTGGCTCGGCCAGGCGCCGAAGGTCGACTACCGCGAGAAGCGGTGCCACTACGAGTTTCGCTGGTGGTACGAGTATTCCGGCGGCAAGTTCACCGACTGGGGCGCCCATCACGTCGACATCGCCCAGTGGGCGCTCCAGGAAGACGCCAAGGGCAAGGGACCGGTGAAGATCGTCGGCACCGACGCCAAGCACCCCGTGCCCTTCAAGGACGGCTACCCGGAGCGGGACGACTCCTACAACACTTCCCAGGACTTCGCGATCGTCTGCACGTTTCCCAGCGGTGTGGAGATGACGGTCACGAGCCGCGGCGACAACGGGATCACCTTCGAAGGAGAGAAGGGGAAGTTGTTCGTGAACCGCGGCA
>JBJTQP010000154.1:0-27641 GCA_046075685.1 Planctomycetaceae bacterium | reverse complement strand
GTGATCCTCGCCCGGCCGGAACTGAAGTGGAATCCCAAGGGTCGCTTCACGATCACCCTCGAGGCCGACGAGGTGAAGGATCTCGGCGCGCTCGAGGTTCCCGCCGGGGCCATCGGCACATGACCACGTTTCAGCACACCGCCACGCCCGCCATGAACCAGACGACTTCCGCCTTTCTTCGCACCCTCGCCATCCTCGGAATCACGGTCGCCGCCGTCGGCTGCGGCCGCACGCCGCCGGCCTCGTTCCGGCTCAACATGGTGCAGGCCACGAAGTCGGCGGCGCCCGAGTCGGGCATGGAGAAGCCGTGGGCTCCGTGGGCGCGGCAGCGGCAGGCCCAGGTGGCCACCATCCTGGAGGCGATGTACGGCACCCCCGACGCGCCCGTGGCGTTGGCCGAGACCGGCCTCGACCTCGCCAAGCTGCAGCTCGCGGCGGGCCCCGTCCGCAGCGACATCGTGGGCCGAAAGAACGGCCTCTATCGCGAGCACTGCGCCCACTGCCACGGGATCAGCGGCGACGGCATGGGGCCGACGGCCGCGTTCCTCAATCCGTATCCGCGCGACTACCGGCCCGGCAAGTTCAAGTTCAAGGGCACGTGGCGCGACGGCCGCCCGGCCCGCGAGGATCTCGTCCGCCTCCTCCACCAGGGCGTGCCGGGCTCGTCGATGCCCTCGTTCGCGCTGCTGCCGCCGGCGCAGGTCGAGGCGCTGGTCGAGTACGTCCGCTTTCTCTCGATGCGGGGCGAGACCGAACTGGCCCTCTACTCCTACGCCGAGCAGGAGCTGGGCGTCGACGACGCATTTCCCGAAACGAGGGAGTTTCTCGTCGACGAAATCCTGACGCCCATCGCGGAGAAGTGGCAGGGCGCCGAGGATGCGGCGATCCCGGTGGCTGCGGTTCCCGCCACCGTCGACTTCTCGAAGCCGGGCGACGACCCGGCCAACCGCGAGTCGGTGGCCCGCGGCCGCGCCCTGTTTCACGGCGACGGCGGCTGCGTGAAGTGCCACGGCGTGACGGCGCTCGGCGATGGGCAGGCCAACGATTACGACGACTGGAACAAGGCGATCGTCGAGTGGGGCAAGGAACTGTCCGGCGCCTCCGCGCAGTCCGACGCGGCCCGCGCCGCCTGGCTGCATGCAGCCAGCGCCGTGATCGAGGGCGATGCCCTCAAGCCGCGGACCATCCCGCCGCGGAACCTGCGGCTCGGCCTGTACCGTGGCGGCCGTCGGCCCGTCGACCTCTACCGGCGGCTCTACACGGGCATCAACGGCGCCCCGATGCCGGGCGTGGGCCCGTCGGGCCCCGGGGGCAAGGGGAGCGTCGCCGAGGAGGAAATCTGGCACATCGTCAACTACATCCGCTCGCTGCCCTACGACTTCGACGGCGAGCTCGGCGCCGACCGGCCGATGGTGGCGAAGGACCGGTTCTGAAGCACCCCGCATCCGACGAAGGAGTTCAACGACGTGGGCAAGCGACTCGCGGGCATCTTCTGGTCACTCGTGTTCCTCGCCGTGCCGGTGCTGGGCGTGGCCACGTTCGCGGTGGCGCCCGCCTACGACATCTGGCTGCCGAAGGACGTGTCGGAGCACGGCGCCAGCATCGACAGCCTGTTCTACTTCATCCTCGTGCTGACCGGCGTGGTGTTCGTCGTCACCGAGGTGCTGCTGTTCTGGTTCATGTGGAAGTACGACGCCTCGCAGCAGCAGGGCGCCACGTACATCCAGGGCAGCCACACGCTCGAGGTGGTGTGGACCATCATCCCCGCCGCCACGCTCTTGTTCATCGCGATCTACCAGATGAACGCCTGGGCCGACGTCAAGATGCGGCGGCCGGCGATGCAGCCCACGGTCGAGGTCGTCGCCCGGCAGTTCGAGTGGCGGCTCCGCTATCCGGGCCGCGACGGCACGCTCGGCACGGCCGACGACCTGTTCCTGGTCAACGACCTGCACCTGCCGGTGGACGAGGACGTGCTCATCCAGCTCAAGAGCATGGACGTGCTCCACTCGTTCTTCCTGCCGCACGTCCGCATCAAGCAGGACGCCGTGCCGGGCATGAAGATCCCGGTCTGGTTCAAGGCCCGGGAGACCGGCTCCTACGACATCGTCTGTGCCGAGCTCTGCGGCTGGGGCCACTACAAGATGAAGGGCCGCGTCACCTTCCTGCCGCGGGCCGACTTCGACGCCTGGCTCGAGCGGAAATACGCCGAGCAGGGCGCCACCCAGCCGCCGCCCCGCACCGACGACATGGCCGCGAACTGACCCGTCACCTGCCCCACCAGCGCCGCGCCGGCGACTCACCGACACCTCTGCCGCCACGACACCGAGCGTTTCTCCCCCAGGAGCCCCACCGATGACCCCGCCCACCGCCACCACCGCCGTCGAGCACGGCACCGTCGTCGGCCATGGACCGGCCCACGGGCATGGCCACGCCCCGCAGGGCGGAGTGTCGCACTTCCTCTCGACCTACGTGTTCTCGAAGGATCACAAGGTCATCGGACTGCAGTTCCTGTTCTCCACGCTGCTCTGGTTCCTGATCGGCGGCCTGCTCGCCCTCGCCGTCCGCTGGCAGGTGGCATGGCCGTGGTCGGACGTGCCGGTCGTGGGCAAGCTGTTCGCCCAGGAGGGCGGCCAGATGGCGCCCGAGTTCTACACGATGCTGTTCACCATGCATGCCTCGGTGATGATCTTCCTGGTGATCATCCCGATCCTGGCCGGCGCCTTCGGCAACTTCCTGATCCCCCTGATGATCGGGGCGGACGACATGGCGTTTCCGACGCTCAACATGCTGTCGTACTGGTTCATGTGGCCGGCCTTCATCTGCTTCGGGGCGAGCTTCTTCGTGGAGGGAGGCGCGGCCTCCGGCGGCTGGACGAGCTACCCCACGCTCTCCACCAATCCGGCCTCCTCGCCGGCGAGCGGCATGGGGCAGACCCTCTGGCTGCTGGGGCTCACGTTCGTGGGCGTGTCGAGCATGCTCGGCAGCGTCAACTACATGACCACGATCATCCTGATGCGGGCCCCCGGCATGACGATGTTCCGCCTGCCGATGACGATCTGGGCGATGTTCATCACGGCCGTCCTCCAGGCGTTCGCCCTGCCCGTGCTCACCGCGGCGGGCTTCATGCAACTCTCCGACCGGATGCTCGGCACGGGCTTCTTCTCGCCCGAGGGCAACGTGGTCAACAACGCGATCGCCGGCGCCGGCGGTGGCCAGCCGCTGCTCTGGCAGCACCTGTTCTGGTTCTACAGCCACCCCGCCGTCTACATCATGATCCTGCCGGCCATGGGCATGGTGAGCGACATCCTCACGGTGTTCGCCCGCAAGCCGCTGTTCGGCTACCGGCCGATGGTCTATTCGATCGCGGGCATCGCCGGCCTGGGCTTCATCGTCTGGGGCCACCACATGTTCATGTCGGGCATGAACCCGGCCCTGGGCATCACCTTCATGGTGTCGACGATGATGATCGCCCTGCCGAGCGCGGTGAAGACCTTCAACTGGCTGGGCACGCTCTGGGGAGGGAAGATCCAGTACACCACGGCGATGCTCTTCGCCCTCTCGTTCGTGTCGATGTTCATCATCGGCGGGCTGTCGGGCATCTTCATGGCCGCCACCCCGGTCGATATCTTCATCCACGACACCTACTTCATCGTGGCCCACTTCCACTACGTGCTGTTCTGCGGCACCGCGATGGGCGTGTTCGGGGCGATCTACTTCTGGTTCCCGAAGATGTTCGGCCGCACGATGAACGAGTTCTGGGGGAAGGTGCACTTCTTCCTGACGTTCATCTTCATGAACGGCACCTTCTTCACGATGCACATCCTGGGAGCCGTCGGCTTCCCGCGGCGGCTGGCCGACGCCTACCACTACGAGACCTTCCACCACCTCCAGCCGCTCAACGCGTTCATGACCTACTGCGCCATCGGCATGGTGGCCTCGCAGGTGATCTTCGCGACCAACTTCATCTGGAGCATGTTCCGGGGGCCGATCGCGGGCCGGAATCCGTGGAACGCCAACACCCTCGAGTGGACCGCCCCGAGCCCTCCCGGCCACGGCAACTTCGACTACCAGCCGGTCGTGCACCGTGGGCCCTACGAATACTCGGTGCCGGGCGTCGAGAAGGACCACCTGATGCAGACCGATCCGCCGAACGCGGCGGCCGCGGCGGCTGCGACGGCTGCCCATTGAGAAGGGAGCCCCCGCCCGACTCCCCGTCGCCGCTCGTCATCGTTCCCCGTTCATGAAACCTTCCGCCTTCAACCCGACGCACATCGTCGCCTGCCTGCTGGTGGGAGTGACGGCGGTGCTGCTGTCGTTCGGGGCGCTGGTGACGACGTATGAAGCCGCGATGGCGGTGCCCGACTGGCCGGGCACCTACGGGCACAACATGTTCCTGTTTCCGCTCGCCGAGTGGCTGCACGGCCCCTGGGACCTGTTCCTCGAGCACGGCCACCGGCTCCTCGGCGCGGCGACGGGGATCGTGACGCTCCTCCTCGCGGCGGTCGCCTGGCGGTCGCCGTCGTCTTCCGCAGTCCGCTGGCTGACGCTCGCCGCCGTAACGCTGGTGGTGGTGCAGGGGGGGCTCGGCGGCGCCCGCGTGCTGCTCGACGACAAGACGGTCGCCAAGGTCCACGCCTGCACCGGGCCGCTGTTCTTCGCGGTGGCCGTCGCGATCGCCGCGCTCTCGCGGCGGACCGCTCCGGCGACGGCGTTCACGCTCGCCCGCCTGCCGGTCGCCCTGCTGATCGCGTCCTACCTGCAGCTCGTCGCCGGCGCGCAGCTGCGGCACCTCGACGCCACGGTCGATCCCGCCACGTTCCGCGGGCTCGCCGGCCTTCACATCCTCGGCGCCGTCGCGGTCACGGTGCTGGCCGTCGTGAGCGCCGTGGTGCTTGGCAAGACCGGCCCCGCCGGGGCGCGGCGCTGGTCGCGGGCCGTGGTGGCGCTGGTGCTCGTGCAGCTGCTGCTCGGGGCCGGAGCCTGGGTGGCGAACTGGGGCGTGCCGGCGGGCCTGCTGTCGGAGTCATGGCAGTGGAGCGAGCCGCTCCGGGCCCGCAGCGTCACCAGCGCCGTGATCGTCACCGGGCACGTCGTGCTCGGGATGCTGATCCTGGCCGCGTCGGTCGTGCTCGCGATCAGGGCGGGTGCGGTGGGCGAGGTCGCGGCCGACCGCGGCACCGCCGCCCGCCTCGTCTCCGGGAGGGCCTTCGCGTGACGCCTCCCTCCCTCTGCGACGCGGTCGCGGTGTCGCCGTCATTCGCCGGCGTGGCCGCGGGCTCCGAGGCCCGCGCGGCGTCGTGGATCGCCGATCTCGCGCAGCTCGCGCGGCCCCGGATCGCGGTGATGGAACTCGCCACCGTGCTGACCGCCATGTGGCTCACGGTGGGCCGCCCGGCCTCCGCGACCGCGGCGGCGATCCTGCTCGTGGCCACGGCGGTGGTGGCGGCGAGTTCGAGCATCGCCAACCAGATTCTCGAGCGCGACAGCGACCGCATGATGCCCAGGACCGCGTCGCGGCCGGTCGCCGCGGGCCGGCTCTCGGTTCGCGACGCCTGGTGGCTGTCCGCGGCGACGCTCGCGGTCGGGACGGCCGGGGTCTGGTTCGCCGGAGGAGCCGCCGCCGCTGCGGCTGCCGTCGCGACCTGGCTGCTCTACGTGGTCGTCTATACGCCGCTGAAGCGGACGACGCCGCTCAACACCGCCGTCGGCGCGGTGGCCGGCGCCCTGCCGGTGGCGATCGGCTGGTGCGCTGCGGGCGGGCCCGAGCGGCTCGTGGCGGGCGATGCCCGCGCGGCTCTCGCCGTGGCCTCGCTCGCCACCGTGCTGTATCTCTGGCAGTTTCCGCACTTCATGGCGATCGCCTGGCTCTACCGCCGCCAGTACGAGGCGGCCGGCCTGCGGATGCTCACGGTGGTCGATCCCTCAGGCCTCCGCGCGGCCGGGCAGTCGCTCGCGGCGTCGCTGGCCATGGTGCCCGCCAGCCTCGTGCTCGCCGTGCCCTCGGGCAGCAGCCGGCTCTTCCTGGCCGCGGCCGTGGCTTCGATCGGCTACGTGCTCGCCTCCGTGCGGTTCGCCGTCCGGCGCGATGAGGCGTCGGCCCGCACCCTGCTGCTCACCTCCCTCGGCTCCCTGCTCGGCCTGCTCGTCGCGACGGTCGCATTCGGCAGGCCGTCCTGATCAACTCCGCAGCCCCGGACCTCCGCCATGAACGCCCACGCCGCCACGATCTCCCACGGACACGACCACGCCGGGCATTCGGGGCATGATGGCCACCACGGCCACGTCACGCTCCAGTATCAGCCCGGCCTGCCGCTCACGCGCGGCAAGCTGATCATGTGGCTGTTCCTGTCGACCGAGATCATGTTCTTCGCCGCGCTCCTCGGCAGTTACGTGGTGCTCCGCTTCGGTGCGGCCATGTGGCCCAAGCCGCACCACGTCCACCTCTCCGAGCCGATCGGGGCCTTCAACACCTTCGTGCTGATCTGCTCGAGCGTGACGATCGTGCTGGCCCTCGAGGCGGCGCGGGCCAACAAGGCGAGCCTGGCCAAGATCTGGATGCTGCTCACGCTGCTGCTGGGGTCGGTGTTCCTGGGCATCAAGGGCTACGAATATTCGGCCAAGTTTTCGCACGGCATCTATCCCGCCATGCCGCACAGCCGGATCTACGAGCGGCCCGACCTGTACTACGGTTCGGCGGTCCGCGCCCGGCTCGACGAGCTGCGCAAGCTGCCGGTGGGATCGGTGCCCGCGGCGCTGCGGGATCCGGCCGACGCGGAGGCCAAGGCCGGCGACACGGTCGACGTGCTCAAGCGGCTCGACGAGGCTCCCGCCGACCGCCTCACCGCCGAGCAGCAGGCCGCCCGCGGCCGCCTGCAGCAGGTGCAGAAGATGGTCATGAGCCCCGACCAGCAGGCCTTCGACATGGCCGTGGTGGCCGACCAGGTGATGCCGCTGCCCGCCGAGGGGGCCGATCATGGGGGCGGCCACGGAGCCCACGGCCTCAACGACGCCTTCCCGTGGCTGCGGCTGCCGACGGTGATCCCCGGCGGCAACATGTGGGCCAGCACGTACTTCCTGCTCACCGGCTTCCACGCGATCCACGTGGGCGTCGGCCTGCTCGTGTTTGCGATCATGCTCACGTGGACGCTCAACGCGAAGCGGGCCGGGGCGATCGAGAACATCGGCCTCTACTGGCACTTCGTCGACCTCGTGTGGATCTTCCTGTTTCCGCTCCTGTACCTGTTCTGAGGCTTTTCCATGACCACCCATCCCGACCAGCCCGGCCACGATCCTCACGGCCCCGTCGTGCGGCGTGGTGCCTCGGCCGACGAGACGCTGCAGCACGCGATCGAGACGGACCATGCCGGGCACGGCGATCACCACGCCCACGGCGGCCTCGGCAAGTACGTGCTCGTGTTCCTGGCCCTCTGCGGCCTGACCACCATGTCGTTTTTGACCTACTCGTCGGTCTGGCCGTGGCGGGACCAGCCGCAGGTGGGCTGGACCTTCATGATGGCGGTGTCGTGCACCAAGGCGATGCTCGTGATCCTGTTCTTCATGCACGTCTGGTGGGAGGCGAACTGGAAGTACGTGCTCACGATTCCGGCGGCGATGATGGCGCTGTTCCTGGGGATCATGCTCATCCCCGACGTCGGGCTGCGGAACCGGATGGTCTCGCAGGAGCGGGCCCTGCACATGGCCCGTGACTCCGACCTGAAGACGCTCGAGAAGGCGGCGGCCGAGGGGCCCTTCGCGGACGCCGCCCACTGAGCGAACGACGCATGAACGCCCCCTGCCGCAGGCTTGGAGGTTTGATCGGCTGGCTCGTCGCCGGCCTGGTCGCGGGCTGCGGCCGGCCGCCTGCCGTGATCGAGTCGGCCGGCTCGGGGCCGGTCGCCGTGAAGCCCGTGGTCGGCGCCGTGAAGGATGAGGACGTCGAGGTGCCGAACCTCGCCGACGTGCCCTTCACGCTTCGCGATCAGACCGGGGCCGAGGTGTCGACCGACGCCCTCCGCGGCCGCGTCGTGCTCGGGGCGATCTTCTTCGCCAACTGCCCCGGCCCGTGCTTCCGCGAGAACCAGGCGATCGCCGACCTGCTGCGGGCGATTCGCGACCCCGACCTGGTCGTCGTCAGCCTGACCTGCGATCCGGCCAACGACACGCCCGAGGTGCTGGCGAAGTATGCCGCCCGCTTCGACGCCGACCCCGCCCGGTGGAAGTTTCTCACCGGCGACCTCGCGGTCATCGAGCAGGTGGGCCAGAAGGTCTTCCGGCTGCCGGTGGAACTCGGGGTGCACTCGGAGCGGGGCGTGATCTTCGACCGGCAGGGACGGCTCCGCGGCGGCTACCACCTGCTCGACGCCGACAAGCTCAAGCAACTCGAGGCCCTGGCCCGCGAGGTGCTGGCCGAGGCACCGCCGGCCCCCGAGACGGGGATCGTGCCATGACCGGCATCCCGTCGCCGTGCAGCGTGATCCCCGTGCTCGCCGACGCGGCGGCCGTCACCGGCGTGCATCCGCTGGCCACCGTCAACGCCCTGCTCAACACCCTGGCCACGGTGCTCCTGGTCGCCGGCTGGGTGTTCATCCGGCGGGGCAACGTGGCGGCCCACCGGGCGGCCATGGTGGCGGCGTTCGCGACGTCGGCCGTGTTCCTCGCCTGCTATCTCGCCTACCACTACGTCGTGGGCCACGTCTCGTTCCGCGGGCAGGGGGCCGTGCGGCCGGTCTACTTCGCGATCCTGATCTCCCACATCCTGCTGGCCGTGGCGGTGCCGGTGCTGGCGCTGCGGATGTTCTTCCTGGCCTGGAAGGGCCGCTTCGACGCCCATCGGCGGCTGGGGCGGATCACGCTGCCGATCTGGCTCTACGTGTCGGTCACCGGCGTGGTCATCTACCTGATGCTGTACGTCCTCTTCCCGTGATCCTGGCCGCTGCTCGGGGCCGCCCATGCCCCGTCGCCGGACGCTCGCTGCGGACATCCTGTCCTCCGCTCGCTCGACGCCGACGTCGCTTCGCCATCCTGGCTGCGCTCGTCGGCATACGCCGGCTCACGGGGCACGGGCAGCCCCTCGCTGAGTTCTCTGGAACGGCACCGGGCAGCCCGCGATGCGAGATCGTGCCTCCGTAGCCGCGGGCTTGCAGCCTGCGTGCATGCCGCGAATGTTCCCGTAGCCGCGGGCTTGTAGCCTGCGTGCATGCCGCGAATGTTCCCGTAGCCGCGGGCTTGCAGCCTGCGGAATCCGCGTTGCACCGGTGCAGGCTGCAGGCCCGCCCCGACGAGGAGGGCTTCACGATCGCCTTCGGCGCGAGGTGGCTATAATCCCGATATGAAGGTGCGAACTATCCTTGGCATCGCGGTGATGCTCGCGGTCGTGGTGGCGACGGAGGCGATCGGCTGCCCGAACTGCAAGGACGCCGTCGACACGTCGGATCCCGACGGCCTGAATGTGGCGCGGGGCTACTTCTACAGCATCCTCCTCATGCTCGCGATGCCCTTCACGCTGGCGGGCTCCTTCGGCGCCTACGTCTGGCGGGAGATGCGTCGGCAGAAGGCCGCTGCGGCGGCGGGCGAACCGGCGGAGCGATCCGTGCCGTGACTGCCGCCGAACGGCCGGGCGACGCGGGATCACCGCGGCACGGCCGCGGTTCGGCAGGACGGCGCAGCGGCCCCCGCAACTACCTCGCGCCGGCCGAGCGACGGCGGCTGTTTGTTCAGGTGATGCCCGTGGCCGCGGTGCTCGTCATCGCGCTGGGCTGGCTGGAACGTGCATGGCTGCCGCGGCGGGGCGGCGACGACCGTGGCCAGGTCGACACCCGGCTCGACGCAGTGGCCGGACCAGTCTTCCGCGGCGACGAGGTGCGGATCGAGGCCGATCCGCCGTCGCCCCAGCCGCCGGCCGACGCCGACCTGGCCGCGTCGCTCGATGCGCTGGCCAGGGTCCGCGATGCGACCGTGTTTCGCGACGCCGACAACGACGCCTGGTTCCAGGTCTGGACCACGCTGCGGCAGCAGGGTGCGGCGGCGCGCGGCGGCCCGGCCGTCCGCGAGGTGACGTTTCGCGAACTCTTCGGCCAGCCGCGATCGTTTCGTGGCCGCCTCGTCCGCATGCGAGGCACCCTGCATCGCGCCGAGCAGCTGGACGCCCCGCGCAACGACTACGGTGTCGACCGCTACTGGCAATGCTGGATGGAACCGGCCGGCGGTCCGTCGTCGCCCGTCGTGATCCAGTGCCTGACGCTGCCCGAGGGCATGCGGAGCGGTCGCTCGATCACGGAGCCCGTCGAGGTGACGGGCTACTTCTTCAAGAACTTCGCCTACAACGCCGCCGACGCGATTCGCGTGGCGCCCGTGATCATGACGCTCGCACCCTGGCGCGTGGCCGTCGCGTCGCCGCCCGCAGGGTTCGCGGGCCCCGGCGGGGTGGCCCTGGCGCTCGCCGCCGCGCTCGCCGTCTTCGCCACCGCGGCCTGGCTCGGCACCGCCGCAGGCCGGCGGCGGCCCCCACCTCCTGTCGCCGCTGAACCGGCTGATCTCGACGCCCTGCTCGCCCACGTGGAGCCGGTTTCCGTCGACGAATCGCTCCGCCGCCTCGCGGCCGTCCAGCGTGCCGCGGCCGTGCCGGGCCCGGACGCCACCTCGGGAGCGAGCCGATGAACGCCGCGGTGTGCGGGCCCGCTCGTCGTCTGCCGTGCCGCCGTGCCGCTCCGGCATTCCGTCGCGTGCGGGTCGCGGTCTGCGGCTGGGGAATGCTCGCCGGCCTCGTGGCCGCCGCGTCCGCAGACGAGCCCACGTTCGCCGAGTATCTGGCACTGAAGGAGATCGCCGCGGACGATCGTGCCGCACTCACTGCTCCGGGCCCCTGGACCGACGACAAGGAGCGGCTCCTGGCCCGCGTGCTCGCGCGGCTGCCGGCGCCCGAGCCGTTGGCGGCGCGGTGGAGGAGGGGGGCCGAGCCGATCGCGGCCGGCGGTGCGGTCGGGCCTCCCGGCGACACGCTGGTCACGGTCCGCGGCCGGGCGACGTTCGTGGCTCCCCGCGAACCGCCGGCCGAGGTCGCCGCCGTCTCGGGTCGATCACGGTATGACGTCGTGCGGCTGGTGGATGAGCGGGGCGCCGTGGTCGATGTCGTCGTGCCAGCCGCCCCCCGAGCCTGGCCGCGCTGGCGGGCAATCGACGAGCCCGCCGAGGCGGTCGTGCTGCCGCTCACCGCGGGGGCCGGGCCCGATCCCGCAGGGAACCCTGCAGCGTCGTGGCCATCGGCGCCGCACCACCTGCTCGCTGCGGCGCCGGCCGTGGCCTGGCATCCGGACACGCTGCTCGGTCGCCTCGGGGTCGACTACGCCGCCTTCGATTCGGTGGTGGACGATCGTCGTCTCGAGCCCGGCGACTCCGCCGCCTTCTGGGCCGTGCTGGCGGCGGCCGCGCGGGCCGAGCCGGGGGCGGTGGCCAGGGCCGCCGGCGGCCGGACCGACGTGCTCGAGCTCATCGATCCGGCGCGAAAGTGGTTCGCCGCCCACCGCGGCGATCCGCTCGTCATCTCCGGTGTGGCCCGCAGCGTCACGCGGATCGCGATCGACGATCCGGCCCGGCGGTCGGCCGTCGGGGCCGATCACTATTGGGAGCTGGAGGTGTTTGCCGACACGCCCACCATCCGGGTCGACGACCGCATCCAAGACCGCTATCCGATCGTCTGCTGCCTGACGCGGCTGCCCGACGGCTTCCCTGCCGGCGACTCGATCAGCGAACGCGTGCGGGTGCCGGGCTTCGGCTTCAAGCGGTACACCTACCCGATCAAGGATCCGGCCGCGTCGTCGCAGGGCCGCGGGGCTCGGGGCGAGCGGATCTCGACGCCGCTGGTGATCGCGACCACGGCCGAGTGGATCCGGCCGCCGTCACCGGCGGGGGCGTCGAACGTCCTGTTCGCCGTGTTCGCGGGGATCGCCGGCCTCGTGGCCGCCGGCCTGCTGACCAACGCCTGGCTCTCCCGCGGCGACGACCGGCTCGCAGCACGCCGCCGCCGCGAGTCGCTGCCCGACCGCTTCGAACTCCCCCGCGAGTGATCCCGGCCCCCCCTTCGCGCCGCCGCCGGTCTGGCGTCAGATAGGGCCCCTCCCGGCCGCGTTCGTCGCCGGCCCCGTCCCTCCCGCCTTTCCCCGGAGCCCGCCATGCGTCGCGCGAAAATCTCCGTCATCGGTGCCGGCAACGTCGGTGCCACCACCGCCCACTGGTGTGCCGCCGCCGAACTCGGCGACATCGTCCTCCTCGACATCCCGGCCACCGAGGGCATGCCCGCCGGCAAGGCGCTCGACCTGTTCGAGGCCTCGCCGATCGTCGGCTTCGACGCCCGGATCACCGGCACCACCGACTGGGCCGACACCGCCGGAAGCGACGTCGTGGTCGTGACCGCGGGCATCGCCCGCAAGCCGGGCATGAGCCGCGACGACCTGCTCGCGACCAACGCGAAGATCGTCGGCGACGTGGCCGCGAAGATCCGCGACACCAGCCCCGAGGCCGTGGTGATCGTGGTCTCCAACCCGCTCGACGCCATGGTGCAGCGGACCTTCCAGGTGACCGGCTTCCCGGCCAGCCGCGTGATCGGCCAGGCGGGCATCCTCGACACCGCCCGCTACCGCTCGTTTCTGGCCCTCGAGCTGGGCGTGAGCGTGGAGGACATCTCGGCGATGCTTCTCGGCGGCCACGGCGACACCATGGTGCCGATCCCGAGCTGCACCAGCGTGGGCGGCATTCCCGTCACGCAGCTCGTCTCGGCCGACCGGCTGGCGGCGATCGTCGACCGGGCCCGCAACGGCGGCGCGGAGATCGTGGCGCTCCTCAAGACGGGCAGCGCCTACTACGCCCCCGCGGCGGCGACGGCCCAGATGGTCGAGGCCGTCGTCAGGGACAAGAAGCGGCTCGTGCCCTGCGCCGCCTACTGCGGCAAGGAGTACGGCGTGGGCGGCTTCTTCGTGGGCGTGCCGGTGGTGCTCGGCAGCGGCGGCGTGGAGCGGATCGTGGAGCTCTCGCTGTTGCCCGCCGAGCGTGCCGCGCTCGACAAGAGCATCGCGGCCGTCAAGGAGCTCGTGGCCGCGATGAACCGGCTGACGGCCACGGCCTGACGCGCGGAGTCTGGTCGGCGGGGCTTCCGTCGCCGGCCCGGCGCAACCTCCCGATTCGGACAGCCCCGTGCCGTCCCGGGCTGCCCGGTTTGCCCGGCTTATCGCGGCCTGGTGTCGCGGCCCGCCGTGGCGCGACGCTGGCGTTGCCCCGGGCCGGAAGCGTGGGATAGAACCCGCCCCGTCGCGCGGGCCTCCCCGTCCCGTGGATCAGCCCAGCCGAGGAGCGAGCATGAGCAGCCGACCGTCGAAGCGATCCGACTCCGCCGCCCCTCGGCCTTCGGCCAGGCGGCAGCCGCTCGCGGATTGGACCGGCGGCACGCCGGTGTTCATTCCGCAGGGCTACGAGTCAGCCTACGACTACCCGCTGCTGGTGTGGGTCTCCGATCCGCTCGCCCCGCCGCTCGACCTCGGTCGCTCCATGGCCCGGCTGAGCCTGCGAAACTTCGTCGCCGTGGAGGCGGTCGGCGGCGCCACGGCGGTGTGGCGGGCCGTCGATCTCGTCCGCGACCGGCTCAGCATCCATCCGCGGCGGATCTGGGTCGTCGGTCGCGACGCCGCCGGCACCGAGGCCTTCCGCATCGCCTGCCGGCATCCCGAGGCGTTCGCGGGCGTCGTCTCGCTCGGCGGTGGCTTCCCGGTGGACGAGCCGCTGTTCGCCCGCATCGAGGGCGTGCGGCGGCTGTCGATGCTCCTCTGCTGCACGGCCGCCGCCGCCGCGGAGTCGGCCGACCGCACCGATCGCATGCTCCGCCTCTTTCACGCTGCGGGAGCATCGCTCGCGATGCGGATCTATCCGCGTCGCGGCGACCTCGCCGCCCCCGCGCTCGCCGACGTCAACCGCTGGCTCATGGACGAGATCTGCGGCACGACCTCGACGGCTCGGGCCACCGTTTCCGGCTGATCGTTCGACCCCCGCTCGCCGTTCCCGGGAAAGGATTCCCATGGCACGCCACTCCGCTTCCGACGCCGGGCCCCGCATCCTGCCGCTGATCGGGTCGCGGCCGGGCTCGCTCCGCGACGTCGTCGAGTCGCTGGTGATCCGCGCGGCGGCCGCCCATGCCGAGGTGCGGGTGACGCTCGACGCCGCGGCCGGCAACGACTACGAGGCCGACGCCGCCGCGGTCCGCGGCCTGCTCGAGCCGCTCGTCGCGGCGGCCTTCCACCGCGCGTCGGGGCCGCTCGCCGAGACCGACGGGCCGGCGCTCCGCGAAGTCGACGTGGCCGTGGTCGCGACGGCCGACGCGCTGGAGGTCGAGGTGGCCGACTCGGGAGCCGACCGCTCGCCGACCGAGGGAGTCCCGCCGGCCGTCCGTGACCTCGCGGCCCGCTGCGGCGCGCAGGTGTCCGCCACGTCGTGCGCCGCCGGCGGCCTGGCCGTCACCGTGCGGTTTCCGCGCCGCGAGGCCCGCCGCCAGGCGGCCTGACCCATCGCACCCCGGGCAGCCCTCCCATGGACGCTTCCGCCGACACCCCGCACCGCCCCTCCCGCGTCACGCCGGCGCAGGTGATCGCACTCGGCCTGGTGGCGGCCTCGATCGGCTGGGGCGTGTGGCTGCTCCGCGACCGCCCCGCCAGCGAGGAGGTGGAACTGCTCCCCGGCACGGTGCTGCCGTCGTCGGAACTGGCGATCGTCGAGGCGGCGTTCGACCGCGCCCAGCTCTCGGGTCACCGCACCGAGGACGGCCGCGTCTGGGTGCCGCGGCCGCGGCAGAGCGCCTACATGCGGGCGCTCGTCGACGCCGAGGCCCTGCCCAGGGAGTTCGGCAGCAGCCTCCGCCGGGCCGTGGAGAGCGGCAGCCCGTGGCGGAGCCGGGCCGCCCAGGAGGAGCTCCTGCGCGTCGCCGTGCAGGAGGAGCTCGCCCACGTCATCTGCTCCATGCCGGGGATCGAGCGGGCGGCGGTGCTCTACGACGTCGACGCCCGCGGCGGCCTCGACGGCACGCTCGGCGGCGGCGCGGTGCGGACGGCGAGCGTCAACGTCCGCACGCAGCCCGATGTGGAGCTCGAGCCTGCGCGGGTGCAGGCCATCCGGGTGCTCGTGGCCGCCTCGATTGCCGGCCTCGATGCGGAGCACGTGGCCGTCACCGACCTGCGAAACGGCCGCGTCCATGCCGGCCCGCTCGAAGCGGCCGAGCCGGCCGAGTCGCCGCTGTCGTCGGCGGCCGACCCGGCGCTCGCCCGCCAGATCGCGCACGAGCGGCACCTCGCCGCGAAGGTGCGGCAGGGAATCGGCTTCGTGCGGGGCGCGATCGTCGACGTGACCGTCGCCTTCACCGAACCAGCGCCGCAGCCCCCCGCCGGCCCCGCGCTCCAGCCGCAGCGGCAGCGGGTCGCCGACGCCAACGCGCCGGCGGAGGTCGTCGCCGACGCGCCGCAGCCCGTCGTGGCACCGGCCGCGGCCGCCGCTCCGGCCGTCGCTGCCGGCGGGGGCGGCATCGAGTCGATCGTGGTCTCGGTGGCGGTGCCTGAGACGTGGTTCGACGCCGTGCTGCGGTCGGTGAGCCAGCGCGACCCCGCCGTCACCCCCGCCGACGTGGGCCGCCAGGAGGAGGATCGCATTCGCCGCCACGTGCTCGACCTCCTGCCGGCCGTGGCCCGGGCCGACGGCCGGCGCGTCGTGGTCACGATTTTCCCGGTCGTCTCCTCGCGGCCCGCGGCGCCGGTCCGCAGCCACGCCGTGCCGGCCTCGACGCCCGCCGCGGCTCAGGGGCCGTCGGCCGTGCCGTCCAAGCCGCAGACCATCGGCGACTTCATCGACGTCACGCTGCAGGCGGTCGCCGCCGGTCGCTTCGGCGACGTGCCCCGCGAGGCGTGGATGGTGCTCACGGCCAAGTGCTCGGCGATCCTCGCCTACGTGCTGTTCCGCGGCTCCCGGTCGCCGGCGCCGCGCGTGGTGGAGCGCACCGCCCCCGGTGATCGCCAGTCGCCGGGCGGTCGCATCGATTGGTCGCGGCTCGATGACGACGACCATGCGGTCGAGTCCGTCGCCACCCCGCCGCGCCGCATGGCCGCGTGAGGTCTTCCGTCATGACGCCCCACCTCCCTGGTCGCACCGCGGCGATCCTGCTCGCGGCGGCCGTAGCAGCAGCCCGCGCCGCCGCCGCGCCGCCGGTCGCCCCCGTCCCCGAGCCGCTGGTCGAGGCAGCCGTGGCCGATCCGGCCGTGGGCCGGGTCGCGTTCACGAGCGAGGCCGGTGCCGGGAACGCAGTGTCGACGGCCGGCGCGGTGCCGCTCGATCGTCCGGGGCGGGAATCGCGGCCGGGGCCGGGGCCGCTGCCCGACTGGCGGTTGCTGGCCGCCCTCGGCGGAGCGTTCGCGGTGCTGGCCGGCCACCGGCTGCTCGCCAGCCGCCGGGTTCCATCGCTCCCACCCGACGTCTTCGAGGTGCTCGGCACGGCGTCGCTCGGCGGCCAGCAGTCGGTGCGGATCGTCCGCTTCGGGCCGCGGACCCTGCTTCTCGGGGTGTCGTCGGCCGGCTGGCAGACGCTCGCGGAACTCGCCGATCCGCAGTCGACCGAGGCGATCGTGGCCGCCTGCCGATCCGGACCGGCGGTGGGCCCCGAGCGGCGGTCGCCACGGCGGCGGGAGGCCCGCGCATGACGCCGCCGCACGTCCACCGCCACCTGCCCGCGGTCGCGGTGATCGCGGGGATGCTCGTCGCGCAGGCCTGCCTCGGCGACGACATCGCCGGACCGCTGCAGGCGATCGAGCAGTCGCCCGCCGCAGCCCCGGTCGGCGCATCGCCGGGCTCGTCGCCGGCGGCTCCGCTCGGCGGCTGGCTCGCGCGGCTTGGCGACCGGCCGCTGGAATCGCTGCTGCCCTCGCTGCTGCTGTTCGGCGTCGTCAGCCTGGCGCCGGCCGTGCTCCTCATGACCACGTGCTTCGTGCGGATGTCGGTGGTGCTCGGCCTCCTGCGGCAGGGGCTTGGCGCACCGCAGATCCCGTCGAACCAGGTCGTGGCCTCGCTGGCGATCTTCCTCTCGGCGATGGTGATGTGGCCGGTGTGGTCGCAGGCGTGGCGGGACGGTGTGGAGCCCTACCACCGCGGCGCGGTGACGGCCGACGAGGCCGTTGCCCGGGGCGGGCGGCCGATCCGCCGCTGGATGGCGGCGCAGATCGAGCAGGCCGGCAATCGCGACACCCTGCTGATGTTCCTCGACCGGCATCCCGGCGGCCCCCGCCAGGCGACGACGTACGACGACGTGCCGGTCGAGGTGCTGCTGCCCGCGTTTCTCGTCAGCGAGCTCGAAGCGGCCTTCACGATCGGCTTCCGGATGCTGCTGCCGTTCCTGGTGCTCGACATCCTGGTGGCGACGCTCGTGACCGCGACAGGGCTCGTCATGCTGCCGCCGTCGCTGGTCTCGCTGCCGCTCAAACTGCTCGTGTTCGTGGCGGCCGACGGCTGGTCGCTCGTGATCCGCGCGCTGCTCGACAGCGTCCGCGCCCTGCCCTCGTGACCCGTCGCCGGAGCCACGCCGCGATGACCGATCCGCAGATCGTCGAGCTCGTCCGCGAGGCCGTGATGGCCGGATGCATGGTCATGGTGCCGGTGCTGCTCGCCGGGCTCGCCGTCGGCGTCGCCACCGGCGTGGTGCAGGCGGCCACCGGCGTGCACGAGCCGATCATCGGCTTCGTGCCCAAGGCGGCGGCGATGGCCGCCGCCCTCGTCGTCTCGCTGCCGTGGATGGTGGAGCGGCTCGTCGAGCTGTTTCGGGCCTCCGCCGGCGTCCCCTGAGCCCGCGGTTCTCCGCGGCGGAGCGTCTGATGCCGATCGCGCTTCTCATGGACGGCCTGGCTGCGGTCGCCGCCGTCACGCCCGCCCAGGCGGTGGTCGTGGCGGGCGTGCTGGCGCGGATGCTGGCCGCGGTGTGGGCCGGGGCGCTGCCGCTGGCCGCGGTCGGATGCGGCCGGATCAAGGCTGCCGTCGCCGTGGCGCTCACCGTCGCCGCCGCGCCGGCCGCGGTGGCCGCGGTGGTCGCGTCGGCCGCCGGCGCACCGCAGGCGGTCGATTGGCCGGCGGTGGTGGGCATCGTGCTCGGCGAGGCGGTGGTCGGCCTGGCGATCGGGCTCGCGGCGGCCGCCGTGTTCGCCGCGGCCTCGTGGGCCGGGCAGATTCTCGGCGGCGTGACGGGCCTGACCTGGTCGGACGACGTGGGCGGCGGCGACGGTGACGATGCCGCCGGCATCGGGCGGCTGGCGTGGTGGCTCGGGCTCGCGGGCTTCGTCGCCGCCGGCGGCCAGGAGTCGCTGATCGCCGGGCTCGTGGACGGCGTGCGGCTGCTGCCGGTCGCCGCGGTCGCGAGTGATCCCGCCCGCGAGTCGCTCGCGGCCGTGGTGGCGGCGATGCCCACGGTCGGGCTGACGCTCGCGATCTCGCTGGCGGCCCCTGCGGTCGCGGCCGTGCTCGCCTTCCACGTCGGCGCCGCGATCGCGGTGCGGTCGGTGGGCTTCGTGCCGGCGCAGGGGCTGGTGCAGGCCGCCGCGGCCGTCGTGCTGCTGGCCGCCCTGTGCGGCGGCACCGACTCGTGGATCGGCGGCTTCGCGGCGGCCGTGCAGCCGCCGCTGGAGCGGTGCCTCCACGACATCCAGCCCTGACGACACGTTCTGGGGAGAGACCGCCACGATGGCCGACGCATCCGACCGCGTGATCCCGGCGACACCGCGCCGCCGCGAGGCTGCCAGGCGGCAGGGCGTGATGCCGTCGGCCGCGTTGCCCGCGTGGGCGGCCGCGGCGGCGGTCACGGTGCTGCTGGTGCCCGCGTGGGCGGCGGCCACGCTGCCGGCCGCGGCCGAACTCATCCGCGCCGGCGTGCGGGCGGCCGTCGCGCCGGCGGACGCGCGCTTTCTCGTGGACACCGATCTGCTCGCGCCCGTCGTCTCCGTCGCCCTCCCGACGCTGGCGATCGTGGCCGCCGCCGCCGGGGCGGCGGTCGGCGTCCGTCTCGTGCTCGATGGCGTCACCTGGCAGCCTTCCCGCCTGCTGCCGAGCCTGCGGCGGATCGATCCCTTCGCCGGCTGCGGCCGAATCTTCTCCTGGCAGACCGCCTCCTCCGCAGCCGGCGCCGTCTTCGGGCTGGCGCTGCTCGTGGTGGTGGCGACCGCGGTGCTCCGGCCGCTGGCCGGTGCTGAGCCGCAGGGCATCAGCGGCGAGGAATCCCGCGCCGCCGCCGCGGCGTGGCGGGCGGCCGCGTGGCTGGTGGCCGCCGGCGCCGCCGTCGCCGCGTGCCGCTGGCTGGTGGCGCGGCGGCGGTTCGAGAACCGGATCCGGATGACGCCCGAGGAGTTCGCCGAGGAGGCCCGCAGCGTGCAGTCCGATCCGAAGATCAAGCTCCTGCTGCGGCAGGCGCGGCGTCAGCCGACGGCCGGCGCCGCGTAGCCGTACCGTTCCAGAAACGGCCGGCAGCGGGAGGCGATCTCCCCCACGAGCCGCGGGTCGTGGCGGTAGGTGTTGGTGCGGTAGCGGCGCATCGACTCGGCCTGCCGTTCGAGGGCCGGCTGCACGCGGTCGAAGTCGCCGAGGTCGAGCCGCTCGTAGCACTGCTGCATCACACCCACCGGGTCGGCGACCAGATCCTCGTACCGCACCTCGTGGAGGCGGCCGGGGGCGAGCTTCGCCCGGTCACGTTCCAGCGCCCCGTGCATCTCCACGAACGCGGCGAACACGTAGCGTTCGAGGCGGTCGCCGGCCGTGTCCACCTGCAGGGCCTGCACCTCGTGGAGCGACCTCCAGAGCCGGAGCGTCGACGGGATCACCACGAAGGGATCGCGGACCACGTGCAGGAACCGTGACTCGGGGTACATCCCGGCGAGCACGCCCACGCGGGCGGTGTGCGGCGGGCTCTTCAGCACCGGCCGCCGCGGATCGCGGACGGCCAGCCGGGCGAGAAACGTCCGCAGGGCCCGCTTCCAGCGGTCGAGTTCGGCCGGCGGCAGCGTGGTGAGGTCGAGGGCCTCGGGCTCGTCGGCGCCGGTCGCGGGAAACGCCATCCGCCGGTAGCACGAGGGCGCGCCCATGTTCATGAGGGCAAACTCATCTTCCTGCGGCCGGCTCCAGCCCGCCGCCACGTCGTCCATCGGCCGCTTCGCCGGGATCATCCAGCCGAGGGCCCGGGTCAGCACGTCCTCGGTGAGCAGGAAGTGCCCGGGCGCGAAGCACTCGAACGTGTTCGGGCAGCAGAACCGGCCGTCGAGCATCGCCATCTCGTGGAGCAGGGTGGTGCCGCTCCGCCAGTGGCCGATGATGAACAGCGGCGGCGGGGTCTCCGGCCGGTCGCGAAGCCGGCGGCGATGGCGGGCCTCGGTGAGCGGGCCCAGCAGCGAGTTGAATCCCGACATCACCGACACCGTGGCCGCGAGGCCGAGCTTCAGCGGATGGATGCGGAAGCGGTTGTCGCGGAGCAGGCCCAGCCAGACGCCGGCGGGCATGCCGTGCCAGAACCGCGGGCTGTACCACGGGTAGGCGTGAAACTCGCCCTCGGCGGCGCGGGCGGGCGGGTTCGAACTGGTCGTCGCGGCAGCCATCGCACCGTTTTAGCGGAATCCCGCGCCGCGGGTGGCGTCGTCGGCCGCGGTGGCGATCCGCCGGGGAGGGGATTCCGCGGCGGCGATGTCGCCCATCGCGGTGGCGACCCGCGCCACGGCGGTCGCTCCCGTGGCCCGAAACCGCTCCTGCCGCGCGCCGTCGAGGATGATCACCGTGGGAAAGGCCCGCACGCCGAACGTGCGGCAGGTGTCGGCATGGCGGTCGGCGTCGACGGCCACGCAGACGAATCGCCGCGCGAGCCGGACCACGCGGGGATCGGCCGCGGCCGCCTGGGCGAGTTCTCCGCTCCAGCGGCACCACGTCGCGCGGAACACCACCAGCATCGGGAGCCCCGTCTCGGCCGCCCGCTTCGCGCCCGCGTCGAAGCCGTCGATGAACTCGATCAGCGGTGCGGCGGCGGCCGGCTGTCCGGGCACGAGCCCGACCCGCGCCGGGTGGGTGGTGCTCGACGACCACCAGCGGCCGTCGCCGACCGTGGCGGCGGGCTCGTCGCGGACCGAGCAGCCGGCGGCGGCCAGGGCCGCCGCGGCTGCGAGCGGGAGGATGCGAACACGGCGGACACTCATGGCGGGGTGGTAGGCGGCGGGCCCGCGGGGCCACAAGAGCGCAGCCCGCGGCTTCGGGGCAAGGCCGGCGAGGCGGGCAGTCTCGGGGGGCTTGATTCCGGCTGTCGGCTGGCGGCCGCCCCCGCTACCGTCCGTCGCCGGGGCAGCCTTCGCCACGCCGTGATGTCGTCGCCGAAACCCTCCGCCTTCCTCGTGGCCGCCGCGATCGTGGTCGCGGCGTCGGGATCGGGGTGCAGGCTCGTGCAGCGGCGTGGGCCCGTGGCGCCCGACGTCGCCGCGGCCCGCCGCCTGTGCAACGAGGGGCTCTCGGCCGCCGACCGCAGCGACCTCGTGCGGGCCGAGGGGCTGCTCGAGAAGGCGGTGGAGCGCTGCCCTGTCGACATCGCGGCGCGGCGGCACTACGCCGACGTGCTCTGGAAGCGGGGCGAGCGGATGGAGGCGGTAACGCAGATCAACGAGGCGCTGCGGCTCTCTCCGGAGGATGCGGCGCTGTGCGTGCAGGGGGGCGGCATGTACCTCGAGATGGGGCTGTTTGGCGACGCCGAGCGGCTGGCCCGCGAGGCGGTGGCCATCGCCCCGGGCTCCGCCGAGGCCTGGCATCTCCGCGGCCAGATCGCCCTCGCCCGCGGCCAGGCCGAGCCGGCGCTGGCCGACTTCCACCGCGCGCTGGCGATCGCGCCGGCCGATCGCGGCGTGCTCCTCGACACGGCGGAGGCCTACCGGCGGCTCGACCGGCCGCAGCGGGCGCTGGCCACGCTGGCCGTGCTCGGCGAGACCTACGGCCCAAGCCAGACGCCGGCGAACGTGCTCGTGCTCGAGGGGCTGGCGCAGGAGGCCCTCGGCCGCCCGGCCGATGCGATCGACAGCTATCGCGCCGCGCTGGTCCGGGGCGGCGCCGCCGGGGAGGCCACGGAGCGGCTCGCCGCCCTCGAGCGCGGCGGCGTCGGGGCGACGGCCGAGCGGCCCGACGGGGCGACCCGTCGCTGAGGGTCACTCGCCGGTCGTCGTCCGGCCGGTGAGCAGGTCGAAGGCGCCGATCGACGGCACGAGCAAGGCCAGCGTCGCGAAGCCGTAGGCGGCGAGCACCACCAGCAGCACCTGCAGGCTGCTGCCCTGGAGGAAGCCCGTGATGGCGACGAAGGTGAGCGCGGGCAGCAGCGCCGCGGTCCAGCCCACGGCCGGCGAGGGATTGCGGGCGGAGAGCGCGGCGTAGAGCCCCACGGCGCCGCCCACGATCGCCGCCAGGAAGGGGGCGAGCTGCAGCTCGAAGCTGCCGCCGAAGGCGACCATGATCCGCATCACGGTGGCCACGCCCACGAACAGGAAGCCGACGATGCCGAGCGTCACGCCGATCGCCCGCCGCGACGACGTGTGCGACAGCCCCGCGTAGATGCCGAGCACGGCCCCGAAGAACGTGAGCACCGCCAGGCCGAGGGCGAGTTCGCCGCCGTGCTCGGGCGTGGCCAGGCCGAGGGGCACCAGCGCCAGGCAGAGGCCGATCGGCAGGGCCACCATGTCGGCCACCGCCCCCAGCACGCCCAGCACCTTCCCCCAGACGAACTCCGCCGGCTCGAGGTCGCTCACCAGCAGCAGGTCGAAGGTGCCGCGGTCGCGTTCCGAGGTGACGCTCGTGACCGCCAGCGCGGCCACGGCCAGCAGGCCGGCGATGGCGACCGGCACCAGCGCCGTGGCGATCGCGAGCTTCTCAGGCCGTTCGGCACGGGCCTGGGCCACGACGCCCGCGACGGCGGCGGCGAAGAGCACCAGCCACGCGAGGCGGACCACGAGCATCGCCCGGCCGTGGGCCCGTGTGCGGAGCTCCCGCCAGAGCACGGGGTTGGACCACACCTCCCGCGAGCGGCGGCGGATTGCGAGGCCCGCGCCGGCCTCGTCGTCGAACCGCGGCCGCACCTGCACCCGCGTGTTCCAGCTGCGGACGCGGACCACCGCCCACGCGGTGGCCAGCGTGGCGATCGCGGCCGCAGAGGCCAGAAAGCCGGGCAGCACGGCACCGCCGTCGGGCGTGATCGCGGCGAGCAGGCAGCGCGCGGGCGAGAGCGTCGCCGCCACCGTGGGCACGGAGACGAAGGCCGCCACCTCGCCCACCGCCAGCCAGGCGACGATCGCAAACACGGAGACGGCCAGCGACTGGAAGGTGGTGTCGCGCCAGAAGGCGATGGCGTTGGCGACGGCGGCGGCCGTCGCAGCGGCCGCGGCGGTGACGACGAAGCAGCGGGCCATCTGGGCGGCCGTCGTGCCGCCGAACGACGCCGCCAGCGCGAACACGGGCACGGCAGCCACGAGCAGCAGCGCGGTGCGGACGAGGCTGCCCGCCAGTTTGCCGAGCACGAGGTGGGCGTCGCCGAGCCGGCTGACCAGCAGCAGCTCGAGCGTCCTGCGGTCCTTCTCCACGCCGACGGCGACCACGCTGGTGAGCGCCGCCGACATCATCGCCAGGGCGAGCTGCAGCGGCCCGAGGATCCGCAGGAGCGTGCCGCCGAACCGGGCCGCATCGCCGAGCGTGGCGATCGGCCGGGTGCCGGCCACGAGCAGCCAGCAGGTGGCCACGATCCCCAGCAGCGTGCCCGCGTAGACCGCCCGGGCGACGTACAGGCCGCGGGCCCGCGGGGCCACGAGCACCTCCCGTTCGCCGACGGCTCCCAGAAACATCGTCTCGCGGCCCGGCGGGCCGGCCCATGGAAATGCGGTTCCTCGACGGCTAGAGTAGCCGAATCCGTGGGACGCGGAACGGGCGTACGGTTCGCCCCGGCTGCGGCACAGCCCACCCTTCGAGGAGTGTCAGAGCAATGGTTCACGGCTTCAGGTTCGCCGTCTGTCGCCTGTCGGCTGCCGTCGTGGCCGCCGTCGCGATCTCCGCGTCCGCCCAGGCGCAGACCCAGGTCACCGCCCAGGCGCTGATCGGCAACGCGGTCTCCGACGACACCATGAACAAGGAGATCACCAATGCGATCGCGCGGTTTCGCGATCGCGACATCGACGGATGCCGCGCCATCCTCGAGCGCGCCAAGAGCAACAACCCAAAGCTGCCGCCGCCCGGCGTGATGATGGCCACGCTGTGGCTCGCCGTGCAGCAGCTCGGCCCGGCCCGCGAGGAGCTGGAGAGCGCCGCCGTGAAGGCGCCGACCGATCCGGAGGCCTACCTGAAGCTCGGCGATCTGGCCTTCGGCGAGGGCCGGATCACCGACGCCGACGTGCTCTTCGAGAAGGCCGGCGGGCTGACCGCCGCCTTCAACGAGAACCCGAAGCGGAAGCGCGACTTCGACATCCGCTGTGCCGCGGGCACCGCGGCGGTCGCCGAGCGTCGCCGGCAGTGGGAGAAGGCGCAGAACGAACTCGCCAAGTGGATCGCGCTCGATCCCGACAACGCCGGCTCGCGGCTCCGCATGGGCAACGTGCTCTTCCAGCTCGGCAAGGAGCCGGAGGCGCTCGCGGAGTTCAAGGAGGCCAAGAAGATCGACAAGAACGCGCCGCTCCCCGAGCTGGCGATGGCCCAGCGGAACGAGGAGGCCAAGAAGCGGGATGCCGCCAAGAAGTGGATCCAGGACGCCATCAAGGCCGCCCCCACCGACCCGGCCGTGCAGCTCTTCGCCGCCCGCTGGTATCTGCAGCAGAACGAACTGGAGGCCGCCAAGGCCGCCGCCGAGACCGCCCTCAAGCTCGACGCGAAGAACCTCGAGGCCAAGTTCGTGCGGGGGCTCGTGGCCCGCGTCGGCCGCGACTACACCACGGCCGAGAAGTTCCTCAACGAGGCCCACTTCCAGTCGCCCGGCAACTTCGACGTCAGCAACTCGCTGGCGCTGGTGCTGATCGAGAGCGACGATGAAGAGGCCCGGCGGCGGGCCCTCGAGCTCGCCGACACCAACGTGGCCAAGTATCGGGAAAACACCCCGCAGCAGATCCCGGCGGTGACCACCCTCGCGTGGGTGTTCTACAAGCTCGGCCGCCGCGAGGACGCGGAGCGGATCCTGGAGCAGGTGCGGCGGAGCAACGCGCTGTCGAGCGACGGGGCGTTCTACGTGGCGCGGATCCTTGCCGACCGCGGCGAGAAGGACCTCGCCCGCAAGATCCTCGAGGAGGTGCTGGCCAACGAGCCGATGTTCGCCACCAAGCCCGAGGCGGCCGACCTGCTCACCAAGCTCAAGAAGGAGGCCGGCGAGCCGGCCGCCGCGACGAAGTGACGCGGGCGCCGCGTGGCCGATGGCCTTCGGGCCGGAGCCACGTCGCCGCCAGCGCACCGTGAACCAACCATCTGGATCACGCGGGGCCGGCCGGAGGGCGATCAGTTCGCCGCCGGCCGGCCCTGTGCATTGGTGATGCGGGATTCAGGAGATGGCCCACGGCTCTCCGCCCTCGGCTGAGCGGCGGGGGGCGGCATGGTGTACGCCTGCATGGGGCGGATGGTCACGCCGCCGAGCGGCGTGCCGGGGCCCACGCGGACGGCCGACCCGGTTCGCATGGCCCGCCGCCGGGCACGGAGGCGGTCGCTGCGGAGGGGAATGCCGGGGTAGGCCTCGATCGGCACCTCCAGGTTGGGCAGTCCGATGCGGCTGCCGTCCCCGAAGTAGGTGAACATCTCGATGGCAGGCGCGTTCGCCGAGGCGACGGTGACCAGCAGCAGGGCGAGCAGGGGGCGGCGCATGGGCGTCTCGGAGGGCAGCCGCACTCGGTGCGGCTCAGCAGCGACTCGATCGTCATCGGCCGACGCACCCGGCCTTGTGCACCGAAGCCCGCGCAGCCCGCCCAACCGTCACCGGGCGTCGCGGTGGTAGCCTGTCGCCATGCCCGCAGACTCCGCCGCAGCCCCGCTGGTGTCGCTTGCCGCCGCGGCCGTGACGGCCTGCGCGGCCTGTGCCGGGGCCTACCTCGCCCGTGGGAGCACGGCCGTGCCGGCGGCCTGGTGGGCCTGCGGGGCGGCGGTGGCCGCCGGGGCTGAGGCGGCGGCACGGGCGGCGGGCGGCCTCGCCGATCCGGCCTCCCAGACGTCGGCCCGGCTCGCGGTGTCGGCCCTCGCCCTGTGCCCGATCATGTCGCTGCTCGGCGCGAAGCGGCCCCAGCATGGTGTCTGGCAGTTCATCGTGGCCACGCTCGCCGCCGTGCTTGCGTTGCCGGCCGCCACGGCCACGCTCGTGCGGCCCGGATCGCTGCCCGACGTGCATCCGCTGCAGCGGTGGTTCATGCTCGTCGTGGCGATCGTGGCCGGGCTCAACTTCGTCGCCACGCGGCATGGTCTGGCGGCGGTGGCCATCGTGGCGGCCCAGGCGACGCTGATG
Source organism: Planctomycetaceae bacterium (assembly GCA_046075685.1). Lineage (GTDB taxonomy): Bacteria > Planctomycetota > Planctomycetia > Pirellulales > UBA1268 > QWPN01. Next base: position 1,123 of record JBJTQP010000154.1, on the reverse strand, counting down.
CGCACGGTGCTGCCCTTCGGAAGTGGTGGTTCATCGCCGATCGTCGACGCGATCGCCGCAGCGGTCGTCGCCGGCGGCGCGGTGGCGGCGGTGGTGCAGTCGGCCGTCTGGCCGGCGGGCAGAAGCAAGCCTGGTGCTGCGGAAGTGTCCGGCGCCGTCGCCGCCGACGTGCAGGCCGCACTCGGGCCGGCATACCTCGCGCTTCGGGAGACGCTCGGCGCGGCCTGGGCGCTGCGGATCGCGGAGCGGTTCAACGCCGAAGCGGCGTCGGCCGGCTGGCCCTGCCGGCTCAGCTTCGACGGCCTCCACGTCGACGGCGATCCAGGGGATCGGCACTGGCAGGCCGACGCGATCCGCACCGGGCGGGCGTTGCTGCGGCGGTTCGTCTCGACGGAGTGGATCGGTCGCCACGGCGCCAAGGGCGAAAAGGCCGGGAAACGCGGCGTGCAGGTGGCTTCCCACCCGGGTGGTGGATAGACTCCGAACCCTCGTGAGCCGGCTGCCGTACGAGTCTCGTCCGGTCTTTTCCGGTCTCATCGCCACGCCCTTTTTCCGGAGCCCACCATGGCCGAAGAATCCCAGCAAGCGCAGCCCCAGCCCGTTCCGGTCGACGAGTCGCACATCGTCGCCACCTACGCCAACTTCTGCCGCGTGACCGGCACCCCCGAGGAGCTGATCGTCGACTTCGGTCTCAACAAGCAGGTGGCCGGCACGTCGCCCGAGACGATCCAGCTCACCCAGCGGATCATCGTCAACTTCTACACGGCCAAGCGGCTCGCCTACGCCCTCGGCCATGCCGTGGCGCGGCACGAGCAGGCCTTCGGGAATCTCGAGACCGACGTCCAGAAGCGGGTGGTGCCCCAGGCGCGGGCCTGACCGTGCCGGACCGCCGGGAACGGCCCGGGGGTCCACGGCGGCCGCGGCATCCCGTCCCTGAACGAGGCTGGTCCGCATCCGGTCGTGGCCGGATGCGGACCGGGTGGTGGCCATGAGCATCGACGAGTCGCAGGAAGTCTACCGGGCACGGGAGCAGATCCGCGCGATCGTCGACGAGGTCGCCTCCCTGGCGCGGAGCGGGGGTGACGAGGCCGGCTTCTGGCGGGCGCTGCTCGACCGCACCCTG
>JBJTQP010000153.1:0-15329 GCA_046075685.1 Planctomycetaceae bacterium | reverse complement strand
TCTCCGGGTGATGGTGTCGCATGCGGGCCCAGAATCAGCTCCTCTACAGCCGCGCCCGGGTGCGGCCGCGGTATGCCGTGTTTCCGCTCGAGGGCTATCCGTGCTCGCGGCTGCCCCAGTGGCTGGGCGTCGAGGCCCGGGTGCTCGCGGCGCCGGCCCTCGGGGCCGCCTTCGTGGAAATGCTGATCGACCCGAAGAAGGGCCAGGGGGGAGAGGCCAAGGCCGACGGCCGCGTCGAAACCTTCCTCTATGTGGTGGCCGGCGGGATCGACCTCACCGTGGACGGCACGTGTTGTCCGCTCGGTGCCGGCGGCTACGCCCTCGTGCCGCCCACGTCGGACTATTCGGCGACGGCCTCCGCCGACAGCCGGCTGATCCTGCTCAAGAAGGCCTACGAGCCGCTCGCCGGCGTCGCGCCGCCGGGGCTCTTCGTGGGCGATGCCGCGAAGGTGCCGGGCGAGGTCTACCTGGGCGACGAGGGGGCCCGGCTCCAGACGCTGATCCCCGACGAACTGCCCTACGATCTGGCGATGAACATCTTCACCTTCGAGACGGGCCACAGCCTGCCCTACGTGGAGACGCACGTGATGGAGCACGGTCTCTGGTTCCTGCAGGGCAAGGGGCTCTACTACCTCGACGACACCTGGATGGAGGTCGAGAAAGACGACTTCATCTGGATGGGGCCTTACGTGCCGCAGTCGTTTTACGCGACCGGCCCCGTGGCCTCGAAGTATCTGTATTACAAGAACGTGAACCGCGAGATTCCCGTCTGACCCGAGGGCCGAGGAACCGATGCAGGAAAAGATCTACCGCGACGCCGACGTCGACATGAAGCCGCTCGACGGCAAGACCGTGGCCGTGATCGGCTACGGCATCCAGGGCAAGGCCCAGGCGGCCAACGCCCGCGACAGCGGGGTGAAGGTGATCGTGGGCACGCGGCCCGAGGCCGAGTCGCCGAGCCGCAAACAGGCCCTCGCCGACGGCTTCGAGGCCTGCTCGATCGGCGAGGCCACGAAGCGGGCCGACGTGCTGCTGATCGAACTGGCCGACCCGGCCCAGCCGCCGATCTGGAAGGCCGACATCGCGGCCAATCTCTCGGCCGGCAAGACGGTCTGCTTCTGCCACGGCTTCAACGTGCTCTACGGGGCGATCACCCCGCCGAAGGACGTCAACAGCGTGCTCTTCGTGCCCAACGCCCCGGGCCACTTCGTGCGGCAGAAGTATCTCGCCGGCGAGGGGATCTACGGCTGCGTGGCGGTCGAACACGACGCCACCGGCGATGCCCTCGCGATCGCCCTGGCGGTGGCCAAGGCGGTGGGCAGCACGCGGGCCGGCGTGGTGGAGATGTCATTCCAGCACGAGACCGAAGGGGACAACTTCGAGGAGCAGATCCTCTACGGCGGCGCCATTCATCTCATGAAGGTGTGCTTTCAGACGATGGTGGACAACGGCTACCCGCCGAGCTTCGCCTACGCGAAGGCGATCCGCTCGCTCCGCAGCGTGATCGACGTCATGGACGAGGTGGGCATCGAGGAATACATCAGCCGTCGCTGCAGCCGCACGGCCGAGTTCGCGATCCGCACCCGCGGTCCGCGGGTGATCAACGAGGAGGCGATCCGCGAGATCTTTCGCGAGACCGAGCGGGGCGAGTTTGCCCGCGATTGGATGCAGGAGTGGGCCCTCGGCATGCCCACGCTCCACCGCATGCGGCGCACGGGCGCCGAGAGCACGATGGAGCGGACCGGCCACGAGTGGCGACGGGAGTTCGGAAAGTGATCCGGGAGCGTGCGGCATGCCGGTGAACGCCGACCGCATCGCAGCCGACATCGAGGCGATCGGCCGGTTCACACCCACGACGGCCGCGGGCTCCGACCGGCCGACGTTTTCGCCCGAGTGGCGGCAGGCGCGGGATTACTTCGTCGCCGAGGCCGAGCGGGCCGGCTGCCACTGGCGAGTCGACGCCGCGGGCAACACCCATGCGCGGCCGCTTGGGGTGGACTGGTCGCGGCGGGTCTGGCTCTCGGGCTCGCACCTCGACAGCGTGCCCGGCGGCGGCGACTTCGACGGCGTTGTCGGCGTGGTGGCGGCGCTCGAGGCGCTGCGGGCGGCCCATGAGGATGGGCGGCACGACCTGCCGCTCGAGGCGATCGTATTTGCCGAGGAGGAGGGCACGACCTTCGGCCTCGGGATGCTCGGCAGCCGCGGCTGGGCGGGCACGCTCGACACCGCGGCGCTCGCCGGGGTTCGCAACCGCGGCGGAAAAAGCTACTGGGAGGCCGGCGCCGACCACGGGGCGAGTGCCGAGCGGCTGGCGGCCGAGCGGCTTCGGCCGGCCGACTATGCGGGCCTGATCGAGGTGCACATCGAGCAGGGGCCCGCGATGTGGAAGCACGACCGCCGCGTGGCACTCGTCACCGCGATCGCCGGCCGGCGGCAGTATGCGATCGTCCTTCGTGGCGTCGCCAACCACGCCGGCTCGACCGGCATGAACGACCGGCACGACGCCCTTGCCGGGGCCGCCGAGGTGATCTCCGCGGTCGAGTGCCTGCCCGACCTGCTCGGCGACCACGCCGTGGCCACCGTCGGCCGGCTCGCGGTCGAGCCCAACGCGATCAACGTGATCCCGTCGCGGACGGAGTTCACACTGGACCTCCGCGCTCCCGACGACCATGCGCTCGAACTTGGCGACGATCGACTTCGGGCTCTCGTGGCGGTGGCGGCCCAGCGCCGCGGCCTCGAGCACGAGATCACGCGCACCGAGAGCCTGCCGGCCGTGCAGCTCGATGCGGCGCTTGCAGGCCGCGTCCGCGCCGCCGCGGGCATGCTCGGCATGGCTCCGCTGCCGGAGGCCGTGAGCGGCGCCCTGCACGACGCCGCGATCCTCGCGCCGCGTGTGCCCACCGTGATGCTCTTCGTGGCCAGCCGCGACGGCATCAGCCACAATCCGGCGGAGTTCAGCCGGATCGACGACATCGCGGCCGCCACCCGGCTGCTGGCGGCCGTCGTCGCGGCCGAGCCGGTCTGATCCGCCCCCGCCGCATTGAAGCCGACGCCCCATGCCGTGCCCGCTCGCCGAGCTGAACGCCTGCGATCTGCCGAGGTTTCTCGAGGTCTGCGGGCCGCTCTACGAGCACTCGCCCTGGGTGGCCGAGCGGGCGTTTGCGTGCCGACCGTTCGCCTCGCGGGAGGCGCTCCATGCCGCGCTCGTGGCCGCGGTGGCTGCCGCCACGGCCGAGGAGCAACTCGCGCTCATCCGCGCGCATCCCGACCTCGTCGGCCGGCTCGCCCGCGAGGGTCGGCTCACGGCGGCGTCGACCAGCGAGCAGGCGACGGCGGGCCTCGACGCGCTTGCGTCCGATGAGATCGCCGCCTTCGAGCGGTTCAACCGGGCCTACCGCGACCGCTTCGGCTTTCCGTTCGTGATCTGCGCACGGGAAAACCGCAAGGAGGCGATCCTCGCAGCGTTTCCGATGCGGCTCGCGCACACGGCCGAGCAGGAGCGGGCCACGGCCCTGGCTGAGATCGGCAGGATCGGCCGGCTGCGGCTCTTCGACGCCGTCAGCGAGGTATGATTCGATTCCTCTGGAGGTGAGGTGATGGCTCGGCTCTCGACGCACGTGCTCGATACGGTGAAGGGCGGCCCCGCCGCGGGCGTGCGGATCGACCTGCATCGGCTCGACGTCGAGGGGCCGCCGCGGCACGTGACGTCGGCCACCACCAACGCCGACGGCCGCACCGACGAACCGCTCCTGAAGGGCGACGCGATCGCCGCGGGCACCTACCGGCTCACCTTCCACGTGGGCGAATATTTCGCGAAGGCCGGCTCGCCCGACGCCTGCCGGTTTCTCCGCGAGGTGCCGGTCGTGTTCGGCATCGACGATCCGGCGGGCACGTATCACGTGCCGCTGCTGGTCTCGCCGTGGAGCTACAGCACCTACCGCGGGAGCTGATCGTGTCGATCTCCGTGGGTGTGGGTGCCCGCGGGCTGCAAGCCTGCGGCGACGAGGGTCAGGACGCACTTCCCGTAGGTGCGGGTTGGGGCCACGACGCACGTCCCGTGGGTATGTCACATGGTGCATGACCTCCTGATCCGTGGCGGCACGGTCGTGGGCCCGGCGGGCCCCGTCAGCGCCGACGTTGCGGTCGCCGACGGCCGGATCACCGCAGTCGCTCCCGAAATCACCGGCCGTGCGGGCGAAGTGCTTGACGCCACCGGCTGTCACGTGCTGCCCGGCGTCGTCGATCCGCACGTCCACTTCAACGACCCCGGCCGCGCCGATTGGGAGGGGTTTGCGACCGGCTCGACCGCGTTCGCGGCCGGCGGCGGCACGCTGTTCGTCGACATGCCGCTCAACGCGTCGCCTCCCACGCTCGATGCGGCATCCTTCGACGCCAAACTCGCCGCGGCCCGCGGCATTGCCCGCACCGACTTCGCACTCTGGGGTGGGCTCGTGCCCGGGAACGTCGACCGGCTTCCCGAACTCGCCGCCCGCGGCGTCGCCGGCTTCAAGGCCTTCATGAGCGGCAGCGGCATCGATGATTTTCAGGCTGCCGACGACGCCACGCTGTGGCAGGGGATGAACGTTTCCGCCGAACTCGGCCTGCCGGTGCTCGTGCATGCCGAGAACGATGCGATCACGGCGGCGCTCGCCCGGGAGGCCTGCGCTGCGGGCCGCACCGGCATTCGCGACTATCTCGCCTCGCGGCCGATCGTGGCCGAGGTCGAGGCGATCCGCCGGGCGATCACGCTGGCCGCCGACACCGGCTGCCCGCTGCACATCGTGCACGTGTCGAGCGGTGAGGGGGTGGCGGCCGTCGTCGAGGCCCGGGCCCGGGGCGTCGACGTCACCTGCGAGACCTGTCCGCACTACCTCGTGCTCACCGCCGACGATGTCGAGCGGATCGGGGCGGCCGCGAAGTGCGCCCCGCCGCTGCGGCCGGCGGCCGTGCAGGCGGAGCTGTGGAGGCACGTGCTCGGCGGCGACGTCGCCTTCGTGGCGTCGGACCACTCGCCGGCCCCCGCGTCGATGAAGCAGTCGACGAACTTCTTCGATGTCTGGGGCGGCATCGCGGGCGTGCAGGCCACGCTCGGGCTCATGCTCGAGGACGGGCATGGCCGCCGCGGCCTCACGCTCGCCGACGTGGTGCGGCTCACCTCGCGGGGCGCCGCGGAGCGGTTTTGGCTCGGCGACCGTGGCCGGATCGAGCCGGGCTGCGTCGCCGATCTCGCGATCGTCGACCTGGCGCACGCGGCACCGCTCGCCGCTGCAGACCTCCACGACCGCCACCGGCTGTCGCCCTACGTCGGCCGGACGCTCCGCGGTCGCGTGCGGCGGACCATCGTGCGCGGTCGAACCGTGTGGGCCGACGGCCGCGCCTTCGGGCCCGCGATCGGCGAGTTGGTCGCACCCGTGCCGCATCCGTCGACGAGGCCGTCATGATCGCGGGGCTGCGGGCGATTCGCGGGCCGGTCCTCAATCCGCTGCCGGGCGGCGGCGTCGACTACTGGTCCGACGGTGTCCTTGTCGGCGACGACCGCGGCCGAATCGTGACCGTGGGCGGGTGGGACGAGGTGGCGGCGCGGCTGGAACTCGATGCCGCTGCCGTGCCGCGTGGCCGGGGCATCATCCTGCCGCCGCTGCTCGACGCCCACATCCACATCCCGCAGCATCCGATCCGCGGACGGTTCGCGGAAGACATCGGTTCCGACCCGCCCGGAGGCCGCCTGCTTGCGAGCCTCGAGAAGAACGTGTTTCCCGCCGAGGGCCGCTGCGAGGGGCCAGCCCACGCCCGGCACGTGGTGGCCGACTTCGCCCGCGACACGCTCGCCAACGGCGTGATCGGCGGCGCGGCCTTCATGACCGTGCACGCCCGGGCCACGCGGCTCGCGCTCGAGCACCTGCCCGCCGCGTGGAGCGTTGGGCTCGTGCTAATGAACGGCCGCTGCCCGGCCTACCTCCGCACCGATGAACCGGGGCTCGCGGAAGACGTCGACGCGCTGGCCCGCGACTTCGGCCGGCGGCTGATCGTGACCGACCGATTCGCGGTGAGCGTCGATACGCCGCTGCGGCAGGCGGGGGTGACGCTCGCGAAGCGTTACGGCCTGCGGATGCAGACGCACCTCGACGAGCAGCGGGCGGAGAAGGAACTCGTCGAGCAGGTGCTCTACCCCGACGCGGGCAGCTACACCGGCGTCTATGCCCGCGACGGCCTGCTCGACTGCGAGCCGATCCTTGCCCACTGCATCCACATGCGGCCCGAGGAACTCGACGCCATCGCGGCCACGGCGTCGTCGATCGCGCACTGCCCCGTCTCCAACACGCTGCTGGGCTCCGGGGTGATGCCGCTGGATGCGATCCGGGCCGCCGGCATTCCGCATGCCCTGTGCACCGACGTGGGAGCATCGCCGACCACCTCGCTGTTCTGCGAGATGGCCCAGTTTCTCAAGGTGCACGCAGGCTCGTCGGCGGCCGCCACGCCCGAGGAGGCCCTGCGGCTGGTGACCGTGTGCCCTGCGCGGCTGCTCGGGCTGGCGGACCGGCTCGGCACCTTCGCCCCGGGGATGGAGTGGTCGTTCATCGAGGTGGCCTGCGACGGGCCGGCACATGCGACGGCCCGCGAGGCGGTGCTTCACGGCCTCCTCCGCATGACCGAGGCCGATCTGGAGCCGTGGCGGCAGCACGATGATCCGCGAGCCACGGCCATGCGGCAGCTTCGTGAAGAAGGTCTCGACTGGGGGCACGACCTGGCCGCGCTCGACGCCGACGTACGGGCCACGGCCGTGCGGCTCGAGCACCGCGTCCGCAGGGTCACCAGCACCGGCACCGTGGTGTGGGAGTCGCACGCGGGCCGGGCTGTGTAATGGTAGGTCGTCCTGCCGACCGGACCGTCCAATGGATCAGCGGCCGCCGTCAGGGTTTGCCACGCTTGCCTGGGTCAGCGGTGGCGGCAGTCCGGATTTTTCTATCGCTCACCTTCGTAGCCTCACGGCGACGAAAGCATTCTCGTTCGCCGGGGCGAGGACCCCAGGGGCGGCAGCGAGGGGAGCGATCCGGTGAGCCATCCCGAGAGCATCGACCGCAGCGTGCTTGGATGCCTCGTGGCCGGCTTCGAAAAAGGCGGCACGACGCTCATCAAGGATCTCCTCGTCGCCACAGGACGGATGCAGAGCGCGTTCGAGGGCGGCCTGCTGCTCGCCGGGTGTCCCGCCGACGGCATTCCGGAGCCGTATGCCACGCAGCTCGTGCAGTCGTGGCGGCTGCCGGCCGACTTTCTGGAGCGGTATCGCGGCTGCGCTTCGTTTGCGGATGGGTATCGCCTGCTCCGCGACCAGTCGGCCTGCTGCCAGGGAGATCTGCCGCTCGTCGACAAGACACCCCGCTACATGACCTCGCTCGCGGACGTGATGCGACGGGCACCGGGCACGCCGGTCGTGATCGTGCTCCGCGATCCTCCGCAGGTGGCCGGCTCCTGGCTGCGGCTCGGCAAGTCGGTCGCCGACGCGGCTGCCGCGATCCGGATCTCGATCCTGGGGACGGTGTCGACTCCGGCCGAACTGCTCGCCGACGTCTACGTGCTGCAGCTGGCCGATCTGGTCGCGGATCCGGCCGGCGCATGCGCGCGGCTGCAGACCTGGCTGGGCCGGGCTGCCGTGCCCTACAGCGCGGCGCGGCATCTGGGCACCGCGGCCCCCGGCGAATCGCTCCCCAGAGGTGTGCACGCCGATCGGATCGCGATCGAGAGTCACTGCTCGCCCCGGGAGGTCGCGGAGGTGACGGCCGAACTGACGCGCCTCCTGCCCTGGTTCCGGGCGGTGGCGGCCGTTCCCTCCGGTCCCCTCGTCGAGGGCCTCGCGGCGGCACGGCCGCTGTGGGAGGCCGTGACGGACGAGGCCGGCCTGCCGTGCACGCTCCACTCGCCAGACATCCTGTCGATCGCCGAGTTTCGCCGCCGGCGACACCAGGGTTGCTCCGGGGAAGGATCGGCGACGCGGTCGGGCCGGTCGTCCGAGGCAGACTGCGGCGCCCGGTCGGAGGCCGGGCATGCGGCCATTCCCCGCGACGTCGTGGGCTGCATCGTGACCGGCTTCGTGAAGGGAGGCGTCACGCGCCTCAAGAATCTTCTGGTCGAGACGACGGACCTGCGGATCGGCTGCGCGGGCGGGCTGCTCGTGGCGGAGCGTCCGGCCGATGGGATGTCAGCGGTGGCTCGACGCGGCCGCGACGGCATCGACCCGGCCGTCCTCGGCCGTCTCCGCCGGTGCACCTCCTTCGAGGCCGCCTACAGGCTCGTGCAGGCGGCTGCACCGCCGCACGATCGTGCTGCCCCCCTGCTCGACAAAGCCCCTGAGTACCTCATGGAACTCGATGCCGTGATGCGCCGCGCTCCCGGCACCCCGGTGGTGGTCGCGATCCGCGACCCCGCGCGGGTGCTGGCCTCGTGGCTCCACCTCGGCCATCCGCTCGGCGATGCAATCGCCTGGATTCGCACCGCGACCGAGATGCTCGAACAGGTGCTGGCGGATCCGAGCCGTGCACCGTCGATCTACACGGTCAGCCTCCACGATCTTGATCGCGATCCCGATGCGGTGCTCGCGCCCCTGCACGCCTGGCTCGGGCGGCAGCCACGGGGCGTGTTGCCCGCGACGCGGTGGGCGCGAGGATCGGAGGCCGAGGGGTGTGACGTTTCGCCGGGCGCGCTGGATCAGCTGCGGCGCATGCTCCGCGAGCACGTGCCCGGAGCGTCGGTGATCGCGGCGCTCCGTTCCGGCCCGGCGGCCGAGGTTCTTGGGCGCCGAGCGCTCGCCGCGTAGGCCGGCCCGCCCGCCGAAGGTGGTGCCGATGGGTTCTCGTGGACGGCCTCGGTCTACGGCGGCGGCTGTCACCCATGGGGAGGTACGCTACGATGCTCCCATGCGGGACCACCTTGTTCTCTGGGTCAACGGCACGCGGCGGGAGGTGCGCGGCGGCGACGCCTTCCTCACGCTCAGCGACTGGCTCCGCGGGCGGCTTGGCCTGGTGGGCACGAAGATCATGTGCGCCGAGGGGGATTGCGGCGCCTGCACCGTGCTCGTCGCCGAGCCGGTCGAGCAGGGGCGGCCCCGCTACCTGCCGATCGATTCCTGCATCCGCTTCCTGTTCCAGGTCGACGGCTGCCATGTCGTGACGGTGGACGGGCTCGCGAGAGGCGGCGAGCTCGCCCCCGTTCAGCAGGCGATGATCGACTGCCACGGCTCCCAGTGCGGCTTCTGCACGCCCGGTTTCGTGATGGCCCTCGCCGGCGGCTGCCACGCGCAGGCCGCGGGCGAGCATGTCGACTGGCGAAAGGAACTCGCCGGCAATCTCTGCCGCTGCACCGGCTACGTGTCGATCGTCGAGGCGGCCGAACGGGCCGGCGGCGAGGCCGACTGGCTCGCCACGAGGTTCGCCGACGACTCGTGGATGCGGGAGGGCGTGCGGCTGCGGCGGGAGTCGCTCGACGTCCGCGGCCATCTCGCCGGCGTGGCGATGCGGGCCTCATGCCCGGCGTCGCTCGACGAGGCGCTGGCCGCCCGCCGGGTGCCCGACGCCCGCGTCGTGGCGGGAGCCACCGACCTCGGCGTGCTCTGGAACAAGGGAAAACTCCGGCCGCAGCACTGGCTCGACCTGTCGCGGGTGGTGGAGCTCCGCGGGATCGGCGTGACCAAGTCCGGCGGCACCGCGATGCTCGTGGCCGGGCCGCTCGCCACGTGGACCGACATGCTCCGCGTGTGTGCGGAGCGGTGCGGCGAGGCGGTGGCCGTGCTCGAGTCGTTCGGCGGCCCGCAGATTCGGCACGTCGGCACGCTCGGCGGGAACATCGTCAATGGCTCGCCGATCGCCGACTCGCTGCCGCTGCTGTTCGCCCTCGAGGCCAGGCTCGACCTCGCGAGTGCCGCGGGCACGCGGTCGGTGCCGATCGACTCCTTCTTCAAGGGCTACAAGCAGCTCGATCTCGCCGCCGACGAGCTCCTCGTGCGGGTGCGGATGCCGCTGCCCGGGCCCGACGACGTGCTCCGGCTCGTGAAGGTGTCGCGCCGCCGCGACCTCGACATCTCCACGTTCACCTCCGCGATCCTCGTCCGCCGCGCCGGCGACCGGATCGCCGGTGCCCGCGTGGCCTACGGCGGCGTGGGGCCGACGGTGCTGCGGATGCGGGCCACGGAAGCGGCGCTGGCGGGCCAGCCGTTCACGGAGGCCACGTTTCGCCGCGCGGGGGACGTGGCCGCCGGCGAGATCCGGCCGCTCACCGACGTCCGCGGCAGTGCCGACTACCGGCTGCAGCTGGCCCGCAGCGTGCTCCTGAAGTTTTTCCACGAGCAGACGGCGGCGGTGGGATGAGCGGCCAGCGGTTCCAGCCCGTCGCGGAGCCCGAGGCCCACGTGCCGAGCGTCGGCCGCACCATCCCGCACGACTCCGCCATCGGACACGTGACCGGCTCCGCCGCCTACATCGCCGACCTGCCGCGGCGGAGCGACGAGCTCGTGGTGGGATTCGTGCCGAGCCCCGTGGCCAGCGGCCGGATTCGGGGCCTCGATCTCGCGGCAGCCCGCGGAGTGCCAGGCGTGGTCGATCTGGTGACGGCCGCCGACCTGCCGAACGCGAAGGTCTGGGGGCCGATCATCAAGGATGAGCCGGTGCTCGCAGACGGCGAAGTGCTCTACGTGGGTCAGCCCGTCGTGGTGATCGCCGCCGAGACGCAGGCCGCCCTCGACGAGGCCCGGCGGCTCGTGAGGCTCGACATCGATCCCGCCGAGCCGATCCTGTCGATCGAGCGGGCGATCGCCCTCGGCCGCTTCATCGGCCCACCGCGCCGCATCGCCCGGGGCGACGCGGCGGCCGCGATCACCGCCGCGCCGCACCGGCTCGCGGGCGTGTTCCACAACCTCGGCCAGGAACACCTCTACCTCGAGGCCCAGGCGGCGCTCGCGGTTCCCGGCGAGGGCGGGCAGATCGTCGTCCATTCCTCCACGCAGGGGCCCACCGAGACGCAGCACGTCGTCGCCGACGTGCTCGGCCTCGGCATGCACGAGGTGGTGGTCGTGTGCAAGCGGATGGGGGGTGGCTTCGGCGGCAAGGAGACGCAGGGCGTGCTGCCGGCGGTGATGGTCGCGGTCGTGGCCCACCGCACCGGCCGTGCCGCGCGAATCGTGTATGTTCGCGAGGACGACATGGCCTCCACGGGCAAGCGGCACGCCTATCGCACGGCCTGGGACGTGGGCTTCGACGACGAGGGCCGGATCCTCGGATACCGGGTCGACTTTCACTCGGCGGGTGGCGCGGCGGCCGACCTTTCGACGTCGATCATGGAGCGGTCGATGTTCCACGTCGACAACGCCTACTGGCTCCCCAACGTGGAGATCCTGGGCCGCGTCTGCTTCACGAACATCGCCCCGGCCACGGCATTTCGCGGGTTCGGCGGCCCGCAGGGCATGGCGGTCACCGAGAGCGTGATCCAGGAGATCGCCACGCACCTCCGCGGCCTGGGGAGGCGGGTGTCGGCGGTCGACGTCCAGCGGCGGAACCTCTACGGCGTCGCCGAACGGAACGTGACACCGTACGGGCAGACGATCCGGGGCAATCATGTGCCCGAAATCGTCGACACGCTGCGGACGACGTGCGACTTCGACCGTCGGCTGGCGGCGATCGAGGCCGCCAACGTCCGCGACCCACTCGCGGTCCGCGGGCTGGCGCTGATGCCCGTGAAGTTCGGGATCTCGTTCACGGCGAAGTTCCTCAACCAGGGCAACGCCCTGGTGAACGTCTACACCGACGGCACCGTGCAGGTCTCCACCGGCGGCACCGAGATGGGGCAGGGGCTCAACACCAAGATCCGGCAGCTGGTGGCCGACGAGTTCGGCCTGCCACCCGAGCAGGTCGTGCTCATGCCGACCTCCACCGAGAAGAACTGCAACACGTCGCCGACCGCCGCCTCGGCGGGCACCGACCTGAACGGCGCCGCGGCGGTGCAGGCCAGCCGCGAGATCAGGGCACGGATCGCCGCGTGGGCGGCGCCGCGGCTCGCGGGGGACGGGCTCGACGCATCGCCGGAGCACGTCGGCTTCGCGGGGGGCTGGGTCTACGACGCCCGGCGCCCGGAGACGCGGATCGCCTTCGGTGAGCTCTGCAATGCCGCCCGGCGCGAGCGGATCGATCTCGGTGCCCGGGCGTTCTACGCCACGCCGATCGCCGGCTTCGACGTGGAGCAGGGCCGCGGCACGCCGTTCTTCTACTACACGCAGGGAGCCGCGGCGGCGGAGGTGCGGATCGACCGCTTCACGGGCGACCTCGTGGTGACGCGGATCGACCTGCTGATCGACATCGGCCGCTCCATCAATCCCGGCGTCGATCGCGGCCAGGTGATCGGCGGCTTCGTGCAAGGCATGGGCTGGGTGACGGGTGAGTGCCTCGTCTACGACGAGCGGGGCCGGCTCCTCTCCGACTCCCCCACCACGTACAAGATCCCGGCGGCCTCCGACGTGCCCGCCGACTTCCGCTGCGAGTTTTTTCCGAACGACGACAACGTCGAGAACGTGGCCCGCAGCAAGGCCGTGGGCGAACCGCCGCTGATGCATGCGATCTGCGTGTGGTCGGCCGTGAAGCATGCGCTCTCGTGCGTGTCGCCCGCCGCGGCCCGTCGGCTCTGCCTGCCGGCGACCAACGAGGAGATTCTCCGGGCGCTGCACGCGGCCGCCACGCCCGCCGCCGACGGCGGCGGCTGGGGCCACAGCGCCGCACTGCGGTCGTGGGGCCCGGCCCGCTGACCGGATCCGGAGCCGCCCATGCCCGCCCCGCACGGACTCATCGAACGGCTGGCTGAGATGTCGGCCGCCGGCGATCCCTTCGTGCTCGTCACGCTCGTGGACGCGGTGGGCAGCACGCCGCAGGACGCGGGCACGAAGATGCTGGTCGACGCGTCGGGCCTGCGCTTCGGCACGGTCGGTGGCGGCAAGGTGGAGCAGCAGGCGATCGCCACGGCCCAGGCCCTGCTCGCCGACCCGGCGGCCAAGCCCTGCACGCTCGCGGAGTGGAACCTCAAGCGCGACGTGGGCATGACCTGCGGCGGCACCGTGACGCTGCTCTTCGAGGCCTATCGCGTGCATCCGTGGCGCGTGGTGGTGTTCGGGGCCGGCCACGTGGGCCAGGCGGTGGTTCGCTGCCTGCTCCTCCTCGACTGCGAGGTGGCAAGCATCGACTCGCGGGCCGAGTGGCTGGGTCGGCTGCCCGACGCGCCGCACCTGGAGAGAGTGAGGCTCGACGAGCCGGCCGACTTCGTCGCCCGGCTGCGGGCCGGCGATCACGTGCTCTGCATGACGATGGGGCACGCGACCGACCGGCCGATCCTCGAGGCGATCTTCCGCTCGGGGCTCGACGTGGCCTCGGTGGGCGTCATCGGGAGCCGCGCCAAGCGTGAGGTGCTCCGCCGCGAGCTCGAGGCGGCCGGGATTCCGGCGGCCGTGATCGAGCGGCTGCGATGCCCCATCGGGCTGCCGCTGGGAAGCAACCAGCCGGGGGAGATCGCGGTGAGCGTGGCCGCGGAAATCCTCCAACTCCGCGACGCGGCGAAGCGATCGTAGCGACGGCTTGCAGCCTGCGGTCTCTTGGCCGCGGCTCGGGACTGCCCGTACCCCGTCGCCGGACGTTCACGCCGGGCATCCTGCCCGTCGCTCACTCGGATGCCGCCTACGCTTCGCCATCCTGGCTTCGCGTGGCGTCATACGCCGGCTACGGGGCACGGGCAGCCCCTCGCTGGATGCGGGGTTGGCCGCTGGATTCGCTGGTGGCCGCTGACTGCGGACAGCCCCTCGCACATCACCCGGAGCCGCGGGCTTGCAGCCTGCGGTCTCTTGGCCGCGGCTCGGGACTGGTTCATGCTGATGCGTGGGAACGCTTTGGCTTGGACGGATTCAGCCGATGCCTGGCATGATGACATGCATGACCGCGCGCCCGATTTTCGACCTCGACCCGCGCGATCCGGCGTTCGTCCGCGATCCTTATCCCTCGTACGCGGCGATGCGCGATCTCGGTCGCGTGTTTTCCTGGCGACAACTGGGGCACCGCTGCGTGGCCCGGTACGACGACGTCAACGCGCTTCTCCGGGATCGGCGGTTCGGCCGGCAGATCCTTCACGTGGCGAGCAGGGCCGAACTCGGCTGGCCCGAGCCGGCGGCACACCTGCGGCCGTTTCACGACTTCGAACGGCACTCGCTCCTGGAGCTGGAACCGCCGCGGCACACCCGGCTCCGAGGCTTCGTCAACGCCTCCTTCCTGCCCAGGCAGGTGGATCGCGCCACCGCCGGGATCGAGCGGCTGGCGCATGACCTCGTCGACGGCCTTGTGGCCCGCGGCTCCAGCGATGTCGTCGCCGACTACGCCGCGCCGCTGGCGGTGGGCGTGATCGCCGATTTTCTGGGCGTGCCCCGCGATCTCGGACCGCGGCTGCTCGCGTGGTCGCACGACATGGTGGCGATCTACCAGGCTCGCCGCGACCGTCGCATCGAAGACCGCACCGTCGCGGCGACCGTCGAGTTCTCGGCGTTCATGCGCGAGGCCGTGGTGACGCGGCGAAACGATCCCCGCGACGATTTTCTGTCGCAGCTCGTGACGGCCTCCGACGGCACGGGTCAGGGGCTCACCGACGACGAGATCGTGACCATGGGGATCCTGCTGCTCAACGCCGGCCATGAGGCCACGGTCCATGCCCTCGGCAACGGCGTGCGGGCGATCCTCGACCATGTGCCCATGCCCGCGGCGGCGGTCGTCGCGAACCCGCCCGGCCACGTCGAGGAGATGCTCCGCTTCGACGCGCCGCTCCACATGTTCACCCGCTACGCGCTCGAGGAGGTCGAGGTGGCCGGCGAACGGTTTCGGAAGGGAGACGTGGTCGGCCTGCTGCTGGCTGCGGCGAACCGCGATCCCGCGAGGTTTGCCCGCCCAGACTCCTTCGACGCCGGCCGGGCGCCGAATCCGCACGTCAGTTTCGGTGCCGGGATTCACGCCTGCGTGGGCGCGCCGCTGGCGCGGCTGGAGATGCAGGTGGCGTTGCGGGTGCTCTTCGAGCGACTGCCGGATATGCGGATCGCCGAGGAGCCGCGGGTGAAGGACGCGTGGCATTTCCGCGGACTCGAGGCGCTGCACGTGACGTGGTAGGAGTCCCCCGTCGGTGCGGGCTTGCAGCCTGCACCACATGCGGCGTGGATTCCGCAGGCTGCAAGCCTGCGGCTACGGGTGCGGCGTGGATTCCGCAGGCTGCAAGCCTGCGGCTACGGGTGCGGCGTGGATTCCGCAGGCTGCAAGCCTGCGGCTACGGGT
>JBJTQP010000152.1:0-20056 GCA_046075685.1 Planctomycetaceae bacterium | reverse complement strand
GAAGAGTTCCTGCTGGGTCCGCGTCGCCCAGTCGATGGCCGGCCCGGGCTGGGGAGGGCAGTTCATCCCGCGGATCGGCCAGGAGGTGGTCGTCACCTACCTCGAGGGTGATCCCGACCAGCCGCTGGTCACCGGCGTGGTCTACAACGGCCAGAACAAGCCGCCCTTCGCCCTGCCCGACAAGAAGACGCAGAGCGGCTTCCGGTCGCGCAGCACGAAGAAGGCCGGCGACTCGAACTTCAACGAACTGCGAGTCGAAGACAAGAAGGACTCCGAGGAGATCTACTTCCACGCCGAGAAGGACTTCAAGCGGGTGGTCGAGAACAACGACGTGCTCGAGGTCGGCTCGAGCAAGAAGAAGGACGGCGACCGCACGATCACCGTCTTCAATGACCAGAAGGAGACCATCGGCTGCAGCCAGGCGAAGAGCGGGAGCCGCACGCTGACGGTCTGGAAGAACGACACGACGACCGTCAAGACGGGCAACCAGGCGACGACGATCGAGAAGGGCAACGCGGCCCTGGAGGTCAAGATGGGCAACCGCACCATCAAGATCGCCATGGGCAAGCACTCGACGCAGGCCATGCAGGCGATCGAGCTGAAGGTCGGCAGCAACTCGATCAAGGTCGATCAGACGGGCGTCACCATCAAGGGCATGATGGTGAAGATCGAGGGGCAGATGATGACCGAAGTGAAGGCCGGCGCCATGGCCAAGATCGACGGCGGCGGCATGCTCAAGGCCGGTGCCGGGATCACGATGATCGGATGACGCCATGACCGCCCCGCCTCCGCCGCTGCACAGGTTCGAGTCGGCCGCCGCCGCCGGGGCCCGGCTCGCGAAGCTCGACCTCGGCGACGCCGCCCGGCCGCTGGCCGCGGCCAGCGGCGAAGACCTGGCCGCCGCCGCCCGCGCCCTGCGAACGGCCGGCATGACAGCCGACGCCGTGAGCGTGCTCGCGCAGGCGCTCGACCGCCGGACCGCGGTCTGGTGGGCCTGCATCGCCGTCCGGCAGGAGCCGCCGCCGGCAGCCGGGGCGGCGAACGACGCTCCGGCCACGGGGCCGCAGGTGGCGGCCACCGAATCCGCGGCGTTGGCGGCGGCCGAGGCCTGGGTTCGCGAGCCCAGCGAGGCTGCGGCCCACGCCGCTTTTGCAGCGGCCGAGGCCGCGGGAGCGGGATCGCCCGCCGCCTGCGCGGCGTTGGCGGCTTTTTTTGCCGGTGACAGCATCGCCCCCCCGGGAGGCACGCCCGTTCGGCCTCCCGACCACGTGGCCGGCCTCGTCGCGGCCGGAGCCGTGCAACTGGCCGCCGTCCGCCACCGTCCCGAGGTCGCCGGCGAAACACTGGCCGCTCTTCTCGATCGCGGCTTTGCACTGGCGACCGGCCGCGAGCACTGGGCCACGCCCGACCCTACACTCAGGTAGTCATCCGCCACCCCGAGGTGCTTTCTCCATGCCCCAGCCGGCAGCCCGAATCGGCGACATGCACGTCTGTCCGATGGTGACGCCCGGGTTGCCCCCGATTCCCCATGTGGGCGGCCCCATCCTCATGGGTGCGCCCACGGTGCTCATCGGTGGCGTTCCCGCGGCCCGGATCGGCGACATGTGCCTGTGCGTCGGGCCCCCGGATGTCGTGGCGATGGGCAGTCCCAAGGTTCTCATCGGTGGCAGTCCTGCCGCCCGCATGGGAGACATGACGGCCCACGGTGGATCGATCGTCCTGGGCTGCTTCACCGTGCTGATCAACTGACGCGGCGCCGCCACCTCGGCCACGACCGCATGCTCCGCCTCCCCCCGCCCCCATCACTCAAGGATCATCACCATGGTTCGCAGGAAGATTGTGTCCGTCGTGTCGCTGTGCCTGGCCCTCTTCGCCCTCTGCCCTCTGCCGGCGACTGCCGCCGAAACCGCGGCGCCACCAAAGGCGCGGCTGAGGAACATCGTCCGCAAGAGCCTGCCTGAAAACGCGAAGGTGATCGGCCTGGAGTTCTCGGTGCTCGACGTCGAAGACAACGGCACCCGCACGGCGGTCGATCCCGAGGAACACGCCTTCGAGGTCGGCGACTCGATCCTGGTCTCAATCAAGCCGCAGGACGATCTCTACGTGTATGTGTTCACGGAAGGCCCCGACGGCACGCGGGCGTGCCTGCTCCCGGAATCGCCGGATTCGCCGTTGCTCGTCCCGGCCGGCGCGGAGATCAGCCTGCCGGAAAACGGCGACCTGTTCACCTTCGAACCTCCGGCTGGCGAGGAGAAGCTCGTGGTCGTGGCCCTCAAGCAACCGAATCCCGACCTCGCCTTCGTCGAGCAGGCCGCCTTCAAGGCTCCCGGACAGCGGGTCGTCAGCGGAACCGAACAGGAGCAGATCAGCCGAGCCACGGCCGCCATGGCCGGGGTGCGTGAACGCGGCCTGAAGGGCGTCCGCATGCGGGGTAGCCGGTCGAAGATGATGGCCGCCATCGAAAGCCTCGCCCACAGTGGCGACTCCGCATCCGAGCCGGCACAGTTCGCCACGCCGCCCGATGCCGAATCGCGGAGCACCGAGGTGGTCCGCATCAATGCTCCGGAGATCATCGTCGACATCCCGCTGCGGTCGCGAAAGGCGAACTGACGCGATGGTCGCACCCGCTTCCCGCGTCGCGCTGCTCCTGGTCGCCGCTCCCATGCTGGCGGCGGTCGCGACGGTCGCTGCCGCAGCAGTGGTCCGCGAGGATGTCGAGCCCCACCTGCGGCTCGACCTTGCCGGCCACACGGGCGAAATCATGGCGTTGGCCTTCTCGCCGGATTCGAAGCACCTTTTTTCGGGTGGCCGCGACAAGGTGGCGATCCAGTGGCGGGTCGAGAACGATGCCGACGGTGAGCCGGCCGTGCGCGAGCGAAACCTCGTGCGGCAACGGGCCCGTGAGGGGGCCCTTCGCTGGCAGGTCGCCCGGGGCAGGCGGGGTGAGATCGCCGCGCTGGCGGTTGCACCGCCTGTCGGCGCCGACCCTTCGCTGGTGGCGGTGGCGGGCTACGGCGCCATGGGCACGACGGGGGAGATCGTGCTCGTCGACGCCCGCGACGGCGGCTGGGTCAAGACGCTCGGGGGGGCCACGCCGGATCGCGTGGTCCGCACCGGCCACCGCAGTGCCGTGAGCAGCCTGGAGTTCACGAGCGACGGCGGCTGGCTCGTGTCCCAGGACGTTGACGGCCAGGCGTTTGCGTGGCACAGGGCAGGGGAGTGGCAGCCGGTCGAACTCGCCGCGCGTGAAGAGACTCGCTATGGAGCAGCCGGTGCCGAAGCCCTCAGTCGGCTGCCGCGGGTGCGGCCACTTGCCGCGGTTGGCGCCGACCGGGTTGCGATCCCGGAACTCACCTCCGAACCCGACGCGCTCCCGCCCCGCTGGAAGGTCCGAATCGTCGATCTCAGTCGCCCCGGCGACCGAGGCACGCTCTTGCCCGTCGAGCATCAGGGAGTCGTCCGGGCCTTGGCGGCGACGCCCGATGGCACCCGTGTCGTGTCGTCAGATCAGTCGGGACAGGTGGTGGTTCAGACGCCCGGCGG
Source organism: Planctomycetaceae bacterium (assembly GCA_046075685.1). Taxonomy (GTDB): domain Bacteria; phylum Planctomycetota; class Planctomycetia; order Pirellulales; family UBA1268; genus QWPN01. Next base: position 16,513 of record JBJTQP010000152.1, on the reverse strand, counting down.
GTCCGCACCGGCCGTGTCGTGGGAGGTGAAGCCGGCGGGCGAGAAAGTCGCCGTCACCCCTGATGGGCGTCGCGTCGCCGTGGGAGTTCTGCTCGAGGAAAACGCCCAGCGCGCGACGGAAATCCAGGTCTGGGATTCCACCGGACCGCGGTTGATGGCGTCACGAAGTGTGGCAAACCCGGTGCGTGCGCTCCGCTTCAGTCCCGATGGCCGCTGGCTGGCATGGAGCGGCGCAGCCGATCGATCGATCGCAATGGAGGCCGTATCCTCGCTCGACCGTCCGAATGAGGGCGACGTCCGTGACGCCGATCGCAGACGGCTCGGCGGGGTCGGCCTCCAGGTCACGCGACTGGCATTTTCCACCCAGGCCGCGGACGAGCGGCTGCTCGGTCAGCCGGCCGACGGCAGACCGGCGGGGGTGCGCGAGCGAAACATCACCCGCAGGCAGCAGCCCCGCGTGGGCCCTGCGGGTCGCCACGCACCGCGCCGGCTCGCACTGGCGCACGCCGGGGATGGCGGCGACGAGCCGCCGCCGTTCGACATGGCGTTCGACGTCGAGGGCCTGGCCGTTTCCCCGGCCGGTGATGCCGCCGACTGGGCCCCGCCCGCGGGCAGGCCGGGAGCCTGGACGATCGCGCCCGACGACCGCCCGGTGACGGATCGCCCCCAGGGTCTGCAGCGCTGGCAGCTGCGGCACGAGGGCCGGCCCGCGGGCGTCATCGACCTCTCCAACGAGTGGCAGGGCCCGGCGGGTGCTCGCGGCCAGGCCGTCTCGTGGATCGCCGCCGGCCTCGACGCGCAGCCGTGGGCCGTGGCACTCGGAGCCGACGAGGGGGTGTTCATCTACCGCCTCGAGGAAAAGGCAGGGGCAGCCTGCCCGCTCGTGCGGTGGTTCCGCGGCAACGAGGCCCGTGTCGTCTCGCTCGCCGTGGCGGAAGACGGCCGCTGGCTCGCCTCCGGCGGCAGCGACGGGATCGCGATGCTCTGGTCCCTCTCCGGGATCGATCAGCATGCCGCCCTCACGGATCGCTGGGGCGTCACGCTTGCGGTCGAAGAGGGCGGGGCGGTGGTCAAGGGAGTCGATGAAGCGGGGCCGCTCGTCGGCAAGGACGTGGCCGCGGGGGACGTGATCAGCCGCATCTCCTTCGCCGCCGGCAAGGCAGCGGCGAGAACGGAGCGGGCGGACGGGCCGGGCATCGTCGCGACGCTCGCCGATCTGCCATGGAACACGCAGGTCACGTTCGTCGTGGAACGTGACGGCAAGGCCCGGGAGTTCCAACGCAACCCGGCCTGGGAGAACGTGGCCGCCCTGCGGGTCGGCGCCGATCGGGAGTGGGCGGCGTGGACGCCCCGTGGCTACTACGCCGCCAGCGCCAACGGCGACCGCTCGTTCGGCTGGCTCGTGAACCGCGGCATCGACCGCGTGCCGCGATTCTTTCGCGCCAACCAGTTCCGTCGCACGCTCGAACGGCCCGACGTGGTGTCGCGGCTGCTCATCGAGGGCAGCCTCGATGCCGCGCTTCGCGCCGCCGGCCGCGGCGTGCCGCAGTCGTCTACACGGGTGCTGCGCGACCAGATGGCGACCGCTCCGGAAGTCACCATCCTTTCCCCGCGGCCCGGTGATCGGGTCAAGCAACGCTCGACCCGGGTCGTCGCCGAGGTGCTCGTGCCGGAGGGCGCCGTCATGGATCGCCTGAGCGTCTCGGCCAGCGGCGTCGCGGCGACGGCGGCCCCCCGGCTGGTCGCCGACACGGCGGCGGAGGCGGGCCAGCCGCGGCGGTTGCGCTACCAAATCGACGTCGACCTGCCCGAGCAGGACCGGCATCTGCTGAACGTCTTCGCGGCCACGGCCGCAGGCCCGGCCGATGCGCAGCACGTCGTGGTGGAGTCGCCCGACCTGCCGCTGCGGAGCCGCGATCCGCGGATCTACGTCGTCGCCGCGGGCGTCGATCGCTATGCGAACGCCGAGAAGTGGCAGCGGGAGGGACTCGGCTTCGACAACCTCGTGTTTGCCGTCAAAGATGCCGCCGCCGTGCAAGACTCGCTCTCCCGCCGGACGCTCGGCCTGTTCGACATCGGCGCCACGCCGCTGCTGCTGGCGGACGCATCTGTGACCCGTGACGGCTGGAAGGCGGCGGTCCGCACGGTTGCCGAGACAGTCCGCGGCCAGGTCGAGCCGGATGACCTGCTCGTGCTCTTCCTGGCCGGCCACGGCATGACGAACGTGGAGGCCGGCGGCGCCTACTCCTACCTGTGCCACGATGCGGAGCTGACCGTCTCGACACGCGACGGCGAACCGGTGCCCTCCGGGCCGGGCGCCATCGGATGGGACGATCTGGCGCCGCTGGCCGACGTGCCCTGCCGCAAGCTGGCGCTCGTCGACACCTGCCACTCCGGAGCCTTGGGCCCGGCCGCCCGCAGCGTGGCCGTCCGCGAACTCCAGGAAAACATGATCGTGGTGCTGGCGGCTGCCGCCGACGATCAGGCGAGCCAGGAGGCCGATGCATGGGGCCACGGCGCCTTCACGAAGGTGCTGCTGGAGGGCCTCGAGGGCCGCGCCGACGTCCGGGGCGGCGGTCGCCTCAAGGGGCGGACATCCGGGCCCGACGGGATCGTGTCGCTCGATGAACTCATTCAGTACGTCCAGGACGAGGTGCCCCGGCTGACTGCCGCGACCAGTGGGGTTCGCCAGACGCCGACCGCCTCGCCCGGCGAGCTCGTCGGTTTCGTGGCCCCGGCTCTTGCGAAAGTGAGGAGCGACTCGCCCTGACCTGCAGGGAGTTCGCCCCCTCGGATCGGGTCGCTATCCTACTGTCTTCATCTTCGACGCCCGGAGCGGCCTGTGTGCCCCGCGATCCGGCGCCGGTGACGACAGGAGCGGAACGGCCATGGCCGATGATGTTCGCGCGGCGGCCCGCGGCCCGAATCCGCTGCCGGGATTCTCGCTCCAGCCCATGGACGGCACCGACACGCCGTGGTGGTTCCAGGGGGTCCACGACGCATCTGGCGTGCGTGTGCTTGCCCGCCGCTTCGAGGGGCTCGCGTTCGCCGACGTGCTGCGGGATCTGTCCACCGCGGTGGAATCGCTCGATGCGCCCCAGTCGCAGGCTGGTGTCGCCGCTCCGCTGGCGATCGCGGTGACGTGCCGTGGAGCCGTGGCGGCCGGTTCCGCGGCAGCCGCCAGCGGACTGACGATCTCCGCGGCGGCCGAAGTGGCCGGGGCGATTGCCGCCGACGCCCCCGTGGACGCATGGGCCATCTATGCCGCACGTGGCGATGAGGCTCTGGCCCCGCTCGTGACCGATCCGCGTGCCGCATGCGGCAGATTGGCGAAGGTGGCCGAGGTGCTCGACCAGCTTCCCGAAGGCCACGGGGCGGTCGATTCGCGGGCGCTGCGAATCACCGCTGAGGGCCCCCTCGTGCTGGCCGCCGGCTTCGCCCCGCTCGAATCGGCCCGCCGTGGCCGGCTCGACGCCGTGGGGCCATGGCTGACCGTGTCGCCGGAACGATGCCTGCCCCCGGGCTTGCCATCGGCCGCCGGGGATCAATACGCCCTCGCGGCCCTGTGGGTGCTGGGCCGCACGGGAGGCCCGCCTCATCCGGGAATGAACGCCGAGGCAGTGGTGCGATCCAAACTCACCGATGCTCCGAGGCTCGAGGGCCTTGGCGACGCCGAACGCAACGTGCTTGCGCGAGCCCTCGCGGGCGCCGCGGAAGGGAGATTCGAATCGTCCACCGCGTTTGCAACGGCGCTGCTCGCCACCCTGCCGGGCGGACACACCGATGATCTCGCCGCTCAGCCCGCTGTGGATCAGCCCGCCGTCGCCGACGATCCCGCCGCGCCCGAGGCGACGCCCCGATCGTCTGCACCGCCGCCGCGATCCGCGGCAGCCGACACGACACGTGGGTCGCTGGATGCGACCGCGCCGCTGCCGGCGGTGTCGCCGCCGACCGCCGTCGAGACACCGGTCGTCGCCCCGCAACCCATTCACGCGAACGAGGCATCCGACGGCGCGGGCGACCGCCCACGTGCGGCAGGCCAGGAACAGGTCGTAATTCCCGCCGATACGCGGCCAACGCTCGCCGACACTCGGTCAACCCCCGGCGGCCCGCAGCCCACCGACCATCCTGCCGCGCGTCTGGCCGTCGGCCCCTACAAGGCCGGTGACCTGATCCTTCCCGGCTACCGCCTCGAGCGGCTTCTCGGCAAGGGCGGGTTCGGAGAAGTCTGGAAAGCCTCGGCTCCGGGTGGCATGAGCGTGGCGATCAAGGTGATCGGCAACCTGGGGCGCAAGGAGGGGGCGCGGGAGTTTCGGGCGTTGCGGACCGTCAAGGACGTCCACCACGCCCACATCGTGCCCATCTTCGGAGTCTGGCTGAAGACCTCGACCGGCCGGCTTCTCGAAGAAGATGAAGCGAGCCGCGCCAGCGAGCGGATCCTCTCCGCGCAGGATCGATCGGTTCATGATGGCACGGACGACGGCGGAGCCGGGCGTCTCGAGAGCCTCGACCTGGTGGTGGCGATGGGGCTCGGAGACCAGACGCTGCACGATCGGCTGGCCGCGACTGCCGCCGAGGGCCGCGAGGACGGCGGCCTGCGGGGAATCGACCCCGGGCACCTGCTGGGATGGATGCGACAAGCGGCGCTCGCGATCGACTTCTTCAATCGCGGCGGCATGCGTCACGGAACCACCTCCGAGTGCGTCCAGCACTGCGACATCAAGCCGCAGAACATGCTGCTCGTGGGCGATGCGGTGCAGGTCTGCGACTTCGGCCTGGCCCGGGTGCAGGGTCAGGCCCGGGCCACGGCCAACAATCTGCTCAGCGTCGCCTATGCCGCCCCCGAGATGATGGTGCGTCCCTACAACCCCTCGCCCAGCACCGATCAATACTCCCTCGCCGTCAGCTATTACGAGCTTCGCACCGGACGGTTGCCCTATGGCGAACCGACGGCTGGCGGCGACGAGATGTCGGCGGTGGAACTCATGCGGGCCAAGACCGAAGGAGCCGTGACGGTCTCCCTCGTGCCGCCCACCGAACAGCGGGTGATCCGCCGGGCGCTGGCCCTCGAACCAGCCGAGCGGTTCGGCAGCTGCGCGGAGTTCGTGGACACGCTCGAAGCCGCCATCGACGCCGATGAATCGCCGCCGGTCGCCCCGGCCCGGCGGCCCTTCCCGTGGGTGCAGTCGCTCGGCGTCGTGGCGGGCGCCGTCGTGGCCGCGATGCTGATCGCCTGGCTGGTGCCGCGGCGTTCCACGGAGGTGCCGCAGACCCGGCACCTCGAAGAGGCACAGACGGCGCTGCTTCGATCCGCCACGGCCGAAGGCCTCGATCTGGCCGTGATCTCCCAGGCGGCAGACCTCGCCCGCGAGGCCCGCGACGCTGGGGAGGATGCCGACGCCTGCCGCGAGATGCTCGCGGTGACCGACGCGGTGCTGCAGGCCGGGCGGTGTCTCGACGCGGCCGACGGCGACGGGCGGGATCTCGGCCCCCTGCACGCGGCGCGACAGGCCATTTCCGACCTGCCGGACGTGGTGCCCGAGACGCTGCGGGGAGCGCTGCGACGCGGACTCGTGGAGCGGGAGGATGGCGTGCGGACCCGGCTGCAGGCCGAGGCAGCCGAGCGGCTTGAGGCGGCGATCCGGCCCGACGGAAGCGTGGACGATCAGGTCGTCGGGGAGGCCGCAGCCCTGGCAACGTCCGTGGCGCAGCTCAACGATGAGGCCGGCCAGCGACTCCACCTGGCGATCAACGTGCTTCGCAGCGTCTCGAGGGTGGTCACCGACGGTCATCCGGAGCCAGCCGGCCTCGACGAGGCGGTGCGGGAGCTCGATCGGGCGGGCGATGCCCTTCCGACACCGGTGGCCCAGGCGCTGACCCGCCGCGCCGCGGAGCGGATCATCGACCGTGCCAAACGCCGACTTCTCGACAACGATCTGGCGTCGCCTGACGCGCCCACGTCGGGCAAGAAGCGGGCCATCGAGGACTCGCTGCAGGACATCGATGCGGCTCTCAAACTCGACCCACGGTCCTGGCGGGCCACCTGCGAGCGTGGGTTTTGCGAGAGCCTGCGGGGACGCAATGCAGAGGCGATCGATGCCTACACCACGGCCCTGCTCCTGCTCGCCGAAGCGGGCGACACCCCGGCCGACCGGAACCGGATCCTTCAGCGGCGCGCCTTCGCGCTCAAGCAGGCCGGACGCTACGCCGCTGCGGCAGACGACTACCTCGTGTTCATGGCGGGTGACCAAAAACTTCCCGCCAGGCTCTGGGACCTCAAGTCGATCGCCCTGGAGAAGGAGGCCTACGCAGAAGCAGCGGCCATCCTCGAACGACTCGACGGCTGGCTGGCGGGCCACCCGTCGGACTCGACCGGGGCAGTGCCGGCGACCGAAGACGTGATCGGGGAACTCGCCTGGCTGGTCGCGTGTGGCTTCGGGACTGATCCGGTCGGCCGTGCCGTGCCCCTGGCTGAACGGCTGCGGACGCGGGACGTCTCCACGAAGGTCGGCGATGCCAGCGACGACCTCCGTCGGGCAAACGCGCTCGACACTCTGGCCGCGGCGTACGCCAGGGCGGGTCGATTCGACGACGCCGTTGAGGCGGTCGAAGAATCGATCGGGCTGCTCACCGCAATCCTCGATCGTGTGGGCGGCAATCGCGACGTGGAGGATCAACGGCGGCAGGCCCAGCGGCATCGCGACGCCTTCGCCAAAGGCCTCACGTGGGACGAGCCCTGACCATGAAACCGCACGCCCGGCCGGCCCCGCCCGCCAGTGCCCCTGGGCCACGCGGGGCCTCCGTCATGCTTCGCGGGACACGGAGGCTGCGCAAACCCTGCGGCTGACGGTCGCCCGGCGACCGCCTGAGTCTGCGGCTTCTGTAGCGGATGTGCCGATGACACGCCCCCGACGCCGGCAAGACAGGGCGGTTCCTGCCCGGCCGAGTGAAGGCCCGATGCCTCGTGGGCCGATCCCCCAGATGGGGAGAGGGTTCTGGCCGCGTGCCGGGGACGCAGCGCACAGGCGCCATCCGCGGGTCGGGGCCAGTGGATCGAGACGCAAGGGCCCGGCTTCACGCCGAGCCTCAAGACTGGGGCACGTTCCATGAAACGCATGCTTTTTGGCTGGCAGGCTGCGGCCTCGCTCGCACCGCTGGTGGGCCTGGCGGGACACCTGCTGACCTGCACGCCGTCGGGTGCGGCCGACCTGTTCGGGCGGCTCGAGTCGGCCACGTCGCCGGCCGTCGAGACGAGTTCCCCGCCTGGACAGCCTGTCGCTCCGGTCTTCGAACCGGCTGAGCACGACCTTTCCCAGCATTTCCCCAACCTCCGCATGCCGCCGCTGATGGCGTCCATTCCAGACGCCGCCGCATCCGATGATGCAGGGTCTCAGATCGCGCGCCGGGAGTTCGCGGCCATCGTGGCCGAGGCGAAACGCGAGGCCATGGCCGAAATGCGATCGTCGCGGCGCAGCGTCGCAGCCGGACTCCCCGGGGAAGAAACGGACCACGGCACCCCTGCCTCCTTCGCAGCCTTCAATCGCCCGACCTGCCGCCATCGCGGCGTGCCGGCTCCGCAGGCGTGCCCACCGCAACGATCGCAGCCTCATCCTCTGCCGGCGGTTCCGCCGTCTGCAGGAACGGGCGGCGTCACGCCGTTCCCGGAGGGCACTCTCGCCACGCCCTCCGCGCCCCAGGCAGGAGTGCCATCCGTGGCGGACTCGGCGGTGCCGGCCGTGCCCGACCTGAGCCGTGATCTGCCGCCTGCCCGGACGCTTGCTCGCGGCGACGAAGCCAGCCGAGGGGCCAACTGGTCGGACTCCCCCTGGCTCGTGGGTGACGGGTGCGCCCCAAACGCGACCGGCGGACAGATCTCGGTCGGCCGCATCATGATCCAGGCGCAGGGCCTGACGGGCGATCCGCTCTCCAATCCCGGCAGCCCGGCGCAGCTCAACCTGATCACCAACCCGACGTACAACAGCGTCAGCGCGATCCAGGCCGCGGGCTACCCGACGTTCACGCTCCCGGCCCAGCCGCTCGGCTCCGTGCCGGGCACCCCGCCGACGACGGTCGTGTCGTCGGGCGCCGGCGTGTCTCCGCAGCCCGCGGGCACCTATCTGGCCGCAGCCCAAAACGCGTTCCAGACGAATCCGAGCCTCAACACCAACGGCCGGGTGGGCACGGCGCGGTTCGACTCGGCTTCATCCGGAATTCTGCCGGGCACGAGCGGCACCGACGCCTTCCTGTTCTACGACTACTTCGTCGACGCCGGGATCATCATCCCGGGGTACGCGGTGGGCTTCGTGAAACTCACGGAGAACATGAGCCCGATCCCCCGCGATCGCGTGTACATGAACTACAGCTATTTCCACAACGCAAACTTCTGGGGGGAGGAAGCGGACGTCAACCGCTTCATGCCGGGCTTCGAGAAGACCTTCTACGACGGGTGGACGTCGATCGAACTTCGTACGCCCTTCGCCGCGACGCTCGACAACTTCCAGGACATCACCTTCCCGGGCAACGGCAGCATGGCCCAGCTGTCGGAGTATCGCGACGTCCAGTTCGGCAACATGTCGGTGATCTTCAAGACGCTGCTCTGGGAGCAGAAGACCTGGGCCATCACCGCCGGCATGCAGGTGATGCTGCCCACGGCGAACAACTGCTTCGTGTACGGCCCGACGGCCACGCCCGGTCTGGGAAACATCCAGCAGATCTTCGTGGCCAACGAGTCGGTGCACGTCATGCCATTCGTCGGCAGCATCTGGGCACCGAACGAGCGGTTCTTCAGCCAGGCGCTCCTGCAGTTCGACCGTGACTGCAACGGCAATCTGGCGTATGTCAACACGCTCCAAGATGGAAGCCTGCGCGGCCGGCAGCTCACGCAGGCAGGACGAATCTTCTATCCCACGTTCATGTACGCGAGCTTCGGCGCCGGCTACTGGCTCTACAAGGACAACCGCGCCACCTTCACGGGGTTCTCGCCGATCATGGAAGTGCACGTCAACCAGGCTCTCGAAGACTTCGATCCGCTGTGCTTCCAGGGCTACCAGCTCGGCACCAATCCCGGCGTGATCTCAGTCGTCAATGGCCTTGTCGGCTGCAACTTCGAGTGGGGAGCGCGGTCGACGCTGACGTTCGCCTACGTGACGCCGCTCGGAGGGGGGCTCGACCGCTTCTTCGACGGCGAGGTTCGAGCCCTGTACAACCTCCGGTTCGGACCGCAGAACCGGCTGACCAGGGCCCAGTTCTGAGCCGCCAGCCGCCGGATGTGGAGCAGAGCCTGTCCGGCGGCCGTTCTGAGCCGTGCCCGCGAATGAGCCTGTTTTCCCGATCGGCCCGTCCTGGGGAACCCTTTTGCTTGACTCGCCCACCAATCGGAGGTAGTCGAGATGCCTTGGGAGCGATGAAATATCCCCCCGTGCCGGGGCGACCCGTGCCGCCTGTTTTCGCCCGTGGAGCATGAACGCGCCATGACTGATCGTCGCCGCTGGTTTCCCGCTCGCCGCACCTCATCCGCGATTCCCGGTCGCCGCCGCCGCTCTGTGGAGCACCGGCCTGCGAAGCAGGGTGGGGGTGCTGGCTCCCTGGTCGCCGAGTCGCTCGAACCCCGGGCGCTTCTGGCGGTCACCGCCACCCTCGTGGGTGCCGATCTGCAGATCTCGCTCGGCGCGGCGGATGACGTTGCCTACCTCTCGAACGACGGCACGAACTACATCGTTCGCGGCACGGGACTGTCGGGCTATGCAGCCGCTCTCGCAACCGTGAACTCCGTCGCCGTCGCCGGCACGGCCGCGGCGAACCAGTCGTTCAGCGTGGCAGCCGGGGTTGCAGCCGTGCTCGTCGATCCACTGACGGTCGCCGCCTCGGTGGAAAACACCACGGTGGCCGGAGCGGTCGACACGACGGGCGGCGTGGTCATTGATTCGCCGGCGATCACCTTGGCGGCGAATGTGACCACGACCGGCCAGCAGCGCTACAAGGGCGCCGTCGGCCTCGTCGGTGAACGCACGCTTTCGGCGGGCGCGGGCGACGTGCTGTTCGAAAGCACGGTCGACTCCTCGCCGGCCGTGTTTGCCGACCCGGACGCCTTCGGCAACGGCACAAATCTCACATCCGCCTATCCGGGCATCACGCTTTCTGATGCGGGCACCGCGAGCGGAGGATCCGCTGTAACATCCGACCGAAGTTTGGTCTCCACTCCCACCACCGGCGACTATGCACCGACCGGAAATCGCGTGTTCTCAACCCCGGCGAACGGCAATTCGTCATGGAATGCCCCTTCGAACGTTTTCAAAGCGGCTTTTACGGCTCCCGTGATCTCGGTTTCGCTCGACTTCGCCCCCAACGACAACGATGATCCGAACGCGTTCATCGAAGCCTACGATTCGTCGGGCACCAAGGTCGCCTCGGCGACCTACGCGCCCGCGATTCCTGAACTTTCATCCGTGACGCTGACGGTCGCTGCCCCGAAGATCGCGTACATCCTTGCTTCCTTCGATCTCGGCGGCATCAACACGGGCCTGCTCGACAACCTGCGGGCGACCTACGCCACCACGCCGGCCGCATCCCTGACTGCCAACTCCAGTGCGGCAACCACGTTTGCCTCTGCCGTGGGCGGCCTCGCACCTCTCGCCAGCCTGACCACCAACCTCGGCGGCACGGTGAGCCTCAAGTCCGTCACGACTACTGGTGCCCAAAAGTATGGTGACGACGCCACGCTCGACGGCACCTACACCACCACCAACAGCGGCTTCAGCGTCGGCGGCGCCACCACCCTCGCCGGGCCGGTCGCCATCGACACCGGAGCCGGGGCCGGCGACATCTCCTTCGCCGGCACCCTCGACGGCGGACAGACCCTCGCCCTCACCGCCGGCACGGGCAACGTGTCGTTCTCCGGGCTCGTCGGCAACGTCGCGCCCCTGGCCGCGATCACGATCAACTCCGCCACCAACGTCACGGCCAACGGCATTCGTGCCACCAGCCTCACCCAGGCCGCCGGCAGCGGCACCACCACGCTCAACAGCGGGGCCTTCACGTCCGCCCCCGCAGGCACCGAGGCGGTGCGCACCAGCGGCGCTGCAGGCGTCTCCCTCTCCGGCACGAACCTGGCCGTCAACGCCGCCATCGTCACCGCCAACGGCGGACCGGTGTCCTTCAGCGAATCCGGGACGATCACCATCGCAGCCGCCGGCGACATCAGCGCCGATGGACCGGTGAGCATGAAGGCCGGCGGCGGAATCACCACCGCCGGTGACGTCACCACCACCAATGACACCGTCACCTACTCCTCGGCCACCACCCTTGCCGGGCCGGTCGCCATCGACACCGGAGCCGGGGCCGGCGACATCTCCTTCGCCAGCACCCTCGACGGCGGACAGACCCTCGCCCTCACCGCCGGCACGGGCACGATCCTGTTCAACGCCGCCGTCGGCACCACGTCTCCGCTCGCCGGGTTGACCGTGAAGTCGGCCTCCAGCACGACGGCTGCCTCGACCATCAAGCTCGATGGAGCTTCAAAGCTCGCGAGCGACGGGCTCACCATCGCAGCGGGCGTCAACAACATCTCCTTCGCCAACCCCGGCAGTTTGATCCGGAACTTCACGGGCCAAGGAGTGGTGTTCGTGGGCGGCTCGACGGGGTCCACGATGTCGGGATTCACCGTCTCCGACAACGGCGACAACGGCGCACGCGTCGGCTCCGGTGACTACTCGACGACGAAACTCGAGGGCAACCAGTTCTTCCGCAACGGCCGCCACGGGCTTGCCCTCGATGCCGCGGGCGGATCGGTGACGAACCTGCTGGTCACGTCGAACTGGTTCGATTCCAACGTGCGGAACGGAGTTCTCATCGGCTCGGATCTGGGAACCGCGAGTTCCTACGCGGGCTCCGTCGTTCGTGGCAACGACATCACGCGAAACGGCGCCAACGGGGTCAAGTTCGCCTCGAAGGGCGCCACGAAACTCGACTTCGCGGCTAACTTCGTCGGCACACGCGGATCAAACCTCGCGTTTGACGGCGGCAATGTGACCCACGGCGTCCGCGTGAATGCCGGCGAGTATGCCGGCACGACCATTCGCGAGAACTACGTCGCCTACAACAACAGCGACGGGCTCCGCCTCGCTCCGCCCAGCAACTCGTCGATCGGCCGTGTCACCGATCTGACCGTCGTCGGCAACACCTTCACGAACAACGATTCCGACGGCATCCAGGCCAACAGCGGCCTCTACTCCGGCACGGTCATCCGGGCCAACAAGATTCTCGCCAACAAGTCCGACGGCATCTTCCTCTCGGGCTCCTTCACCGCCGTCGGAGCGGTCACGAAACTCACGATCGGTGGCGACGCGACACTCTCGCCGGCCCCGGGCAACGAAATCGCATCAAACGCATTCGCCGGAATCCAGGCCGACGCAGGGAGCTATTCGGGCACCGCGATCCAGGGCAATGCCATCTCCAGGAACGGGGCGCACGGCATCGCCCTCAACGCGGGTGGCGGTTCCCTCTCGAACCTGCTCATCGGAGGAGGCGCCGTCTCCCTTGGCAATGCGGTGACCCTGAACGGCCACAACGGCATCTTCACGTCCACCGGAAACCTGGCCGGCACGACGATCGCGGCCAACAGCATCCGTGACAATGGCGACTCGACGCTGCGCGCCGGCAACGGCATTCTCGTGCAGGGCAGCAACGTGATGATCGGGTGGGCCGATCAGGCCGGGGAGCCGAACGCGGTCGCGAATACCATCACCGGAAACGCCGTCAACGGCATCGAGATCCGCGGCACCGGCGCGAAGAACAACGCGATCCTGTCGAACTCGATCTATCGCAATGGCTATGTGGCCCCGGCCTCGGGCGCGAGGTCGGTCGTGGGAGAGGGCATCGCCGTGACGTCCGGCGCCCAGTCCGACGTCGCCGCGCCGGTGATCCTGAGGGCCGTACGCGACGCCGTCAGCAACGTGATTCGGGTCGCCTACGCAGTGCCCTCGTCCGGGTCATACTACGTGCAGTTCTTCGACAACACGCCCGTGGACGAGCGTGGCGTCTTCCCGGTCGACACGCAGGGGTTCGAGGGGCGCACGCTCGTGGGTGACGATCCCGCACAAGCCTCGAGCGCCGTCGCGTCGGGCAGGAAGCCTGCGATCCTCGGCGTGCTCGTGCAGGGCACCAATGCGCTCAACGTCGTCGAGATTCCGGCCGACCGCATCCCGCCCGGCAACTGGATAACGTCCACGGCGACAAAGGTCGACGGGACGACACCAACGAGCACCTCGGCATTCTCGGCCGGCTTCCAGCGCGGGAACGCACCGGTGCTCGCCGTCGGTGGAGACGGCCCATCCACGTGGGCAGCCTCGTATCCGTTCCAAGCGGCCAGCCAGACGAGTCTTGTCATCAGCGGGGTGTCGCTGGGCACGCTGACCGCGCTCGCCTCGCTCGCCGACACCGATATCGTGGTCTCGCCGGCCGATGCGACGGGGGGCGGCGGAGTGCAGTCCTTCCCCAACGTGATTCGCCGGGTGCTCCGCGGCGAGTTGTCCACGGATCAGACGTTCGTCACGCTCACCCTGGCACCCGGCGAGGATCTCCCCACTCCGACCGGGACCTTCGTGATCGGCTCCACGACGCTGCCAACCGCACGACTCTATGACACCTCGGCGGTCACCACGCTGGCCTGGACCGCGTCCGGGCCCGGGGCGACCCAGGTCGTGCTGGCGGGCGACCAACGTGCCGGCCTGTACATCGGGCAGTCGGTGATGATGCAGCCTCTGGCACGCACGAGGGATGTGAGGGATGTGCAACTCGTCGACGGCAAAACGGTGGTCACGCTGACGCAGGCCGTCGATGGGCCTGCCGGGAGCCTGTCGTTCAACGATGGCGTACTCCTCGAAGTCGGAGCCGAGAAGATCACATCCGCCCTTCAGGCGGCGGGCGTTGCGGCCAGCCAGATCAACGCCTTCGTCAACCGTTTTCAGGGCGGCCTTCGCGTGGCCCATGCCGACCTGAACGGCGATGGCTATGCCGATCTCGCCACGGCTCCCGGGGGCGTGCCCTCGAGCCTGTCGTCGACGCTCGGCCCGCTGTTCGGCGATGCAGCCCGGGTGATCACGATCTATGACGGAGCGAGCGGCGGAACCTCCTTCGCGTCGATCAACGTGACCGCCGACTTCCCGGCAAACTACACCGGCGGGTTTTTCGTGACGCTGGCGAACGTCCGACCGGAGAACGCCGGGTCGGGCGACGCCGTGGCGGAACTCGTGGTGGCTTCGACCGGCAGGATCGCGGTCTACAACGTCACCGTGCCGACGCGGGGCGGACTGCCGTCCATCGTGCCGTCGCCCATCGCGACCTACGACTTCCCCGCATCCGGAACGGGGGACCTTCGCGTGACGGGCGTCACTTCGGGCGATTTCTCCGGTGATGCCGCGGACGAAATCGTGGTTGCCACCACGACCAATGTCAGTGGCGACGTGGCACCACTGGCCGCGGATGCGAGTCGAACGACGGCCTACGTGCAGTGCTTCACCGTCGGAAGCGGTCAGCTCACGGCGACGAGCACGTTTGCCATCAAGAGCATGATCCAGAACGGCCCGCCCGGCTCCGGATACGGCGCAAACGTCTTTTACAACGGAGCTTCGCTCGCCGCAGGTGACGTCGACGGGATCGTCACGACTGCAGCCGGCCCCCAGCTCAGGCCGGAACTCGTGCTTGGGGCCTCGTTCATGGGGCTGGGCAACTTCCGCGTGCTGGCCAACGATCTGGTGCGCACCGGGAATCAGGCGGGCATCGACTCGGCCCTGACGCTCGGCAACGCATTCACGCAACAGTCCCGCCCGCAGTTGACTCCGCCCAAGTGGCAGCCGACGGGCGGACCCGATTACTTTGTCGGTCGTTCCGTGCCCGAATCGACGGCACTCGGCGCCAACTCGCCCCTCGCGGTCGCCGTGGTCGATGGCGACGGCAGGCTCACGACCGGAACGAGCCGAACGGCTCATGCGGAGGTGTTTGCCGCGATCGGGGCGACCAACCAGACGGCGAACGTCATCCGCCGGATGGGCTGGAACGGCACCACATGGTTCGCCGACGACATGGGCCAGATTCAGGCCCGCCCGACGCCGACCGACAACGTGCTCACGGCCAAGACGCGTTTCCCGCTGGGGTACGGACTCAGGCTCGGATGATCGCAGGACGAAGCGGCTTCATCCAGGCGAGTCGACGCAGGGCTCCGATCGAAACAACCGCTGTGAGAAGCCAGGGGGTCGGCTCCGGTACGGGGATCGGGCCCGGAGCCGCTCCGCCGAGCGCCGCCACCTCGCCGGCCGCAAGGGCGTCGTCGCGAAACTGCATGTTGGCCACGTAGAGCTCGCCCACTTCGCCATTGTCGTCGTTGAAGGCGAAGAAGCCCGAGAGATTCGCCGGCAGCGAACTCTGCGTGGCCGAGAGGGCCGCGATCGACCAGAGACCGTCGGGCACGAGGTCGAAGTCCTTGAGCTGGGCGTTGCGGTTGGAATCGACCACGATCTGGTCCCAGACGATCGAGCCGATCGGCTGACCGTTCATGTAGGTGTCGAACCGCGCGGCGGACGTGGCCGCATCGAGCTGCATCACCATCGCGAACCGATACCAGGTGTCGGCCGCCACCGTGCCCCCATAGGCGGTCGCCGCGCCGTATTCCCGGCTCGGCTTCCGCACGAAGAGCGAACCGTCGCCGTTGCCCCGTGGCTGAAAGAGATCGAGGTAGTTGGGCAGGCCCGTGAAGCTCGCCGGAGGCACCAGCACGTCGGCCACGAAGGTGAAGCGGTTGAGCTTCGTGAGCGGTGCCCCTTCGCTCGTGGTGCCGTTGGCCAGCAGCGGAAACGACGCCATCATGCCCACCGCTGCGCCCCGGCCTCGCATATCGGGAATCCGCAGCACGGTGGTCGCCGAACCGGAGCCGAGCGCGGCCACGCCGAACGAGCCCGTGGTCGCGTAGGCGAGCGGCGGCGGATTCGGCGTGCCGCCGAAGGCCGCATAGTAGGGCGTATCGGGGAGCCAGACGAGCTGCATCCCGGGCACGCCCGACACCGGCGCGAGCGCGGCGGTCGAGAAATCCCAGTTGCCGATCACCGCCGCCGGAGCGGGCAAAGCCATGCCGGCCACGAGCACCGCGAAGCCGGCCATGCCGGCGCCGCACATACGAATCGGGTTCGACAGCATGCGTTCACACCTGGGAAGAGGGGTGAGACGCGTCGGTGATGGCGGGGGGTCGGCAGGATCGCCGACAGGCGGTGAGCGGCTGGAATCATCTCCGCAAAGCAGAGAACGAACCCGTCACCTCCCGGAGAGGTCACCGGTTCGATGATTCAAGGCCACCCGGGACGTCACCCGGCATGACCGACGCGCTCACGAGCAGATCCAAAAAGCCGCAGGGGCCGGGAGCAACAGCGAACGGCTGCAACTCGGTTCACCGAGACGAAATATAGGAGAAGCGGGCTCGCTTCAAAACCGCTCCGATGGCGGGTGCTCCAAAAGCCCCTCGTTCGAG
>JBJTQP010000151.1:0-4343 GCA_046075685.1 Planctomycetaceae bacterium | reverse complement strand
GCTGTCCACCGACGAGAAGCTCGCCCTGATGCTGCCCTTCCTCGTGAAGGCGAAGCTCGTGGCCGATCCGCCGCCGGCCGCCGCGGTGGCGACGGTGCGGCGGGTGATCGAGGCCTCGGGCGACCGGCTGAAAGTGGCGGGCGACATCCTCGCCTACGCCGACTTCTTTCTCGTCGATGAGCCGCCGCTGGACGAGGCAGCGGTGAAGCAGCGGCTGGCGAAGCCCGGCGCCGGCGACCTGCTGCGGGCGTATGCACGCGCGCTCGAGACGGCCGAGCCCTTCGAGCCGGCCGCGCTCGAGGCGGCGCTCAAGGGAGTGGTGGAGGCGGCGGGCGTGAAGGTGGGCGATCTCGTGCATGCCGTCCGCGTGGCGGTGACGGGCAAGACGGTCGGCCCCGGTCTCTACGACTGCCTGGCGATCCTCGGCCGCGAGACGTCACTCGCGAGGATCGCCCGCGCGCTGCCGCGGTGCGGGTAGCGGACGACCGCGATCGACGATGGTAGACTTGAGTCATCGTCGACATCGTGCAGCGAGTGCAGCCATGGTGCCTTTTCCGTATCCTCGACGCAGCGACCGCGAGTTGATCGCCGCCGATGCCCGGCATGTGATGGGGATGACGCCGGAGGAGAAGGCTGCCGTCTTCATCGACCTGGAGCGGACGATGGAGGCCATTCTGGCGGGCCTTTCGGACGTGGAGCGTCGGCGTCGTCGGGATGCGGCCCGGCGGCTGGATCCTCTCCCCGCGCCCTGGTGGAAAAACCTCCGCCGCTCCGCATGGCCTGGAGAGCACGGGACCCCGGACGATGCAGCCTGAAGACCTTCCGGCCCTGGCAGACGTCGTCCTGCGGCTGGCGGACGCGTGCGAACAACTCGCCGTATCGTACGCGATCGGCGGTGCGGTTGCCGCGAGTTTTTGGGGAGTGCCCCGTACCACGCAAGACGCCGACTGCCTCGTCGCCGTGCCGTCGGTCGCCTATCAGCGGCTCGCTGATGCCTTGAATGCCAGGGGCTTCACGATCGAGCAGCCGTCGGGCTCGCAGCCGGTCACGGTCGTCGCTCTTCTCGAGCAGGTGCGCGAGGACAAGTTCATGACGCTTTCGTGCCGGGCGACGAGCGTGGAACTGTTCGTCCCGGTCGTGCCCTTGCAGCAATCGATCTTGAAGCGGGCCGTCGGGCGGCCATTTCATGGCCGGACCATCCGCGTGACTACCGCGGAGGATCTGATTCTTCTGAAGATGGCCTTTCACCGTCAGAAAGATCTGCAGGACATCAAGGGCATCCTGCATGTGCAGCGGGGCCGGCTCGACCTGCCGTATCTCCGCCAGTGGAGCGGCGAGATGCTGGAGTCAGTGGCCGCCCAGGAACTCGAGGAACTGATCGCAACCTATTCGGCTCCGGGGCCGTGACACGCGCAGGTTCGGTCGTGCGGATCCCGCGCGGGGCACCTCCGACAGAAATCGCTACCGTCCCGTTTTTCTCGTCCCGTTTTTCTCGAGGATCGCCCGCGCGCTGCCGCGGTGCGGGTAGCGGCCGCCCGGGATTGGCACTGATTGACTCGGGCCGCAGTCGTGAGCGTGGAGCGAGTGCGGGGATCGCGACCCATGTGTCCCCCGCTCCGTGGTGAGCCAGATCAGGGTGTGCGGCTGAAAGTGCGGCCGGTTCATTGTGACCGTGCCTGCTGTGATCTACGATTCGGTCTGCGGTTGGTGTGGATTCCAGGCGGTCATCATGAGCAACTCCTCCTCCAGCGTTGGCACGATCGTGCCGCTGACCGTCGCGCGGTCGACGTGGCAGGCCACGGTGCTCGCGGCGGCGGTGGTGTTGTGTGCGGCACGGTGTGACGTCTGCCGCGGCGCCGACGCCACGATGCCGGCCCGCGGCGCCTTTCTGTCCGGCCCGTATCCGACAGGTCCCTACACGTTCGTCAATGACGCGATCGGCGCGGGCATCTTCTACGACAGCGGCTTCCTCGGCGCGTCGACGGTGATCGGCAACGTGGAGGCGGGATATACCTGGGGCGACCACGACGTGTTCGACCGGTCGGGCCTCGGACGGGGCCCTGCCGTCGAGCGGCAGGTGGCGGGCACCGGCGCGCTCGGGCAGTACGACTTCCACGCCACGATGGTCGGGCACGTGCTCGCGGGCACCGGCTACGTGGCTGCGACAGGCAGCACGGCGGCCGGCTACACCTACCTGGGCACGGGCGTGGCGCCGCTCGCGAGGCTCTGGTCGGGGGCGATCGCCACCTCGTTCTCGTCGACCTCCATCGGGTCGTTCCAGGACACGGCCGCCTCGACGGTTCCCGTGTTTCGGCAGTTCTTCCAGGGCATCAGCGGCACCGCCTGCGACGTGATCAACAGCAGTTTCGGCGGCGACGACCCCGCCGCGATCGACGACGTGTCGCTGGCGATCGATGCGCTTGCGTTCCGCAACCCCGGCACGACGTTCGTGGCAGCAGCAGGCAACGACGGTCCGGCGGCGGTGCTCGCCCCCGGGGCCTGCTTCAACGGCATCACGGTGGGCAGCGTCGGCGGAGCGGCGTTCCGCACGCCGTCCGACTTCTCGTCGCACGGCCGCGTCGACTTCTACAACCCGGCGACGGGCGTCACGCTCGCCGGGGTGCGGATGGGGGTCGACGTGGCGGCGCCGGGCGAGAGCGACATCCTTGCGGCCTACCTCGGGCCCACGGGCGGGCTGGGGCCGTTTCCGCAGTACACGCAGAACCCGTCGCCCACCGACCTGTTCTTCACCACCATGGACGGCACGAGTTTCTCGGCGCCGGCGGTGGCGGGCGGTGTGGCCCTGATGAAGGATGCGGCGAAGGGGCTCGGCTTCGTGCCCACCACCGCGCTCGATTCCCGGGTGGTGAAGACGGTGCTGATGGCCACGTCGACCGCGACCGACGGCTGGAACAACGGCCAGGCCAGCACGGGCGGCGTGGTCCGCACCACGCAGGCGCTCGACGAGAAGACCGGCGCGGGAGCGATCAACCTCACGGCCGCCGGGCTGACCTACGTCAACGGGGCCACGATGGACGTGTCGGGCACGACGGGCGGGCCGATCGGCGCCACGGGCTGGGACCTGGGGTCGCTCGGGATCGGGGGGCACGTCGACTACCGGTTCGCGGCGCCGCTGACGACGAGCGACGAACTGCAGGTGGCCCTGGGCTGGTTTGCCGACGGCACGTTCGACGCGGCCGCAAACACGGGCACGCGGACGGCCTTCGCCAACCTCGACCTGCAGGTCTGGAGCCTGGTGAGCGGGAGTTTCGCGACGCTCGTGGCGGAGTCGGCAAGCACCTACAACAACGAGGAGTTTCTCCGGTTCGTGCTGCCGGCGGCGGGCGACTACGGCCTCCGCGTGACGCTGCCCGGGATGCTCTACGACGTCGGTACGACTCCCGTGACGGCGGAGACGTACGGGCTCTCCTGGAACGTCATCGTCGTTCCCGAGCCTTCGGCCGTTGCGGCGCTCATCGCCGCAGCAGGCATGGCGGCGATCGTGCGGCGTCGCGACCGGGTCACTCCGCCAGCGACACCCGGATGATCTCGGCGTCGTTGCGGACGACGACCGACTTGTTCGCGTAGGCCGGCGGACACCAGACCACGGGCCTGCCGAAGGCGTTGTTCGTGGGCTCGATGAGGTGGGCACGGGAGAGTTCCTCGTAGCCCCGCGGCGTGAGCTTCGCGATCACGAGGTCGCCCGTCTCCGTGAACAGGAAGAACCGATCGGCCGCCGTGCCGTCCTCGTGCTTCGTGAGGAACGCGGTACCCGAGCCCTGCGGCCGCTCGCCGAGCGGGCCGCCCCCCTTCCACGCGAAGTCGCCGTCGGGCACCCGCATCGCCCGGAGTTCGCCGTTCTCGTGGAAGCCGTAGACGAGCCCGTCGGCCACGAAGGGCTGCACGTTCACCGCCGAGATCGCCTGCTTCGGCTTGTTCCGCCACACGACCTCCACGCCGGGCGCATCGGCCCGGAGCTTCAGCATCAGGTTCTTGCCCTGGTAGCCGCCGATGTAGAGGAAGTCACCCGCGCGGACCGGCGTCATGATGATGGAGCCGTTGTCGGCGCCGTAGGGCGTTTCCCAGAGGAGCCTGCCCGTCTCCGGTTCGACCGCATACACCGCGTCGGGCTTCGCGAGCACCAGCTGCCGCACGCCCGCCGCCTCGATGATCGACGGCGGCACGTAGCCCTGCTCGGGGGCCTTGCCCGCGCGCCAGATCTCCTTGCCCGTTTTCAGATCGAAGGCGGCCGCATGGGCCACGTCGGTGCCACCACGCAGATGAGCCGGTCGCCATCCACGAGCGGATGGCTCGCCCAGCCCCAGAGCGCGGCCTTGGTGGCG
>JBJTQP010000150.1:0-45609 GCA_046075685.1 Planctomycetaceae bacterium | reverse complement strand
ACTGCTGGCACGGACGATGGGCGAAGAAGCGGCGGCCTGGGCCCGGTTGCCCCGCGAGCGTCGCGAGGCGGAGTTGACCGCGTTGCACCGCGCGTTCGACACGCCCGACGACCTCTCGGCGTGGCCGGCGGAGCTTGATGGCGGCGTCGATCGGCCCTGAGCCGGTCCGTCACGCCTCGACCGACGCCGTCGCGGCCCTCACGGGAATCTTCATCGAAGAGTCGGTCCACTGCTCGAAAGGCAGGTTCGTGATGACGATCAGGCTTTGCCGCTCACAGGGCGTGCTCAGGACGTCAAGAAGCAGCTCGGCCCCTGCCTTCCCGGCCGGAACGTAGCCCAATTCGTCAAGAACGATGAGGCCGCCTGCTCGAAGAGTGAGTGCACGTTGTCAACCTGCGCCGGCCTCATGCCGTGACATCGGGGATCCGCCTGCCCCGCCGCGTCAGACTGACGGCGCCCACGACACCTGCCATCGCGAGGAGCCCCATACCTGCGGGCTCGGGCACGACGATGGCGCACCGCCTCTCGATCGTGCTGGTGGGGACGCTCCCACGCCGTCTCGTGGCGGAATCCTTCAAGCCACCGGGACAGGCGTCGCCTCTCGCCGCCGATTCGTCCCAGGCTGTGGCGGATTCGTCCCTGCCCATGCCCGATTCGTCCCTGCCTATGCCCGACTCGTCCCTTTCGCCGAACCGGCGATTGATCAGGCGATCACAGCCGATAGCATGCCGTCGACGTCCGCGTCCCATGGTTTCGCAGGCGGCATCATCCTTGTCAAACGTAGAGCGTGTCATGAACGTCGTTCGCCCGTTGTGCGCGATCGTGTGTTTCGTGGTGGGTGCCGTGCCGGCGGCAGCGACTACTGTCCTCGTCTCTGCCGACCTCCAGGGCCTCAACTACCCCGGCCAGCTCACGCAGACCGGATGGCAGGTCGCGGAGGTCGCGCCTGCTGGATCGGCTGGAAGCCAATCGCTGCCCCTGAGCGCGTCGGGATCAGCCGCCGGCATCACCGCGACACTGGTGACCACAGGCAGCTGGTTCGGTCGCGGCGGCCCCGACAGCAGTCGCGGCTATGTGGCCGGCACGTCGTTCGACGGGGTCGTCTCCGACCTGTGGTTTACACGCGACACCATGAGTTTCACTCTGCAGCTCGCTGGTCTGCTCTCGGGCACCTCCTACACGGTCCGGGCCTGGCACAACGATTCCTACACGATCAACGAGGGGGCGGCGGCCGGGGGAGGAACCGTGCATCCCAGCCTGTCCAGCGGCACCGTCCTCGCCTCAACCGATGGGACCGTTTCGAATCTCTACGGCACGAGAACGAATGCCAACTTCGGCGTCACGTCGATGTCATTCCAACCCGCTTCCTCGACGGCAGTGGTGACGTTCACCCGAAACGGAGGATCATTCAACGGAGTGCCGTTGAGTGGTGTTGAACTCACCACCGTGGCCGCGGTGCCCGAGCCCACGACCTTGGGAATGGTCGCCGGCGGGATCGCCTGTGTGGCGTGGCAGGCGGGCCGACGCCGAAGAAGCGTTACGGCGATGCACAACGCCGCGGGGTCGTTCAAGGCATTGGGGTAGGCGTCTTCTCGTGCCGCTGATTCGTCCCAGCTGACGGCGGATTCGTCCCTGGCCCTGCCGGATTCGTCCCTGCCTGCGCCCGATTCGTCCCTTTCCGGTTTTGGACGTTGACGGCTGCACGGCGTTCGTCAGGATGCCGTCGTGAATCGCGTCAATGCGTGTCGAAATCCGCACGCCAGCCTCCGCGCACCAGGAATGCCAATGAACTCGCTTCGCTGTCCGTGGGCGGTGGTGGCTGCGATCCTCATCTGGAGACCGGTCGATGCGGCCCCTCGGGTGGTCTACGACAGCACCAACTTCGTCACTGTGGGCGAATCAGGCTACGGGTATCTCGGAGTCACCTCGCTCGACAAGACAGCGATCTACGGCGACTCGTTGCATCTCACGGCGACCGGGAAACTCACCAGTTTCACCTGGGCTGCGTACAACGGTCCGGCGTCTTCGGATCTGACGAGTGCAAGCCAGACGATCAGCTTCTACCGCCAATCCAACGCCTCGTTGATCGGCAGCTTCAACGCGACCATCACCGATCTCGGTAAGGGGTCGTACAAGACCTTCACGGCGGATCTCACGTCGGCGAACATCGTCCTCGACACCCCCGACATTCTTGTCACCCAGCAAATCCCCTTCTGGCCTCCGGCATCACCGACCTACCGGCTGGGTATCGTGATCTCCGCCTCGAGCAACACGCCTGCGATCGGGACCACCGGGACGGGCTACTACCGGTCGGCCTTCGGGAGTCAGGGCGCCTTCTTCACCGATGGCAGTGCCCCGAACTATTCCAGCGCCGTCTATCGGGCCGTGGTCCTTCCGAACCTGACATGGAATACGACGTCCGGCACGTGGAATACCTCCAACCGGAACTGGACGCTCGGCTCTAAGGGGGGCAGCACGTGGTTCTCCGACGGCGACCAGGCCATGTTCGACAATGCCGCTGGGGGAGTCGTGCAGCTCTCCGGGGCACTGGCCCCGCGGGCCGTGGTGGTCTCGGCGACCAGCGGGCAGTACGTGTTCTTCTCGTTGGACGGCAACAACCAGCTCACCGGCGCCGCGACGTTGTCGAAGAGCGGCGCCGGCACGCTCTTTCTCTACGGGCCCACCACGTACTCCGGCATGACGACCGTTTCCGGAGGGAGACTCTTGGTTCAAGGGAGCCTCACGAATTCGCCGGTCACGGTCGGCAGCGGCGGCACGCTCGGAGGAGGGGGCTCGATCGGCGGGGCCGTGAGCGTGGCCACCGGCGGCACGCTCGCGCCCGGCGCCAGCATCGAGTCGCTTTCCGCGGGCACGGCGACGTTCGCCGCAGGAGCCAGCTTCGCCTACGAAGTCGATTCGTCAGATCCGCTCTCGCTCGGCAGCGCGGCAGACCTGCTCGTTGTTAGCGGCGACCTGAATCTCGACACTGGCAACGGCACCATCCTCACCGTCACGGATTTGGCCGGATCGCCCAACCCCTTCGTCGACAACACGACGATCTTCGCGCTCATCAACTACTCGGGCACGTGGAACGGCGGCCTGTTCACCTATGGCGGGACGCCGCTGGCCGACGACGGCGAGTTTACGGTCGGCAGTCAGCGGTGGGTAATCGACTATGACCGCACGTCGCCCACAGGACTCGACAATTATGTGGGCGACTACCTGCCGAGCAGCAGTTTTGTGACCATCACCGCTGTCCCCGAACCCACCACCTATGCCATGGCCCTCGCGGGAATGGCATGCGGAGGGTTCACGATGTGGCGGCGGCGCACCCGAGCCTGATTCGTCCCAGCCGAGGGCGGCCCCGTCCCTTCCTCACGCCGCGGATTCGTCCCTGCCGTCCGCTGATTCATCCCTGCTTCTGCCCGATTCGTCCCTGGCCGCGCCCGATTCGTCCCTTTTTGGGAACAGCTGATCGCGCGGGCCGGAGATCGCCGTTAGGTTGTGAGGCGATGTTCGGCCGCTTGAGTTCTCGCGTGCTTCAGCTTTAACCGAAGGGAGCTCGTCATGGTGATTCATCGATTCGTTCGATTCATGGTCGCGTGTTGTGGTGTGCTCGCGCTGTCGGCCTGCGGTGCGGCCCGGGCAGCAACCATCTTCGACACCCTGGCCAATCAGCTGGCCGATCCGGCCATTACCGCAAGCCAGACACCACACAGTGCCGCCTACGTCGCATCGAACGTTTTCGACGGGATCTTCGGAACAGGAAGCGGTGAGTATGCGACCAGCAATGCGATTTCCGGCGACGCATTCATCGATTTTGACTTCGGGGTGCCGCAAACCATCGGCGGATTCGTGTTCTATCAGCGGCTCGGCGGCGCGGATGGCGTCACCAGTTTTCAACTGATCTTTGACGACACCGGCACGTTTTCATCCCCGCTGGCGACGAGGACATTCGCCACGAGCGGGGCCCGTGATTTCACGCTTCTGAACGACGTGGCCGGCAGCCGCCAGGAGTTCGAGTTTCCAGCCGGCGTCAACGCCCGATATGTCCGCTGGGACGTCGTTTCCGCCATCGGCAATGGATACGACGGCGCCGCTGAGATGGAGTTCTGGACCAGCGTCGCCGTTCCCGAGCCCGGCACCTCAGCCATGGCACTGGCCGGTCTGATGGGTGTCGGGCTCTCACGATGGCGGCGGCGGCCGGGCGCGGAGGTGCGTCGATGAGCATCACACCGACCGTTTTCGCCCCGCGATCAGGCCGTGGGCTTCCCGTGGGCCGGGCCACGGGGCTCTGCGGCTTTACGCTCGTGGAGCTTTTGATCGTGATCGCGATCATCGCCACGCTCGTGGGGCTGCTCCTCCCGGCGGTGCAGGGAGCCCGCGAGGCCGCCCGGCGGACCGCGTGCCGCAACAGCATGCGGCAGGTGGGGCTCGCCCTCCACGTGGCCAACGATTCCAAGAACTGCCTGCCGCCGCTGGCGGCGCCGTCGTCGGGGCATCCGCTCACCGTGCCGGGGCCCTACAAGGGGGCGATCGGGTTCACCGTGTTCACGTGGCTGCTGCCCTACCTCGAGGAGGACACGCTCTTCCGGCAAGCCAATCGCGACGTGAACACCACCATCCCGGGAGCGCCGGGCCGCGGCCGCCTGTTTTCGGTGCCCATTTCGAGCTATCGCTGCCCGACCGACACGTCGAACGAAGGCGGTCTGTCGCGGACTGAAAACGGTGACGCCGACAGCTGGGCGGTGGGCAGCTACGCCGCCAACTACAACGTGTTCGGCAATCCGCTCGCCGGCACGCCCAACGACCGCGTGCAGGGCCGGTCGCGCATCCCCCAGACGTTCGCCGACGGCACGTCGAAGGTGGTGATGCTCGCGGAGCGCTACGGCACCTGCGGGAGCGGCGGCTCGCTCCAGGACGCCCGCACTGCCGGCAGCCTGTGGTCCGATTCGAACACCCGTTGGCGGCCGGTGTTCTGCGTCAACACCTTCGACCAGACGCCGGCGACCGCCGGCTACACGCCGTGCGCGATGTTTCAGGTGGCGCCCCACTGGCTCAACGGCTGCGACACGACGCGGGCCCAGACGGCCCATCCGGGCGGCATGAGCGTGACGATGGGCGACGGCAGCGTCCGCGGCGCGGGCGACGCGATGGATCCGCAGGCCTGGATCGCCGTCTGCGACCCGCGCGACGGCCAGTCGCCGGGCGAATGGTGAGCCGTGGCAGATGAGCTGCCGTGCCGGCCGGCGGCTCAGAACTTCTGGATCATGTCGAAGCCGAGCATCGTCTGCTGGTAGCTGATGCCGTCGTTGTAGGGCGCCCGCGGGCCGCCCGTGGGGCCGCCGAAGAAGTCCCAGCGGAAGGCGGGCCGCATCAGGAAGTTGCCGGTGGGGGTCCAGTTGGGGCCGAGCGTCAGGGAGTAGTAGTTGCCCGGCAGCGGCACGTGGTTGGGATTGCTCGGCCGATTGAGGCCCACGCGGGTGCCGTCGGTGTCCTGGAACCACTCGAACCGCGCGCCCCACGACCACGCCCGGCTGACGCGGTAGTAGAGATACTGGTCGATGCCCGCCCACAGCGCCGTGCCGCCGTCGGCGAGGCCCTTGGCCTGGGTGCCGAGCCAGTGGTGGAAGAGGTATTCCCAGTTGTCGGCCGGGCGATACTCGAAGATCAGGCTGTAGCGGGTGCGGTTTGCCGAGGTGAGCGGAGGCGCCGGCTGGAAGAGCGGCGAGAAGTCGTTGCCCTCGTCGCCGCTGACGATCGCGAACGACGTGGCGAAGGAGTTGTCGTCGTTCTTGACGCGGATCCTGCCCAGGAAGTTGGCCTTGCTGTAGGGCGAGGCCAGGCCGTTCCAGCCGTTGACGAGCCCGGCGTCGACCTCGACGTTGTCCGAGGCGTTCCAGTTGACGAGCCCGCCCCAGTGGGTGAACGGACCGGCGAACTGGTAGCTGTAGCTCTTGAGGTAGAAGAAGTTCCCCACGGCCGGCACGCCCTCGTAGCCGACGATCGTGTAGAAGTGGCCGAGCTTCAGGGAGAGATCCTTGTTGCCGACCTCGGCGTAGAGCTGCGGGATCGCGAGGCCGTAGTACTCGCCGCTGTTCCAGTCCCGCGGCCCGGGATTGGTCTCCCAGCCCAGCGACATCGCCAGCGGGAAGTCTTCGCCGTAGAGCAGGTCGGTGCGGGCGCCGATGCCGTTGGAGCCGTCGGTCGGCAGGGTCCGCTCCGCGATGATGGAGGCCTGGTTCATCATCGGCTCGTTGGCCCGGTCGACCGCGTTGTACGGGCCGTTGAACTTGCTCGGGGGCGTGCCGAAGTTGCCCACGAAGCCGCCGTCGAGCCAGCCGGAGACTCCGCCCCGATCGTCCTGTCCGAACAGGAACCAGTCCTGTCCCCCGGGGATCACGCCCGTCATGACCTCGTCGACGAGCACGGGGTCGCGGGCCTCGAACCCGCCGACCTGGCGTTGTCCGCCGACGAACGCCTCCTCCTGGGCGTCCGCCCGGCCCGCCGCCACCGCGAGCATCGCGAGCCCGCCGATCCGCCCCCATGATCCACGCATCTCGACTGCCTCCGGAGCACTCGGGCCGGCGTGCTGTGGAGAGCAGCCCCGCCGGTTGCGCTCCCCGCCCCCCGATCCGCCACAGGTGGAATCGGCCGAATGACCGGCCCGCCCTTCGCGACGGGATCAATCGGAGAACAAGTCAGGGCCTGCCTCGCCGGGCTACGCGACCGGCAGGGATGCAGCGGACCTCGCCGTCCGCCCCGTCGCTGCCACGGCCCGCAGGGTTTGCCCAGGCCCTGCGGCTTTTCGGACGGATCCAGCGGGGTTCAAGCCGCCGTGCGGGTCGTACCGATTGCTCCGGACGTGAGGAAGGGGGCGGCCATGCTGAAGATGACGCTGACGACGAAGCGGTGCGCGCGGTGGGTGCTCGCCGGGCTGGCGGCGGCGATGGTCGCGTGGGCCGTGCCGGCGGCGGCCCAGACCTACGGCATCGACTTCCGCAACACGCTGATGCCGGCGTCGGGCGGCATGGCGGGCACGAGCGTGGCCGCCCCGCAGGATTTCCTGTCGGCGATCAACGCCAACCCCGCCGCGCTCACGCAGTACGAGGGCACCCACTTCACGCTCGGCGGGGCGTTTGCCGAGGCGACGGTCAACCTCGAGCAGAAGGCCGCGGCACCGCTCTTGGGAGTCGCCCCATTCTCGGCCAAGAGCAGCACGCCGGGCGCGATCGTGCCGGCGATCGGCGTGGCGCAGGAGATCGAGGGGCTGGCCCTGCCGACGACGCTGGGGCTCGCCGTGCTCGGGGCGGCGGGGGGCGGCTCCAGCTACGTGCAGGTTCCGGCCAGCAACGCGACCTCCTCCTACCTGCTGCTCCTCGAGTTCGCGCCGTCGGTGGCGGTGGAACTCACCGACCGGCTCTCCATCGGGGCCACGATGTTCGTGGGCGACGGCTACGCCTCGGGGCCGTTCGTGGGCACCAGCGGCATGACCAACGCCTACGCCCTGCGGGGCGGCTTCGGCCTCGACTATCACCTCGGCGAGGCGACGTGGCTGGGGGCGTATTATCAATCCACCCAGGCCTTCCGGTTCGACAACGAGGCGATCCTGTTCTCGGATCGCCGGCCGCGGGACGTCGACATGGGGCTGCCGCAGCAGGTGGGCATGGGGATCGCCAATGAGTCGCTGCTGGACGGCCGGCTCCTGCTGGCGGCCGACGCGTTGTACCTCGACTGGCGGAGCGCGGCGCTCTTCAAGAGCCTGTACCGCGGACAGTGGGTGATGCAGCTGGGGGGGCAGTATCGCGCCACCGACCGCGTGAAGCTTCGGCTCGGCTATGCACTCGCCCAGAACCCGGTCAACGACGCGGTCGGCACGCGGATCGGCCCGATCGAGGTGCCGGGCGGCATCCCGTCGGTGAAATACCTGCAGTCGCAGTTCGCGATCATCAACCAGCACCGGATGACGGCCGGCGTCGGAGTCAGCGACTTGCTGATGCCCGGATTCGACGTGGATGCCTTCGCGGGCGGCATGTTTCCGGCGGGCGAGAGCCTCGGGTCCGCGACCTATGTGAGCGTCGAGAGCTACTGGGTCGGCCTTGGCCTCACCTGGCACTTCGATCGGTCGCGGCCGGTCGGCGGCGGTGACGCCCGCTCCTGAGAGCACCGCGGCCTCCGTTCGAACGCATCCCATGACGCCACCGCGCTCATCACCGCTCGCTGCCACGCTGGCCGCCGCAGCCTTCGCGGCGGTCGTCGGGTTCGTGCCGGCCCGCGCCCGCGGGGAGGCACGCGGCCGCGAGGAGCTCGAGACCGACCGCGATTCGTTCACCTTCGCCCCCACGACCGCCGGCCGGGGCACGTCGATCCTCGAAACGTCGTACTCGTTCATCGACAACCGGCGCGGGCCGGAGGCGCACAGCGTTCCAGAGGTGCTGCTGCGGCGGGGCTTCGGCGACCGGGTCGAGGCCCGGCTGGGCTACAACTACGAGGCCGGCGGTCCGGGGCTCGTGTCGGGCAGCGAGTTCGCGGGCGAGGACGTCGAGACCGAGGATGAGAGCCGGGCGCTATACGGCGTGAAGGTGGAGACCACCGAGCAGGGCAGCTGGCTGCCCCGATCGGCGGTGGTGCTCCAGGGCTATACGCCGGTCTCCGGGCCTTCGAACAAGTCGACGGTGATGGTGGGTGAGTCGTGGGGCTGGCGGTTTGCGAACGGCTGGGAGTGGACCTCGGCGATGCGATACGGCACCGGATTCGCTGCCCGGGATTCCTTCAACCAGTGGGCGCCGTCGAGCGTGGTCAAGGTGCCGGTCGGCGAACGCTGGAACATGCACGCCGAATACTTCGGCATCTTCAGCAGCCAGAAGGACGTGCCGCTCAACCTCCAGTACGCGAGTTGCGGCGGCCACGTGCTGGCCACCGAAAACCTGGAGATCGGCCTCCGTGTCGGCTGGGGGCTCAACGAAACGTCGCCGAAGTTCTTCACCAATGTGGGCGTTGGCTGGCGGTATTGAACGGCCGGCCCGGGAACTGTGCGCGACCATCTGGAGAAAGTATCCTTACGGGCTATGTGGACATTCGATGACTTCGACGCTTGGGGGGAGGCGATCAGCGGCGCCAGCCTGCGGCTGGCGAACGATGGGGTCGAGCGGCGCGAGTGGACGCTCGGCATGGTCGACCTCGGCAGCGTGGTGCTCCAGGTGGCCTCCGAAGGCGGCGGCACCATCTGCTACGGCGGCAACACGCACGCCGGCACCCTGCTCTTCCTGCCGCTCACGCATGCTGCGGAGCACGTCGCCAATGGCGAGCGGCTCGACGACGAGTCGCTGTTTGTGATTCCGCGGGGCGCAGACTTCCGCATCCACCTGCGGCGGCATGCCCACGCCTGGTGCTCGATCGCACTGCCGGGTAACGCCGAGCCGTGGCCCGGAACCACGGCTGCAAGCGGCCGCGTGGCCTGTGGCGGCCGGTCGATCGCGAGGCTTCGCAGCCGGGTGACGGACGTGGTGGCGTCGCTCATCGGGCGGGGTGTCGGCACGGCGGCCCACCGCACCGCCGCCGCCGATGTGCTGGCAGCGGTCGCCGACTGCATGCCCGAGCGGAGCGCGGTTTCTCGCGCAACCGGCCGGCCTCGGCTGGACCGCGGCGAGATCGTCCGCAGCGCGATGGATGTGATCGATGCCGCCACGGTGGCTCCCACGGCGGCGGATCTCGCGACCAGCGTCGGCGTCACGAGTCGCACGCTGCTGCGGACGTTCCACGAGTCCTTCGGCGTCTCGCCCAAGCGCTACCTCATGCTCCGCCAGCTGCACGACGTCAGGCGGCGGCTGCGGGGCAGCGCCACGGACGATGCGACCGTGGCCGACGTGCTTGCCACCCATGGGGTCTGGGAGTTTGGCCGGTTCGCGGCCCGCTATCGTCGGCATTTCGGCGAGTTGCCGTCGCAGACGCTGCGGCGGGAGCGGGGCTGACGGGCAGCACCACCCGCATGGACACAGGCATGTGATGGCTGGCAGTTGACGGGGGAGGAGACGATGGGCGAGCCGGTCGACCGCGATGAGATTCACCGTTCCATCGCGGAGGAGTTTGAGGAGCGGTGGGCAGCCGGCGATCCGTGGTCGGCCGACGCCGACGAGGCCGCCCACGCTCGTCGCAAGCACGAACTCCAGGTGGCGTTTCTTCGCGACCGCCGCTATGGCCGCGTGCTCGAGGTGGGGTGCGGGAACGGCAACTTGACCGTCGGCATCGCGACGCTTGCCGATGCGGTGCTCTCCATCGACATCGCCCCTTCCGCCGTCGCGCTTGCCCGCCAGGCCTGCGCCGCGATGCCCCACGTCTGCGTTCGCGAGGCGAACGGCGTCACCTTCGACTTTGAGGAGCAGGGGCCGTGGGACCTGATCACGCTGGTCGAGGCGATCTACTGCTTCGGCTGGCTGTATCCGATGTTCGACGTGGCCTGGATGGCGCGGCACATGATCGAATCGCTGGCATCGGGCGGTCGCCTGCTGCTCACAAACACCTACGGTGCCGACAGGGATTTTCTCCTGCACCCCTACCTGATCGACACCTACCGCGACCTGTTTCGCAATGCCGGCCTGCAGGTGCTGCGCGAGGAGGTGCTCCGGCCTGCGGATCCAGATGCCGCCCTGCCAGCCCTGGTCACACTCTTTGTGAAGACCTAATCCTGGAAACGGCGGGATTCTCCCGGGCGTTGCCCCGTGAGCACTGGCCTTTCGGGGGCCGGGTGTGATTGGTAGCGTCCTGAGTCATGGGGCCGCAGCCTTACCCTCCGATCGATGCGTCCGTGCTCGGCTGCATCGTCACCGGCTTCGCCAAGGGCGGCACCACGCTCCTCAAGGACCTGCTGGTGCAGACCGCCGGGATGAGCGGCCGGTTCGAGGGCGGACTGTTGCTCGTGGAGTCGCCGGCTGTAGGCATCCCCGAGCCGTTCGCTGCCAACATCGCCCAGGCCTGGAGGCCCGGCCCGGGATTCTTCGATCGCTACCGGGCGTGCGACACCTTCGAGGCGGGCTATCGGCTCCTGCGGGAGAGCGCCACGGCGCCGATCCAGCGTGATCAGCCGCTGGTCGACAAGGCTCCGCAGTATCTCGTGCGGCTCGCCGACGTGATGCGGCGGGCACCGGGCACTCCGGTGATCGTCGTGGTCCGCGACCCCGTGCACGTGGCGGTGTCGTGGCGGGCGCTCGACAACGATCTCGACGCCACGGTCCGCTGGCTTGCGGCCGCCGGCGAGTCGCTGCTGGCCGCCATCGATTCCCCGGTGCGCCCGTCGCCGCTGTACGTGCTCGCCTTCGCCGACCTGCTGGCCGATGTCAACGCGGCGCTGGCCCCGCTGCACGCCTGGCTGGGCCGGCCGCATCGGCCGATGCCCGAGGGAATGCGCTACGGGCTGCCGTTCGTGCAGGCCGGTCGCAACCGACTGCCCCGCAGCATCGAGATCGATCGCCACGACATCTCGGCCCGCTGCGGGCCCGACGAACTCGACCGCATCCGGTCCGCCATCCGGAGCGGATGGCCGCACGCCGAGCGGATCGCCAGCCTCACGTCGGGGCCGGTACCGCGGCCGCGGAGCCAGCCGGTCGCCGCCTGACGCCCCGCAGAGGAGGTTCGTGGCCTGAAGGTTCGTGGCCTGGGGGGTGCGGCTGTCTCGCGGCAGCCTCATGCCGATGGCCTATACTGCGGGCATGTCCGACCGCAATCCTTCGACTGGAGATTCATGCCGTGCCTGCCGTTTCTGGCGGCCGGAGTCGACGGTCGGAGACGGTTCGGGGTGGGGCCAGTGCCGCCGCATGCCCCCCGCCCTCCCCGAGGTCCGGGATGACAAGCTCGCCCTGGTCGGCATCTGGCCGCATACCGACGGCCGCGATTGGTGCGGCGAGTGGCGGCCCCGGGACGACCGGTCTGGGGCTTCGTGATTCCCGGCCTGGGGCTCCGTGACTCCCCGCCCGGGGCCGCACCCCCCGGTGTTGTCGATTTCGCCTCGAACTGGTACCATCTTTATGTTCGACTGACTCTCGTCCGCACTCTTCTCCGTCCGGGAACTGCGGTTTGTGCTCTGGCGAAGTCGATCTGTCGATGAATGGTTCGTGATCCAGTTCCCGATTTCTAAGGGTTGAGTTTTTATGTCTCGGAAGATTTACGTGGGGAACCTCCCCTGGTCCACCACGTCGGCGGATCTTGAAGCGTTGTTTTCGGCACACGGCGCCGTGCGGAGCGCCGAGGTGATTTCTGATCGCGAAACCGGTCGCTCGCGCGGCTTCGGGTTCGTCGAGATGGAGACCGACGAGGGCCTGCAGGCGGCGATCTCGGCTCTCAACGGGCATGAGATGAACGGCCGGCCCCTGACGGTGAATGAGGCCCGCGAGCGGACCCCGCGGTCCGGTGGCGGCGGTGGTGGCTACGGCGGCGGTGGCGGCGGCGGCGGCCGTGGTGGCTACGGCGGCGGCCGTGGTGGCTACGGCGGCGGCGGTGGTGGTGGTGGTGGTGGTGGTGGTGGCTACGGTGGCGGCGGCGGCGGTGGCCGCGGCGGCTACGGCGGCGACCGCTACTAATCTCCGGTCATCCATCCAACAGATTCTCCGACGAGTTGCCTCGCGTATCCGGGTTCATCTGGGTTCGTCGGGGTTCATCCGGGTTTATCTGGGTCTCGTTGAGAATCGGTGTCGTTCATGATCGCATCGCGGGAGCTGGGCCCTGCCCGGCTCCCGCGAGCGTGTTATAGTGATGATCTCGTCCAGCGGTGTCCGCTTTCCAGTGATGTCCGCGGTGTGTTCGCCGCGGTCGTTGGTTTCGCTATCTCGTTTTTTCTTCCGCTCGTTTTTTCTTCCTCTAGCAGCCCAGTTTGAGACCCAGAATGAGTTTTGCAGGACCACGTGCCAAGGCGGCGAAGACAGCTCGCAAGAAGGCCAAGCCTCGCCCCAAGGTCAAGCGGCGCGACCCGATCTTCATCGACGGAGCCCGGCCCCGGCCGATGTACGTCGACTACAAGGATCTCGAACTGCTCGGCAAGCTTGTCAACCGGCAGGCAAAGATTCTCGGTCGCCGCAAGAGCGGGTGCACGGCCGCCAGCCAGCACGCCGTCACCCGCGCGATCAAGCGGGCCCGGTTCATGGCGCTGTTGCCCTACGTGGGCGAGTAGCCTGGAGTCGTTCCGTCGCTGGCCGCGCGGAGACGATGGAGACGATGTGGGATCGCCCCCGCAACGAGCGTCATCGAGTGCCATGGGGCCGTTCACGACCCGCCGCCGCGTCGAGTTTCGTGATACCGACGCGGCGGGCATCGCCCACTTCTCGGCGTTCTTCGTCTGGATGGAGTCGGTCGAGCACGAGTTCCTGCGGGCGGCCGGCGTGGAGGTCGTCGACCGTGGCGTCGATGGCGTCGATGCAAGCTGGCCCCGCGTGGCGGCGTCGTGCGACTATCGCTCGGCGGTCCGGTTTGGCGATGAACTCGATGTGACCGTCACGGTGGCCGCGGTGGGCCGCACGAGCATCACCTACGAGTTCGAGTTCGCCCATCTCGGCCGCGGCGTGGCCACGGGCCGCATGGTCGCCGTGCGGTGCCTGATGCGGCCGGGCGCGAGGCCCGAGGCGGTGCCGATTCCCGACGACATCGTCCGCCGGCTCGGCGGCCGACGTGCCCCATCCTGACGCCGTGCTCACTCTCGACAGCATCGCGAAGGAGTATCCCGGCAGCGGGCTTGGAGGCGGCTCCCTGGCCGTGCTCGACGGCGTGTCGCTGTCGCTGCCCCCGGGCGGCCGGCTGGCCGTCATGGGGCCGAGCGGCTCGGGCAAGAGCACGCTGCTTTCGATCATCGGGGGGCTCGAGCCGCCAACATCCGGGCGGGTGATGCTCGACGGCGTCGATCCCTGGCGGCTCGACGCGGCGGGCCGCGCGGCGTTTCGCAACCGGCGGATCGGCTTCGTCTTTCAGGATCATCACCTCGTCGAGGGCTGCACGGCGCTCGATAACGTGCTCGTGCCCGCGGTCGCCGCCGGTCGCGTGCCGCTCGACGTCGTCGCCCGGGCCGTCAAACTCCTCGATCGTGTCGGGCTCGCGGGGCGCACGGGCCACATGCCCGGCGAACTCTCGGGCGGCGAGCGGCAGCGGGTGGCGGTTGCGCGGGCCCTGCTCCTCTCGCCCCGCGTGATCCTCGCCGACGAGCCGACCGGGCAGCTCGATTCCGCGGCGGCCGCCGCGGTGGCGGCGCTGCTCACGGACCTCGTCGAGGAATCGGGCGGCATGCTCGTGGTGGTGACGCACGATGCGGCCATGGCCGACCGCGTGGGCACGGTGCGGCGGATTCGCGACGGGCGGCTCGATCCATGAGCGGAGGCGTGCGGTCGCTCGGCGGCCTCGCCGGCCGGCTCGTGATCCGGTGGCGGGTGCAGCTCGCGGCGCTGGCCGCGGCCTGCGGGGTGGTGGCGGCCACGATCGCCGGCGGGCTCGGCGTCGGCGACACGCTCCGGGCCGGGCTGCTGCGGTTGGCGGTTGGGAGACTCGGCAGGATCGATGCGGCTGTCTGCGGTGAGACGCCGTTTCGCCGCGACCTCGCGATCGAACTGGCGACCGACCTCGCCGGCGATTCGCCCCCCGTGGCCTGCACGCCGGCGCTCGTGCTCCCGGTGACGCTTGCAGCGGCGGAGCGGCCCGCCGGCGGCACGCGGGCGACGCTGCTGGCCTGCGACGACCCGGCCGGACTCGGCTTCGCGCCGCCGCCGCCCGCGCTCGAGGAGGGCGGCGTGTTCGTCAATGCGCGGCTGGCCGCCGCGGCGGGCGTCGCCTCCGGCGATGCGGTGATCCTGAGGATCCCGAAGCGGTCGGCGGTGCCGGCCGACAGCCCGCTCGGCCGGCGTGATGCAGCGTCGGTGGGTCGACGGCTTCGGGTCGCGGCGGTGCTTCCCGATGCAGGGCCGCAGGCCGGCCTGGGCAGGTTTTCGCTGCGGCCTGCCGCCGCACCAGAGCCGCTTGCCGTGATCGCGCTCTCCGACGCGCAGGAAATCCTGCGGGAAGGCGACGTGGCCAACACCGTGTTTTTCGCCACCGCCGCGCCGGGCGGGCGTGTCGATGCCGGGGCGGTGGCCCGCCGCATCCGGCCGACGCTGGCCGACCTTGCGGCCGCGATCGAGCCGGTGGCCGTGCCGGAGGACGCGCCGGAGGACGCGCCGGAGGGCGGTGCCGTGCTGCGGCTCTCCAGCCGCCGGCTGCTGATCCCCCCCGCGCTCGACCAGGCCGCCGCGGCGGTGCTCGGCCCCCGGGGCGGGCGGGCCACGCTCGCGTTTCTCGCCAACGAGATCGCGGTGCACGAGTCGGGCACGGATGCCGCCCGAGCGCGGGTGCCCTACTCCACGGTGCTGGGCATCGACGCCACCACGCTGCCCGGCGGGCGGCTGCTCGATGCGGCGGGGACGACGCTCGATGTGCCGCTCGACGACGAGATCGTGATCAATCGCTGGCTGGCCGACGACCTGGCGGCGCAGGGGCGGCCGGTCGCCGCGGGAGACCTGCTCTCCATCACCTGCTTCATGCCCGAGACGATCCACGGCCGGGTGGAGGAGCGGGTGCAACGCTTCCGGGTCGCAGGCATCGCCGAGATGACGGCCGCCGCGGTCGATCGGTCGCTCGTGCCCGAGGTCGAGGGCGTGACCGACGAGGAGTCGATCGCCGACTGGGATCCGCCGTTTCCCTTCGAGGCCTCCCGGGTGCGGAACGTGCCGCCGCACGACGAGGACGACCGCTACTGGAAGCAGCATCGCGCGACGCCGAAGGCATTCGTGTCGCTGGCGGCGGCGCGGCGGCTCGCGGGCGGCAGGTTCGGCGACACGACGGCGTGGCACGTGGCCGGCACGGCCGCCGAATGCGACGCGGTTGCGGCCGAGATCGCCACAGCGGTCGATCCGCAGGCTGCAGGCCTCCGGGTGGTCGACCTGCGCGCCGAGGCGGAGGCGGCGGCGCGGGGCTCCACTCCCTTCGGCGGCCTGTTCGTCGCGCTCTCGTCGTTCGTGGTCGCGG
Source organism: Planctomycetaceae bacterium (assembly GCA_046075685.1). Taxonomy (GTDB): domain Bacteria; phylum Planctomycetota; class Planctomycetia; order Pirellulales; family UBA1268; genus QWPN01. Next base: position 29,580 of record JBJTQP010000150.1, on the reverse strand, counting down.
CCGGGCTGATCCTGGTGTGGCTGCTGTTCGGCCTGCTCGTCGCGGCGCACGCTCGGACCCTCGGCACGCTCGCGGCGGTGGGCTTCGCGCCCCGCCGGCTCGCGGCGCTCCTGGTGCTCGCGGGCGTCGTGGCTGCGATGGCCGGCGGCTGCATCGGTGCCGTGGTCGGGCCGGCCTGGACGAGGCTGCTCGTCTCCTTCCTCGGCCGAGCATGGGATCGCGACGTGGCCGCAGGATCCGCGGAGGTATTCGCAGGTCGGATCGCGCCGCTCGGTGCCGTGCTCACCGGGGCCGCCGTCACGATCGTGCTCGCACTTGGCGCCCTCGCAGTGGCGGCGCGCCGGGTGGGCCGGCTGCCGCCCCTGACGATCCTGCGCGGCGGTGCTGCGGCGCAGGGTGGCCGTGCGGCAAGACGCGTTTCTCTGGTCGTCGCCGCGCTGGCGGCGGTCGCCGCCCTCGGTCTTGCGGCCGCCGGGAGGCGGGCCGGTGCCGCCGCCGCTCCGGGACTCTTTTTCGCCTCCGGGTTCACGGCGCTCGCCGCCCTGCTGGCCGTCGTGCGGATCTGGCTTTCCAGCCGTCCCGGCGGCCCGCTGCGTTCCCTGGCTGGGTTCGCGGGCCGCATGGTCGCGGCCCGTCCGGCCCGGGCGTTCTCCGTGGCCGCGATGGTGGCCTGCGGCCAGTTTCTGGTCGTGGCCGTGTCCGCATTTCTCGTCAGGCCGCCGGCCGATCCCGGCGACCGCTCGTCGCCCACGGGCGGCTGGACCCTGATCGCTTCCTTCGGCGAGCCCACGTCGATCGATCCAACGGATGCCGCCACTCGGGAGACGCTCGGCCTCACCTCCGACCAGGCGCAGGCCATGACGGGCTGCACGATCGCCAGGTTGCGATCCAGCGATGGCGACGATGCGAGCTGCACGAACCTCTACGCGACCGCGAGCCCGGTCGTCGTGGGCGTCGGCCCGGACTTCATCAGACGCGGCGGCTTTCGCTTCGTCGGCCACGAGCCCCTGTTCGAGCACGCCGGGGGCTCGGATGTGGTTCCGGATGCGGCCCCGGGGTTGGCGGAGAATCCCTGGCAGCTGCTCGAGCGGCTCGACCGCGACGGCGATCACGCCATTCCTGCGATCCTGGATCAGGCGACGGCGCAGTGGGCGCTCAAGCTGGGCGGCGTCGGCAGCCGGTTCGCGCTGCCCGATGGCACCGGCGCGGCGGTGGACCTGCGGATCGTCGGCCTGCTGGAACCCGGAATCCTTCAGGGACGCGTGCTGGTGGCGGAACGGGCCTTCGAGCGGCTCTTCCCCTCGCGATCCGGCTACTCGCTCGCGCTGCTCGATGACGCGACGCTCGACCCTCGGCTGCGGACGGCGCTGCCGGCGGCGGTGCGGGCCGCGTGGGCGGATGCCGCGGTGTCGCTCGAGCCCGCGATGAGCAGGCTGCGGAGCCTGCAGGCGGTGCAGAACACGTTTCTGGCCGGCTTCCAGGCGCTGGGCACCCTCGGCCTCCTCCTGGGTACGGCCGGGGTTGCCGCGGTGCAGTTGCAGGGCGTGGCCGAGCGGCTGCGGGGGCTGGCGGCACTGCGGGCCCTCGGGTTCACGATGGGCCGCGTGAGGGCGTTGCTTGCGGCGGAGACGCTGGCCACGGTCGCAGCCGGAGTCGTGGCCGGCACGCTCGCCGGGCTGATCGCGACCTGGCCCGCGGTCGCCGAGGGCGCGGCTCGGCTGCCGCTGGCGTGGATCGCCTTCTCGGCCGTCGCGACGCTCCTCGTGGCCACGGCTGCGGGCTGGCTCGCGGGCAGTGGGGCCGTGATCCCCGAGCGGCCCTCGGCCGAGTGACGTGGAAGCCCTGCCCCCATTGTGCTCCGGAAGCAGACTCGACTGGGGCAGACACGACAGGGGCGGGGGTGACTCGGGCAAAGGTGAGAAACCTTGAACTGGCCTCGTCCCCGCACGGCGGCCGCGGCTAAAACACCGTCCAGATGCGTGGCGGCCGACCAGCCGGGGACCAGCCGGGAATGATGTCGGAGCGGGTGCCGGCACCGCACGCGCGACCGAAGCCAGCGAGTCTGGGATGCCTTGGGAACATCGGGCATGCACATTGCAGTGATCCTGCCGCGGTGGGTCGGCGACGCCGTCATGGCCACCCCGCTGCTTCGCGCCGTGAGGGCGCACGTCGGCGCGAGCGGCCGGATCACCGGCGTGCTGCGGCCCGTGGTCGCCGACCTGCTGGCCGGCACGGGCTGGCTCGACGACCACGTGTTCTACGATCGGCACGGCCGCACTCCGGGGCACCGGTTCACGGCCGCGGCCCGCGGCCTCCGCCGCGATCGTCCCGATATCGCGCTTGTGCTCCCCAACTCGCTGTCGTCGGCGGCGCTCGCCTACGCCGGCGGCGCCCGCCGCCGCGTGGGCCAGGCGGGGCATCGCCGCCGGTGGCTGCTCACCGACGTCGTGCGTCCGCGACACGGATCCGAGGTCGTGCCGCCGCCGATCGCGTTCATGGAGATCGCCGAGGCGATCGGCGTGCGCCGCGGGTCGCTCGACGTGGCGCTCGAGGTGGACGCCGCGAACCGGGCCTGTGGCGACGACCTGCTCGCCGAACTCTTTCCGGGACGCAGCGGCCCGCTCGTCGTGCTCAACGACAACAGTTCCAACGGGGCCGCGCGGACGTGGGGCGTGGACAACCACGCCGCCCTCGCCCGGCGGCTCGTCGACTGCGTGCCGGGCGTGCGGGTGCTCGTGCACTGTGGTCCCGCCGACCGTGAGCAGGCCCGTGCGGTCGTCGCCCGGGCGGCGAGCCCGGCCGTCCAGGGCCTCGGCGAGGTTCCCGACCTGCCGCTCGGCCTCTCCAAGGCGGTCTACTCCCGCGCTCAGGCGGCCGTTTCGAGCGACAGCGGCCCGCGGCACATCGCGGCCGGCTTCGGCGTGCCGACGGTGGCCCTGATCGGACCGACCGATCCACGGGTCGGCAGGTCCGACCCCGGCCGCTGCATCGAGGTGCGCCGCACGCTCGCCTGCGCGCCATGCGACCGCGGCGAGTGCCCGCTGCGGCACCACGACTGCATGCGGCTGATCGGCGTGGAGGAAGTGGCGGCCGCCGTGCTCGAGGCGCTGGGCCGCTCGACGCGGGCCGCCCAGCGGGCCGGGTGACCGCCTGCGCGGCGACCGGGGTATGCTTCCCGCCTCTGCCGGACGAACGGCTTTGCCATCGCCGACTCCTCGAGGGTGACAACCATGGTGCAGTTTCTGGGCATGCTGGCCGCGATCGGGATGACGGCGGCATGCTGGGGCACGTACGGGCCGGTGCTCCACTTCGGCTTCGAGGGCATGCACTCCGCATTGCGGCCCTTTGTCTGCGTCGGCGTCGCCTACTTCGTGATCGCGGTGGTCGTGCCGCTGGCCCTTCTCGTCCGGGGCGAGAAGGGGGCGTGGACGGCCACGGGCGTGCTCTGGAGCCTGCTGGCGGGAGCAGCCGGCGCCCTGGGCGCCCTGGGCGTGATCCTCGCCCTGCATTTCGGCGGCAAGCCGATCTACGTGATGCCGCTCGTGTTCGGCGGTGCCCCCGTCATCAACACCCTGCTCTCGGCCGGGATGAACCGGGCGTTTGACCAGCTCAAGGCGCCGTTCCTCGCCGGCTTGCTGCTCGTCATCACCGGGGCCGTGACGGTGCTCGTGTTCAAGCCGCAGCCGGCGCCGGCCCGACCCGCGGTTGCCGATGCCGGTGGCGTGGCGGGCCACGACGGCAGCGCGGCGGCGGGAGATGCCGTGGACCAGACTGCCGGCGCCGCTGCAGGCCAGGCAGCCGGCGCTGCCGCCGGGAAGGCTGCCGGCGCTGCCGCCGGGAAGGCTGCCGACGCTGCCACGGGGAAGGCTGCCGTGGGCCGCGTGGAGCAGAAGGCTGAGCGGCTCGTGGCGGTGCTGCTTTCGGTGGCGCTGGCAATGGCCTCCTGGGGCTCCTATGGACCGGTGCTCCACCGTGGCCAGGCCGGCATGCAGGGGAGTCGCCTTCGGCCCCTGGTGTGCATCGGCATCTCCTACTTCCTGATCGCGGTGCTGGTGCCGCTCGCCCTGCTCGTGCCGCTTGGCGACACCGGCTCGTGGACCACCCACGGCGTGCTCTGGAGCCTGGCCGCGGGATCGCTGGGAGCGGTGGGGGCGCTCGGCACGATTCTCGCCTTCACGCTCGGCGGCAAGCCGTTCACCGTGATGCCGGTCGTGTTCGGCTGCGCGCCGGTGATCAACACGCTCACCACGCTCGCGCTCGCGGAGACGCCGCTCTCGGCGGTCGGGCCGTTCTTTCTCGCCGGCATGCTGATCGTGGCGGTGGGCGCGGCGACGGTGCTCGCCTTCGGTCCGCGGGGCCACGCCCCGGCGAAGCCGGCCTGACGCAATCCCGCGCTGCGCCGAACGTGCCGCGCTGGACGTCCCGGAGCCGCGGGCTTGCAGCCTGCGGAATCCGCGTCGCAGCCCCAACGGCTATGCAGGGCTCACGTGCCGCGGCGGCCTTCGAACCACGTGAGATGATGCCGCGGGGCCAGGCGCAGGCCCAGCCGACGGCACTCGTCGGCGAGCCACGAGGTTCGCGAGGCCACCTCCTCGGGCGTACGGGCCTGGGGCATCAGGAACACGCGGCTGCGGTCGATACCTGGGCCCAGCGCGTCGAGCCACCCGAGGGCCTCCTCCAGGTCGGCCGGCGTCTCGACGACGAACTTGACCTGGTGCGGCGCCGCCGCGGCGAGTCGCACCACGATGTCGTCCCGGCGCCGCGCCGCCTCATGGCGGGATGCCCAGCCGCCCGGCGTGTCGGCCGGCGGCGTGGACGAGGCGAGCTTGGGACTGATCGAAACCAGGTCGAAGAGGCCCGTCGGGTCGGCCGGCAGCACCGTGCCCGCCGTCTCCACCGTCACATGCAGGCCCCGGGTGCGGAGATCACCGCAGAACGTCGCCACCTCGGCGGAGAGCAGCGGCTCGCCGCCAGTCACCACCACATGCCGCGGGGCCAGTTGCTCGACGACGGCCAGCACGACGGCGGCGGTCATCTCCCGGCCCTCCGGCCGCCACGACGTGAAGGGCGTGTCGCACCAGATGCAGCGGAGATTGCAGCCGCTGGTGCGGACGAACGTGCTCGGCGTGCCGGCGAGCAGGCCCTCGCCCTGCAGCGACGCGTAGATCTCCGAGATCCGCATCGCTCACCGCCAGCGGGCCGGGTCGTGACGGGGATCGGCCGCCCCGGCGGCGGCGAAGCCGGCGGCCCGGATCCGGCAGGAGTCGCAGTCGCCACAGGGTCGGCCGCTCGCGGCCGGATCGTAGCAGCTCGTCGTCAGGCCGTAGTCGAGGCCCAGCGCGAGCCCGAGACGGATGATCGCCTCCTTGGAGAGGTCGACGAGCGGCGCGAGAAACGCCGGTGGCCGGCCCTCGACGCCCGCCTTCGTGGCCAGCGCCGCGAGCCGCGCGAAGGCCTCGAGATACTCCGGCCGGCAGTCCGGATAGCCGCTGTAGTCGACCGCGTTGATTCCGAGCACGATCGCCCCGGCGCCGCGGGCCTCGGCCATCGCCAGTGCCAGCGAGAGAAACACCGTGTTGCGGGCCGGCACGTACGTGACCGGGATCCCGGCGGCGATCGCCGTGGCATCGCGGCCGTGCGGCACCGCGATGGCCGTGTCGGTCAGGGCGCTGCCACCGAAGGCAGCGAGGTCGACCTTCGCGACCACGTGGTCCGCGATGCCGAGCGCCCGTGCCACGTCGCGGGCGGCGTCGAGTTCGACGCGGTGCCGTTGCCCGTAGTCGATCGAGAGCGCCGAGAGTTCGAGGCCCCGGGCCGCCGCCCAGGCCGCCGCCGTGGCCGAGTCGAGCCCGCCAGAGAGCAGCACCACGGCCCGCCCGGGGCTCCCCTGCCCCGCCGCCTGCCCCGTGGCTATCGTCACGTCGTGTTCCATGGCACACTTGCGACCATCATGACCACTCCAGCAGCTCCGCGGCCCGCCCGCGAAACCCTCGAGACGTTCGCCAACCAGTTCCCGGGCCGCGACTATCTCATCGAGATCGTCTGCCCCGAGTTCACGTCGGTCTGCCCGAAGACGGGGCAGCCCGACTTCGGCACGCTCACGTTCCGGTACGTCCCCGATCGCACCTGCGTCGAGCTCAAGAGCCTGAAGCTCTACCTGCAGGCCTTTCGGAACGAGGGTATCTTCTACGAAAACGTGACCAACCGCATTCTCGACGACCTCGTGGCCGTGCTCCAGCCCCGGCGGATGACGCTCGTGGCCAGCTTCACGCCCCGGGGCGGGATCAGTTCGCGGCTGGTCGTCTCGCATCCGGCAGGCGAGCACCTGCCCCCCCAGGCCTGATCCAGCGTCCGCCGCGTGGCGGACCGGCCGGCCCGCATCATCGCCTTCGAGGACCATTCCGTGCCGCAGCCCTCCGTGCTCCTCTCCGCGCTCGCCGACGAGGCCGCCTTCCACCTCACCGCCGTGGAGCAGTTTTCCGCGCTGGCGGCCCTGGGCCTCGAGTACTACAGCCTCAGGAACATCGACGTGGGCAAGGGCGTGAAGAACGTCATGAAGCTCACGCTCGGCGAGATCCAGCGGATCCGCCACCTCGAGGATGAGTACGGTCTGAACGTCGCCTCGATCGCCTCGCCGATCGGCAAGGTGAAGCTGCTCGACCGCGAGGACGGCACCAGGAACGCCTACGTGCCGTTCAAGCAGTACCTGGCCAAGGACGTGGCCAAGGCCTGTGACCTCGCCCATGCGTTCGAGACGAAGCTGATTCGCGGGTTTTCCTTCTATCCGCCGAAGGCCGCCGCGCCGGAGGATCATCTCGAGGAGGCGGTGGACCGCATCGGCAGGATCGCCGAAGCCTGCCACCGCTCGGATCTCACCTTCGGCCTGGAGGTGGAGGCCAACCTCGTGGGCCGCACCGGCCAGCTGCTCGCCGAGATCCACCGCCGCGTGAACCATCCGGGCCTCGTGCTCGTGTTCGACGCCGCCAACCTCGTCGTGCAGGGCTTTTCGACGGCCGAGGTCTGGAAGCAGTGGGAGGCGATGAAGCCGGGGCTCGGCTGGGTGCACGTCAAGGATTACCGTCCCGTGAAGGCCGCGGCCCGCGGGAAGCACGTCGAGGAGGACGCGCTGGCCCACTTCGTGCCGGCCGACGCCGGTGCCGGTGGCCACGACCGGATCATGGCCGACCTGCGGGGCCTGCTGCCGGCGCTCACGAAAAAGCTCGCCCGCAGAGGCATCCCCGGCGTGTTCGTCGATCTCGAGCCGCACGTCCGTGGCGGCGGCCAGTTCGGCGGCACGAGCGGGCCCGACGGGATGGGGATCGCCGTGCGGGCCCTGTGCCGCGTGCTCGACAAGGCGAAGGTCTCGTATCACCTTCGAGATTTCGCCGACCTGCTCGCCGCCCGCGGGATGTGACGCGGTGCCCGCCGGGCCCCGTGTCGCCCAGGGTTGCGGTGAGCCGGTGACGGCGTCACGGGATCCAGCCGGGTTGTTCGGACGCCTGGCGAACCCACTCGGCGACGAGCCGCTCGTCGATCGGCGTGTGCTCGGCGATGTTCCAGGATCGCACGCCCTGCTGCTTCGACGCGATCGGCGGCAGCGGGGTCAAGGCCGTGCCCCGGAAGAACGTCACCTTCACGGAGGCCGTGAAGCAGTGGATGCCGAGGAACCAGCCGCGTCCCTCGACGCCGTAGAGCGGCGAGTTCCACTTCACCGCCTTGCAGACGTGGGGGACGGCGCCGACGATGATCTCGTCGAGACGCCGACCAACGGCCCGCTTCCAGCCCGGCATGGCGGCGATATAGGCCTGCACCGGCGCGTCGCCATCGGCCTTGGCGATCTGCGGGTTGCCGCCCGAGAGCAGCACCGCCCTGGGGCGTCTCTGGGGCCTCTCTGTGGGCCTCTCTGTGGGCCTCCTCTTGGCCACGACTCCTCCCGCGTTGCACGGTCACGCCCGCGGCCACACAAGGCCGCGTTGGTGGCTCACGAGCACCACGACCGGGCCACCGGCATGCCACGATACGCCGCGTCTGTTGGTTGCGAAAGGGCCGTCGCCGCACCTATTCTTCAGGGGGCAATGGCTTCCCCTGGCCGGTCAGGACGCCCGGCGTCGGGCTTTCGGTCGCGTGGAGTGCGGTGATGAGTGACGCGACCGAAGCTGGCAGCTATTTCGTGGCCAACTATCCGCCCTTCGCGCGGTGGACGGCTGCAGCGGTGCCGGAGGTGCAGGCGGCGTTCGCGGCGCCGCCGGGCGATGTCCCGCTGGGTCTTTATGTGCACGTGCCCTTCTGCAGGAAGCGGTGCAAGTTCTGCTATTTCCGCGTCTACACCGACGTCGCGGCGGCCGACGTCGAGCGCTACTCGCTGGCCCTGTCCCGGGAGGCGGCGATCGCGGCGGCCCAGCCGGCGGTGGCCGGCCGGCCCCTCCGCTACGTCTACTTCGGCGGGGGCACGCCGTCGTTCCTCTCCGTGAAGCAGCTCGAGAGGCTCGTCGCAGGCATCCACGGCAGCTTCGGCTGGGACGCAGCCGAGGAGGTGACGTTCGAGTGCGAGCCGGGAACGCTTTCGGAGCCCAAGGTGCGGGCCCTCAAGGCGCTGGGTATGACCCGGATCTCCCTCGGCGTGGAGAACTTCGACGACGGCATTCTCGAAGCCAACGGGCGGGCGCACCTCTCCGCCGAGATCCTGCGGGCCTGGGAGTGGATCCGGGCCGCCGGCTTTCCCAGCACCAACGTCGACCTGATCGCAGGCATGGTGGGCGAGACCGACGAGTCGTGGGCCGCCACCGTGGCGCGGACGCTGACGCTGGAGGCCGACAGCGTCACGATCTACCAGATGGAACTGCCCTTCAACACCGTGTTCGTCAAGGACGCCAAGGGAAGCAAGGACGCCAAGGGAAGCGGACGAGACGTGCCGGTGGCTGACTGGGCCACGAAGCGCCGCTGGGTGGGGGAAGCGTTCGACGCCTTCATCGCCCGCGGCTATGCCGTGTCGAGCGGCTACACCCTGGTTCGCGACCCGGCGCGGGTTCACTTCCACTACCGCGACATGCTCTGGGAGGGTGCCGACCTCGTGGCCCTCGGGGTGGCGAGCTTCGGTCACCTGTCCGGGGTCCATTACCAGAACGAGCCCCACTGGGATCCGTATCTGGAGACGGTCGAGGCGGGGCGGCTGCCGATTCACCGCGGCCTGCGGCCCACGCGGCGGCAGCTCCTGATCCGGGAGCTCGTGCTCGGCCTGAAGCGGGGCGCGATCGACACGCGGCGGCTGGCGGCCAAGTACGGCGTCGACCCGCTCGTCGAGTGGGGGGCGGCCTGGGAGCGGCTGGCAGCCGACGGCTGGCTCGAGCGGAGCGGCCCGGAGCCGCGGCTTACCCGGGCCGGACTGCTGCGGGTCGACACGCTGCTGCCCGTGTTTTTCGAGCCCGCCGACGGCGATGGCGGGTCGGCGGCCTGAAAACGGCCCCTCGACACTCCGGAGCGGCGCTCCTACCCTTCTCAGGCTGCCCTGCTTTCGGTCGTTCGCCGCACCTTCGGGGCGGCAGTCCGACTCCCACCAGCGAGGTTTCCCGTGCATCGAACGGCCGTGGTCGGCGAGCAAGCGTCTGCGGCGGCGGCCGCGACCCTCCACGAGTGCCCCGAGCCCAAGGCGGTGCGGGAGCGGTTGCGGGCCATGGCCGCGGATTGCGTCGCATCGTGGAAGGCCGAGGGAAGAGCGGCCGCCCCCCGAACAGCCGCGGCCCTCCGGGAGCAGGCGGAGCGGATCGTGCGGCGTGCCGGTGCGTCGCCCGATGTGATCGGCTGGACGATGGTGGCGATCGTCTCGGAGCACTGGCGGGAGCGGCTCGGGTCGGTGCCCACCGGCCGAAGGCTGCTGCTTCTCCCCGACTGCCCCGTGTCGGTGGAGGCCGCCGCCCCCGGGGTGCCGCGGGTCTGCGGGCCATCGTGTGGGATCGCCACGATCTGGGCCGCTGCCCGGGATCATGGGTGGGCGGTGGAGTCGACGTCACGGGCCGTGGCGGCGATCGGATCGCTGGTCACCGGTCAGTATGACGGCGTGCTCGGCGTGGCCCGGCTCCGCGATCTCGAGAAGGCCTTCGCCATGCTTCCGGCGTTCGCGCTGCCGATCGCGGCGGTTCCCTATCGGGAGGTCGCGGGCGGCCATGCGGGGTGTGCCGAGGCCCTCGCCGCGGCGGCGATCGACGTCGAGTGGGTGCTCGGCCTGCTTGGTGTGGCGGGCGGCGATGTGGCGCCGGTGGGCGACTATCTGCCCCTGCTGCGTGAGGCTGCGGGGATGTTCGAGCCGCGGGCGCTCGACGACCTGGCATCCCGTCTCGGCATGCGTGGCATGCTGGGGAGCTTCGAGGCCGACCGCACCGCGTGGCCGCCCCTGGAAGCCGCCGCCGAGATGTCGGGAGGATTTCTGTCCCGAGGCGGGAAGTTTCTTCGGCCGTTCGTCACGCTTGCCGCCTTCGATGCGGTTACCGCCGACCTTGCCGAACGGCCGGGGCCCGCAGCCGCCGGGTTCTCAGCCGACCCGCGGGACGCGCGTGATTCCGCGCGGGCTGCGGCCGTCGCGATCGAGGTGTTTCACAAGGCCTCGCTTGTCCACGACGACATCGAGGATTCCGACGCCGTGCGGTACGGGAGGGCCACCCTGCACGAGGAGGTGGGCGTACCGTCGGCCGTGAATGCAGGCGACTATCTGCTCGGCGTCGGCTATCGGCTGATGGCGGCCCTGCCGGGGCTGGATGCCGGCACGCTCCGAGACGCCGTCGCCATCCTCGCCGACGCGCACGTCAGGCTGGCCCGCGGCCAGGGAGCCGAACTCTGGTGGCGCGATGCCGCGGTGCCGGGGCCGGCGGGCCGGGGGCTCACGCCCGACGAAGCGCTGACGATCTACGGGCTCAAGACCTCGCCTGCGTTCGAGGCGGCCGTGGCCCTCGGCGTGCGGCTGGCGGGCGGAGATCCGGCACGCGTGGCGGCGATCGATCGCTACGCCCTGCACGTGGGCACCGGCTTCCAGGTGCTCAACGACCTCAAGGACTGGTCCGGCGACCTCGAGAACGACCGTCGCGAGGCGGGCGACCTGATCGGTGGTCGCCCCACGCTCCTCTGGGCGTTGGCCTTGGAGGGTTTGGCCGACGACGACCGTGCGGCGTTGCTTGCCGCCGCGGCCACGGCCCGACGAGGTGGAGAGCACGGTCCGGGCGCCGTCGGCGAGGCCCGGCGACTCTACGACCGGGCGGGCGTGGTGCCCCGGGCCACGGCCATCGCGGCCGACCAGCGGAGGCTGGCCTTGGAGGCGATCGCGGGCTGCCGGCTGCCGCGGCTCCGCGAGGTGCTCGAGTTCCTGCTCGACCTCGCCGTGCCGGCGGGGGTCGCCGACGGCGACCGATGAGCGGCCTCCCGCGTGCCGACGCCGCTGAGGCCGTCGCACGGGCCCAGGGCCTGATCGCCGAGTTCTGTTCCGAGCCTGCCGCATTCGGCACGCTCGCGGCGGTGGCGGCCGGAGACGTGCCGGCGCCCGACCGGGAACTGCTCGACCACCACGGGCACATGACGGTGACCATGGAGCGGCATCATCGGTGCGCCGTCTCGCTCGCCGTGGTCGCCGAGCGGGGGGGCGGCGATGGAGAGCGGTATGCCCGCGAGATCATGCTCGCCCGTCCCGATGGCATCGTGGTGCAGTACGGAATCGTGCGCATCGACCTCTCGGTTCTCGACGCCGGCACGGCGGCGGCGATCCGCGGTCGCAACCTGCCGCTGGGGCGGATTCTGATCGCGGCGGGCGTGTACTGCGCCGTGCAGCGGGTGCGGTTGCTCCGCATCGAGCCCTGCTCCCACCTGCAGGCGCTGTTCGGGCATGATGGGCGACTGCACGGCCGCGTCGCGGAGATCGCAGTCGGCGGCGGCCCGGCCATCGAGCTGCTGGAAGTGGTCGTGCCGGCGTTGGCGCCGGGCCGGGGGGCGGGCCGATGAACTGCGACGGGGACGGAAGCGGGATTTTTGGCGGCGTTTCGCGACTTCACGCAAGCACCTTGTGGGCAACGAGTTTGCGTCGACTGGGACGATATTGACTCGCCGCGCAGGCGATCTGTAGAGTTGGGACCGTCTGGCAAGGATGGCATGCACGGAGGCAGGACGAGGAACGGAGTTCCCTTTCCCGCCTCCCCCCGCCTGTCTGGAATCCTTGCGGGATCGGGTTCGAGACCCCGGATGGCGTCGATGCCGCGATGTGCGTCGCCGGCGGCCGTTCCGGAGGACAGGTCGAGATTTACTGGCAAGGAAGCCTAGGCGTCCGGGGCCGAGTCACGGGTGACGAGGGTTCGGGCGCCGTTTTGACTAGCTGCACCACGGCTAGGGAGAGGGTGGTCAAGCACATGCAAAAGACCGTGTACACGACTGGCGAAGCCGCAAAGATCTGCAAGGTCAGCCAGCAGACGATCATCCGCTGCTTCGATTCGGGGCAGCTGAAGGGGTTCCGGGTGCCGGGCAGCCGGTTCCGCAGGATTCCCCGCGACCAGTTGTTCCTCTTCATGCGGGACAACGGCATTCCCACCGACGCGCTCGAGAGCGGTCGGCGGAAGATTCTCGTGGTCGACGACGACCAGGATCTGGTGGAGCTCATCACAGACGTCCTCGAGAAGGACGGCCGGTTCGAGACCCGCAGCGTCAACAACGGCTTCGACGCCGGCATGATGGTCAAGGACTATCGTCCCGACCTGATCGTGCTCGACGTGATGCTGCCTGACATCAACGGCAAGGAGGTCTGCCAGCGGGTGCGCAGCGATTCGACCATGGACGAGGTGCGGATCATCTGCATCTCGGGCATGTGCGAGCCCGACCGGATCGAGGACCTGAAGGCGTCCGGGGCCAATGAGTTTCTCCAGAAGCCGTTCGAGGCCGAGGTGCTCGTCGACCGGATCTGCGGCCTGCTCGACATCGAGTCGGGTGTGGCCGGGTCGGGGTCGTGACCGCGGCCTGACGTTCGCCGAGTGTTCGTTTGTCCATGCAGCCTGTGCCTGGCCGCCCGCCTCCTTCGGAGACGGGCGGCCAGGTCATTTCGGGAGCTGTCGGCATGACGCATGCATCTCCGCCGGGTGACGGTGACCGGGGAATCCTCGAGGCGCGGCTGGAGGCGGCCCGGGCGCTGGCCTACGGAGCCGGCCACGAGATCAACAACCCGCTCGCCAACATCGCCGCCCGCGCGCAGGCGCTGCTGGCCGATGAGCAGGATCCCGAGCGCCGGCGGAAACTGGCGACGATCGTCGACCAGGCCTTCCGGGCGCGTGACATGATCGGCGGCCTGATGGTCTATGCGCGGCCGCCGCGGCCGAACCCGGCGGTGGTCGACGTGCACGACATGCTCCGTGGCGTGGTGGAGGCTGTGCGGCCCGCGGCTGACAGCCGGGGCGCCAGGCTCGACTGCAGTCCGCCGCCGGCTGCGGTCGGGGTGCTGGTCGACGCCGCCCAGGTGGTCGAGGCGCTGCGCGCCCTGACGCTGAACGCCATCGAGGCCGTGGGCGACGCCGGACGGGTGGTGATCGAGGCCGAGGCCCGCGGCGGCGGCATCTCGATCGCCGTGGTCGACGACGGGCCGGGCATGACGGCGGACGGCGTGCGGAGGGCGTTCGATCCGTTTTACAGCGGCCGTGATGCCGGCCGCGGCATCGGCCTCGGGCTTCCGAAGGCGGTGCGGCTCATCGAGCAGAATGGCGGCACGCTGGCGGTCGATTCGAGGCCCGGGGCCGGAACGCGGGTCGCCGTGACGCTGCCGGGCGTTCCTGTCGCGGCCGAGTCGTAAGCGGGCGAGCCGTGCGGGAGGGCGCGAGCCGGAAAAGTCTTCCCAGACTGCCGGGCTTGTTGCCGGGATCGCCCCGTCTCCGTCGCAGCCTCCGCGCTGCCCGTCTTTCCTGTCCGGCCGGCCTTGTCGTGCCGTTCGCGCGTTTTCTATCCTGCGGCCCGTCGTCGGCGGTGTGCGGATGAAGGATCGTCCGCGAGGCACGCGTGCAGGGATGGACGCATGAGTTACACCGGATCGTTGTCCGAGGGGCACATGTCAGGCCTCGGGCCGGTTCTTGATCCGCAGGCCCCGGAGCCGAGGCCGCCGCGCGGAGTGCTGGCCGCGCGTCATGGCGGCGGCCCGCGGATGCGCCGCGGGTATGAGCGGGGCGTCGCGACGGAGGGCCGCGATTCGGAGTCCGAGGCGATCGCAGCGACGTCGTCATGGCTGCTCGCGCGGCAGGCTGCCGACGGCCATTGGCGGGCGCCGCTCGAGGGCGACACGATCCTGGAAAGCGAATACCTGCTGCTGCTCGCGTGGGCCGGGCGCCTCGACGATGCCCCAGTTCGCGGGGCTGCCGACCGGATCCTCGCGCAGCAGCTGCCCGGCGGCGGCTGGGCGATTCATCCCGGTGGGGCGATCGATGTCAGCGCGAGCGTGAAGGCCTACCTGGCCCTCAAGCTCGTCGGCCACGAGGCGGATGAACCCGCCCTCCACCGCGCGCGGCGGGCGATCGCCGCCGCCGGTGGACCGTGGGCCGTCAACAGCTTCACGCGGTTCTACCTGGCGCTGCTCGGGCAGATGCCGTATGCGGCGTGCCCGGCGGTGCCGCCCGAGATGGTCCTGCTGCCGGCCTGGTTTCCGGTGAACCTCTCGCGGGTGTCGGCATGGTCGCGGACCATGATCGTGCCCCTCTCGCTGATGTGGGCCCACAAGCCGGTGCGGCGCGTGGCGGAATCGCGGGGAATCGGCGAACTGTTCGCGGACTGCCGCGGCGACGCGCGACCGGCCGACTCGAGCGGCTGGGCGCGGTTCTTTCGCGGCGTCGATCGGCTGATGAAGGGCTGCGAGGCGCTGGGGCTGACCCCGCTGCGGCCGCGGGCCATCCAGGCGTGCCGCCGCTGGATGCTCGAGCGGTTCGACGGCAGCGACGGGCTGGGGGCGATCTTTCCTCCGATCGTGTGGAGCATCATCGCGCTCGAGGCCATGGGCTGCGGCCGCGATGCGCCCGAGGTGCGCGAGGCCTGGAGCCGGCTCGACGGCCTGGTCGAGCGGGAGGCCGACGGCACGACGCGGCTCGAGCCCTGCCGGTCTCCCGTCTGGGACACGGCGATCACGACCATCGCCACGGTGGAGGCCGTCGTCGCCCGGGGCGGTGATCCGGCGCTCCGCGCGGCCGCCGGGCGTGCCGTCGAGTGGCTGCTCGCCAACGAGATCCGCGACCGGGGCGACTGGGCCGCCCGGGTGGCCGCCGAGCCGTCGGGCTGGCGCTTCGAATATGCCAACCGCTTCTATCCGGACGTGGACGACACCGCGATGGTGGTGATCGCCCTGGCCACGTGGCGGGCTTCGGCGGCCGACGACGATGTGCGGCGGGCGGCGACGGATGCGGCGCTCGCCCGCGCGGCCCGTTGGCTGGAGGCGATGCAGAATGCCGACGGCGGCTGGGGGGCCTTCGACCGCGACAACAACTGCGAGTTTCTCTGCAAGGTTCCCTTCGCCGACCACAACGCGATGATCGACCCGAGCTCACCCGATCTGGCGGGCCGCGTGCTGGAGGCCTTCGGCGCCGTCGGTCTGCGGTGCGGACACGCGGCGGTCGATCGTGCGCTCGCCTACCTCCGCGGCGCCCAGGAGCCCGACGGCTGCTGGTACGGCCGTTGGGGCGTGAACTACATCTACGGGACCTGGCAGGTGCTCGAGGGCCTGCGGGCGGTCGGCATCCCGGCCGATGATCCGCTGGTGCGGAGGGCGGCTGCCTGGCTGGAGGATCACCAGCAGGCTGACGGCGGCTGGGGAGAGACCCCCGAGAGCTACGCCGATCCTGCGCTGGCCGGCACCGGCGTGCCGACCGCGTCGCAGACGGCCTGGGCCGTGGCGGGTCTCGTCGCCGCCGGCCGCGGTGATGCGGTGGCGGTTCGGCGCGGCGTCCAGTGGCTCGTCGCCCGCCAGGAGGCCGACGGCACCTGGGAGCAGCGGGAGTTCACCGGCACCGGGTTTCCGCGGGTGTTCTATCTCCGCTACCACTGGTATCCGATCTACTTCCCGCTCCTGGCGCTGGCGCGGGCCCGGCGCGCGGCGGCCGCGGTGCGACGAGGGAGGGTGGCGTGAGCGTTCCTGTCGGGCAGATGATCGCGGTCCTGCGGCACGTCGCCATCCAGCGGCTCAGGGGCACCAGTCGCTATCCCCTCGTGCTCATGCTCGAGCCGCTGTTTCGCTGCAATCTCGCCTGCGGTGGCTGCGGCAAGATCCAGCATCCCGTCGAGATTCTCCGCTCGCACCTCACGCCCCGGCAGTGCCTGGCGGCGGTCGACGAGTGCGGCGCGCCCATCGTGTCGATCCCGGGCGGCGAGCCGCTCCTCCATCCGCAGATCGTCGAGATCGTGGAGGGGATCGTGGCCCGGCGGAAGTATCTCTATCTCTGCACCAACGCCCTGAAGCTGGAGGAGATGCTGCCGCGGTTCCGCCCGTCGCCGTACCTCGCCTTCTCCGTGCACCTTGACGGGCTCCGCGAGGAGCACGACCACGCCGTCTGCCGCGACGGCGTGCATGACGCGGCGGTGGCGGCGATCCGCGCCGCCCGCCGGGCGGGCTTCCGCGTGACCACGAACTCCACGCTGTTCAGCGACGCCGACCCGGATCGGTATCGCCGGTTCTTCGACGAGGTGATGCAACTCGGCGTGGAGGGGATGATGATCTCGCCGGGCTATTCCTACTCGCGGGCGCCGGACCAGGATCACTTCCTCTCGCGGCGCCGGAGCCAGTCGCTGTTCCGGCGGATCCTCGATGCCGCGCCGGCCCGCTGGAAGTTCAACCAATCACCGGTATTCCTCGAGTTTCTCAAGGGCGACTGGGATCTCGAGTGCCGGCCCTGGGGCACGCCCACCTACAACCTGTTTGGCTGGCAGCGGCCGTGCTACCTGCTCGACGAGGGGTACGCGCAGACGTTCCGCGAGTTGATGGAAGAGACCGACTGGGACGGCTACGGACGGGCCAGCGGCAACCCGAAGTGCGGCGACTGCATGGTGCACTGCGGCTATGAGCCCGCCGCCGTGGAGGCGACCTTCGGCTCGCTCGGCGGACTGCTCGCCACGGCACGGCTGATGCTCTTCGGCCCGCCCCGCCGCGGCCGTGAGGAGCAGCCCCTGCCCTCCCCCGCCCTGCGGCTTCAGCCGAACGGCCTGCCCGCCTTGCCGGTGATCGACCGCGTGGCGTGACGACGGCGGATGCCGCAGGCTGCCAGCCGTCGGCGACGAGCCGGTCGCGGAGGCGGTCGTAGGGCAGGTCCTGGATGGCGACCTCGGCTTCAATCGCCAGCGCCGCCGCCGTCGCCGCCGACTTGCCGAGCACCATGAACACTGGTTCCATGCGGATCGATCCGTAGGCGATGTGCGAGGCCGAGAGGCAGACGGACGTTGTGCGAATCCATACTGTAGGCCCCGAGGCCGACCGGGTCGTCGACGACCTCGCGACGCTGGCAATGGTGCTGCGTCATCACCACGTCGGAGACCATGCGGCGGGCCTCGCGAACATGGAGCTGATGCGGCCAGTTGTCATTGTCGATGAACTATTCTCTCGCCGGGCCCCAGCGGCGGACGTGGGCCCGCACCTCCGCCGGCACCCGCGGGTGATTGGCGAGCGTCCACATCAGGCCCTGCTGGTAGTCGCGGTGGGCGGCGATGATCCGCTCGCGGGTCGCGTGGTCGGCGCACGGATAGTCGTGGTTGGCACCGAGGAAGTCGGTGCTGATCGCGAAGTTGTTGTTGGTGTCGGTCTTGCGGTTGGGCATCAGGACGGGATGCCAGGGAATCCGCCGGTCGCCCGCCTCGAAGTTTCGCGGCAGCAGCCCGCTGGCAGGGTCGCCCGGCACGACGTACGGATCCACGTCGTGCGTGAACTGGTGCTCGACGGCGTGTGCCGCCTGGATGCCGTTGAACGTCTCGCCATACGCGGCATTGGCCTCGCGGCTGACGTGAAACGACACCCCCGCCTCGGCCATCAGGTCGCCCTCGTAGGTGGCATCGATGAACATGCGGCCGGCGACGGTGCGGCCCGACTCCGTCCGGATCGAACTGATCGCCGGTCCGTCCATGGCGACGCCGCCCTCGAGGTCGAGGCGCTCGCCCACGAGCACCTCGATCCCCTTCTCCGCCAACCAGTCCCGATACACCTGCTCCGCCACGTGCGGTTCGAACGTCCACATCTCGGCCTCGCCGGGAGTCTTGCGGCGGCTCTGGTAGTCGTCGGGCCGCTCCCGCGACCAGGCGGCGGGGTCGCGGTAGTGGCGGCCGACGCGGCGGTAGAACTCGCGCGACAGGCCCCCGATGGCCGCCTTGTTGCCGATGTCGGTCGCCCCGAGGCCTCCCGCCGTCAGTCCGCCGAGGTGCCGGCCCGGTTCGAGGACGACGACGGATCGGCCCATGGTCCGGGCCTGGGATCCCTCAGATCCGTCGGTCGCGGACCATCCTCGCGGCGTCGAGTGCGGCCCCCCGCGCGCCGGCTGAATCCCCCTGCGGCATGACGTGGATCGGCAGCCGCGCCTGCTCTTCACGCTGGGATGGCATGCCGGAGCGGACTTCCGCGAGGAACCAGCGGCGAAACTCGGCGTTCGTCTCGACCACGCCGCCGCCCACGATGAGGGCGTCGGGGTCGAACACGTTGATCATGGCGTCGAAGAACAAGCCGAGCGCCGCGGCCTGGATGCGGAAGATGTCGCGGCACATCGCGTCGCCCTGCTCGGCGAGGCTCCGCACCTGCTTGGCTGCGGCATCGATCTCGACCGCTGCGAGGGGGTGATCCGGCACCGCGGCGAGGAAGTGGGGCAGGAGCGTGCGGCGGATCGCCGTCAGCGAGCAGAGCGACTCGAGATCGCCCGTGCGGCCGCAGTTGCACGTCGGCGTCAGGCCCTCGATGCCCGGGATCGCCGCATGGGGAATGAGCACGTGGCCGAGCTCGCCGCCGAAGCCGTTGCGGCCGGTCACCACGCGGCCGCCGACGATCACGCCGCCGCCCAGGCCGGTGCCGATGATCGCCGACACGCTGGTGGCGTCGTTGTCGGAGCCGAAGATCGAGACGTGTCCCCAGAGGGCCGCGGCGTTGCCGTCGTTGAGATAGGTGACCGGCAGGCCGAGCCGCCGTTCCAGCTCGGCCCGCATGTCGCAGCCGGCCCAGCGGGAGTGCACGAAGTTGGTCGAGCCCCGCCGGCTGAGCACGCCGCCGGCGCTGGCCGGCCCCGGCGTGTCGAGGCCGACGGCGACGAGCGTGGCCCTGTCGATGCCGGCGCGGCGGCAGGCCAGTTCCAGCCCGTCGGCGATCTGGGCGAGGCAGACGTCAGGCCCCTCCACGCTCCGTGCGGGATGCTCGCAGAGGCCCTCGATCAGGAACTCACCCCGCTCGTCGAGGAAGGTGTAGTTGATCGCGGTGCCCCCGAGATCGATGCCGGCGACGACCTTCTCAGCAGGCGACATGGACGACTCCTTTCGGGCGTGGCAACCGGGGCGGAATGGATGGGACGGCGGGCTCAGCCCGTCGCGGCGGCGGCCGCGAAGCCCCGCTTGATGCGGGCGACGATCGCCCGCAGGCCGCGGGCGCGGAGGATTCCCAGGACGTCCGCGAGGCCCATGCGGTCGAGCACGTCGTCGGAGATCGCCGCGACGTCGGTGACCGGCCGGCCGTTGATCGCCTCGGCGAGCACGGCGACGAACCCCTTCACGGTCGGCGCCTCGGCCGCGACCTCGGCCACGAGCCGGGCGGCGCCTCCCGCCGATTCGGTCCAGAGAAACACCGGCGTCTGGCACTCGTGCACGCGGCGATCCTCACTCGCCTTGCGGGCTTCGTAGTCCGCCGACAGCGGCGGCAGCCCATTGGCGAAGTCGACGAGCAACTCGAGCTTCTCCCGGGCGTCGAGGTCGGCAAACTCGCCGACCAGCTCATCGAGCCGCTCACGCACGCCGATCATCGGTCAGGCGTGCACCGAGGACGGGGCCGGCGCGGCCGGCTTCGCTCCGCCGGGGTCGGCCCCCTTCGCGATCGGCACGCGGACGGCGTTGCCCCACTCGAGCCATGAGCCGTCGTAGTTCTTGACGTTGCCGAAGCCGAGCAGGTACGTGAGCACGAACCACGTGAGGCTCGACCGTTCGCCGATCCGACAGTAGGCGATGGTGGGCGACCGGCGTTTCATCCGCAGGCCCTTGATGTAGAGCTTCTCGAGCTCCTTTGCCGACTTGAAGGTGCCGTCGTCGTTGCAGTTCATCGGCCACGGCACGTTCACCGCCCCGGGGACGTGGCCGCCGCGGACGGCGCCCTCGTTGGGGTAATCGGGCATGTGCATCCGTTCGCCGCGGTATTCCTCAGGACTGCGGACGTCGAGCAGCTGCCTGCCCGCCTTGCAGTGCTTCAGCACCTCGTCGCGGAGGGCCCGGATGGAGCCGTCCTGCTCCGGGGCCGTGTAGCGCGCGTGCGGGTAGGAGACGCGGTCGTTCGACCACGCCCGGCCGTCGAGCTCCCAGCGCTTCCGGCCGCCGTTCATGATCCGGCAGTCGCGGTGACCGTACAGCTTGAACACCCAGAACGCATAGCAGGCCCACCAGTTGTTCTTGTCGCCGTAGAACACGACCGTCGTGTCGTTGGAGATGCCCCGCTCGGCGCAGAGCTTCTCGAACGCTGTGCGGTCGATGTAGTCGCGGACCACCGGGCACTGCAGGTCGACCGCCCAGTCGATCTCGACGGCGCCGGGCACGTGCCCCATGGCGTAGAGCGCGCGATCCTCGTCGGATTCCACGATGCGGACCTGCGGGTCGGTGAGATGCTCGGCCACCCAGGAGGTCGAGACCAGAACGTCGGGATGGGTGTAGTCGGGCATGGCAGGGCTCCTCGCTGCGGCGGGTGGCGGCGGGAAAACGCCGGGTTTTTCGCCTCCCTGCATGGTAGTCCATGGCCCGCACGGCAGCAACGGCCCCTCATGCGGCGACCGGGTTTTGCTACGATCGGGACGCGACAGTTTTTCCACCCTGTTTCCTCCCTGCGAGCACCGCGCTTCCGATGGGCCCCGCCTTCATCTTTCAGATCTCCGATCTCACCAAGAAGTTCGGCCAGCGCGAGCTGCTCAAGAACATCAACCTCGCCTTCTATCCCGGCGCCAAGATCGGGCTGCTGGGCCGGAACGGCGCCGGCAAGAGCACGCTGATGAAGATCATGGCGGGCATCGACCGCGAGTATGACGGCGAGGCCCGGCTCGCCGAGGGCTACACCGTCGGCTACCTCGAGCAGGAGCCGCGGCTCGATCCGGGCAAGACGGTGTTCGAGAACGTGATGGACGGCGTCGAGCACTCCCGCGCGGTGCTGCGGCGGTATGAGGAGATCAACGCCCGGTTCGCGGAACCGGTGGGCGACGACGAGATGGAGAAGTTGCTCGCGGAGCAGGCCCGGGTGCAGGACGAGATCGACGCCAAGAACCTCTGGGATCTCGACCGGCAGGTGGAGATCGCGATGGATGCGATGAACCTGCCGCCCGGCGACTGGGGCGTGACCAACCTCTCGGGCGGCGAGCGGCGGCGGGTGGCCCTCTGTCGCCTGCTCTTGGAGAAGCCCGACCTGCTGCTGCTGGACGAGCCGACGAACCACCTCGACGCCGAGAGCGTGAACTGGCTGGAGCGGCACCTGGCCGAGTACACCGGCACGGTGGTGGCCGTCACCCACGACCGCTATTTCCTCGACAACGTGGCCAAGTGGATCCTGGAAGTCGACCACGGTCGCGGCATGCCCTTCGAGGGAAACTACTCCTCGTGGCTCCAGCAGAAGAAGGCCCGGCTCGAACTCGAGGAGAAGCAGGCCAGCGCCCGGCAGAAGACGCTCGACAAGGAGCTCGAGTGGGTGCGGATGTCGCCCAAGGCCCGGCAGGCGAAGAGCAAGGCCCGGCTCGCCGCCTACGAGAAGCTGGCCGCCGAGCAGGCGGCGGTGCGGGACCAGGACGTCGAGATCTTCATTCCCGCGAGCCGGCCGCTCGGCGACCCGGTGATCGCCGTCGAGAACATCTCCAAGGCCTTCGGTGACAAAC
The DNA here is from genome assembly GCA_046075685.1 of Planctomycetaceae bacterium. GTDB lineage: Bacteria > Planctomycetota > Planctomycetia > Pirellulales > UBA1268 > QWPN01. The sequence continues at coordinate 7,522 of JBJTQP010000150.1, read as the reverse complement.
TGCTGTTCGAGAACCTGTCGTTCCGCCTGCCACCCGGCGGCATCGTGGGCATCATCGGTCCGAACGGCGCCGGCAAGACCACGCTCTTCCGGATGCTCGTGGGCGACGAGAAGCCCGACACCGGTTCCGTCAAGGTGGGGGCGACGGTCGACATCGGCTACGTGGACCAGAGCCGCGACGCCCTCGATCCTGACAAGAGCGTGTTCGAGGAGATCTCGGGCGGCCACGACACCATCGAACTCGGCAAGCGGACGGTCAACGCCCGCAGCTACGTGGCGAAGTTCAACTTCATGGGCCCCGATCAGCAGAAGAAGGTGGGCACGCTGTCCGGCGGCGAGCGGAACCGGGTGCATCTCGCCAAGCTGCTCCGCGGCGGCGCCAACCTGCTCCTGCTCGACGAGCCCACCAACGACCTCGACGTCGACACCCTGCGGTCTCTCGAGGAGGGAATCACGAGCTTCGCCGGTTCGGTGGTGGTGATCACGCACGACCGCTGGTTCCTCGACCGGCTGGCCACGCACATCATCGCCTTCGAGGGCGACGGCTACGTGCACGTGTGCGAGGGCAACTTCGAGGTGTACGAGCGGAGCCGCAAGGAGCGGCTGGGGCTGGCCGCCGACGAGCCGCACCGCTTCCGCTACAAGAAACTGCAGCACTGACCAGTACCGCTGCGGAATCCGCGTCGACGTGGGTGGTTCCCGTAGCCGCAGGCTTGCAGCCTGCGGAATCCGGGCAGCGTCTGTGCGGCCGCCGCTCGGGGCCGCCCATGCCCCGTCGCCGGACGCTCGCTACGGACATCCTGGCCTCCGCTCGCTCGACGCCGACCACGCTTCGCCATCCTGGCTGCGCTCGTCGGCATACGCCGGCTCGCGGGGCACGGGCGGCCCCTCGCTGGGTTCTCTGGAACTGCACCGGGCAGCCCGCGATGCGAGGTCGTGCCTCCGTAGCCGCGGGCTTGTAGCCTGCGTGCATACCGCGAATGTTCCCGTAGCCGCAGGCTTGCAGCCTGCGGAATCCGCGTTGCACTGGTGCAGGCTGCAAGCCCGCACCGACGGAGGCGGCCGCGTGCGGGCAGCCGATCGCGTCGCCTTCACCCGCGTGGTCGTGCCACAAGGCGAGTCCGCGGCGGATGCTCGGGCGTCACGCCATCGGCAGCCGGGCGGCCGATGCGGCCGCCCGGAGCTCCCGCGGGAGCGGGAAGTAGACGTCTTCCTCGCGGATCGACCGCTCCTCGATGTCGGCGGCATATCGCTCCTTCAGCCACGTGATGCAGTCCTGCACGACGCTCTCCGGAGCGCTCGCGCCGGCCGTGATCACCACCGTCTCGTCGCCGCGAAACCAGGCTGCGTCGATCTCCACGGCCCCGTCGATGAGGTGCGCGGGAATGCCCCGCTCGCGGGCCAGTTCCGCCAACCGCTGGCTGTTCGAGCTGTTCTGGCTGCCCACCACGATCACGACGTCGGCGTTCTCGGAGAGCAGACGCACGGCCTCCTGGCGGTTCTGCGTGGCATAGCAGATGTCGTCCTTGGGAGGGCCGACGATCTGCGGAAACCGTTCCTTCAGCCGGGCGATGATCCGCGATGCGTCGTCGACGGAGAGCGTCGTCTGCGTGAGGTAGGCGAGCCGCTCCTCCGGGCCGAAGGGCAGTTCATCGACGCCTTCGGGCGTCTCCACGAGCGTGAAGGCGGCCGGCGCCTGGCCGATGGTGCCGATCACCTCGTCGTGGCCCTCGTGGCCGATCAGCACGATCCGGTAGCCCTGCTTCGCATACTTGATGGCCTCGAGGTGCACCTTCGTCACGAGCGGGCAGGTGGCGTCGATGGCCTGCAGCCGCCGCTCCGCGGAGATCCGCCGCACCTCGGGGGCCACGCCATGGGCTGAGAACAGCAGCACCGCGCCCTCCGGCACCTGCTCCACGGCATCGACGAACACCACGCCTTCGCGGACGAACCGGTCGACCACGTGCTTGTTGTGGACGATTTCGTGGTACACGTAGATCGGCGTGCCGTGGAGGCGGATCGCCGTCTCCAGCGTCTCGATCGCCATGTTGACGCCGGCACAGAAGCCGCGGGGACTGGCCAGGAGGATTTTCATCGGGCGGGCGTTTCGTCCGGGGCGGGCTGCAGGACGGCGGTCGACGGGCCGCCGCAGGGATAGGGTACAACGGTCGCCGTCGCGCACGCATCGTAGTGCAGGCCGCCCTGCCCGGGCCAGCCGGGGTGGGCGTGCTCGGCGGGCGGCAGGGAGACGGGCATGCCAACCGGATCGACATCCCCACAGGCGATCCCGCACGGCCAGGCGGCGGCCCGCGATCCGGTGGCCTGGAAGCTGGCCCGCGTGCCGACAGGGGGCGATCTCCCCGCGGCCGAGGCGTTCTGCCGGGCCGTCGCCGCCAGGCACTACGAGAACTTCACCGTCGCCACCCGGCTCGTGCCGCCGCGGCTCCGCCAGCACCTCGCCAACGTCTACGCCTTCGCCCGCTGGGCCGATGATCTGGGCGACGAGTCGGCACCCGGGGAGGCCGCCGGCGGCCTCGCGGCCTGGCGGGAGGAACTCGACGACTGCTTCGCGGGCCGGCCCCGGCACGCGGTGTTCATCGCGCTCGCGGAGACGATCCGGCTGACGGGCCTGGACCGGCAGCCCTTCGCCGACCTGATCGAGGCCTTCGAGCAGGACCAGCGGCAGACGCGGTATGCGAGCCGCGAGGAACTCGTCGGCTACTGCCGACGCTCGGCCGATCCGGTCGGCCGCATCGTGCTCGCCCTGGAGGGGTGCCGGGATCCCGAATCGGTGAGCCGCTCCGATTCGATCTGCACCGGCCTGCAGCTCGTGAACTTCTGGCAGGATGTCCGCCGCGACCGGCTCGCCGGCCGCGTCTACCTGCCACAGGACGACATGGCGAGGCTCGGCGTCACCGAGGCGATGCTCGACGAGCCGGCCGCATCTCCCGCCCTGCGGGGCCTGATCGCCGAAGAGGTCGCCTGGGCCCGCCGCTGTTTCGACGCCGGCGCGCCCCTCGTGGATGCAGCGCCGCGCGTGCTGCGGCCGGCGGTCGGCATGTTCCTCGGCGGCGGCCGGGCGGTGGCCGACGCGATCGAACGGCACGGCTTCGATACGCTCTCCCGACGGCCCACCGTGGGGCGCTGGACCAAACTCAGGCTTGCGGCCCACGCCTGGTGGCGGACGGTCGCGTCGGGGGGAGCGCGGCCATGATGTCGCTCGCGGAAGACCACGCCGCCTGCGCGGCGATCCTGCGGCGGTCGGGGTCGAGCTTCGCGCTGTCCATCTCCCTGCTGCCGGCGGCGAAGCGTCGGGGCACGACCGCCATCTATGCCTTCTGTCGCGTGGCCGATGATCTCGTCGACGACGCGGTCGACGCCGCCGCGGCCGCGGGCGGCCTCGCGGCATTCTCCGCCGCCACCGAGGAGGCGCTGGCCGGCGGGCCGACCGCGGAGCCCGTGCTGCGGGCGATCATCGACACCGTGCGCCGGTACGGAGTTCCCCACGAGTGCCTGCGGGAGATCCTCGCCGGGGTCCGCATGGACCTCGACCGCAGCCGCTACGAGACGGCGGCCGAGCTGGAGGTCTACTGCAGCCGCGTCGCCAGCGCCGTGGGCCGGGCCGCGATCCACGTCTGGGGATTCATCGACCCGGCCGCCGTCGAGGTGTCGCACGACTGCGGCGTCGCCTTCCAACTCACCAACATCCTCCGCGACATCCCGGAGGATATCGGCCGCGGCCGCATTTATCTGCCGCAGCGCGACTTCGCCGCGTGCGGGTGCTCCCCCGGCGACCTGGCTGCAGGACGGATCGGACCCGAGTTCGTCCGTCTTGCCGAGATGCAGGTGGAGCGGGCGGCGGCACGGTTTCGGCGGGCGGCGGTCCTCGATCGCATGCTCACCACCGACGGCCGCGTGGTCTTTCGGGCCATGTTTGGCGTCTACCGTTCGCTGCTCGCGGCGGTGCGTCGGGCGGGTGCCGGGATCTTCACGAGCAGGGTGCGGCGCTCGAAGCCTCGGCTGCTGGTGTCGGCGGCCGCCACGCTGGCCGGCGGCCCGGGGATCTGGCGATGACCGTCCGGACCCAGCACGCAGCGGCGCCGCACGTGGTCGTTGTCGGCGGCGGCCTCGCCGGTCTGGCCGCGGCCGCAGCCCTCACCGATGCGGGATGCCGGGTCACCATCCTCGAGGCCCGGCGGCGCTGCGGGGGGCGGGCGGCGTCGTTCGAGGATCCTCTCGGCGGCGGACTCGTGGACGCCTGCCAGCACGTGGCGATGGGGTGCTGCACCAACTTCCTCGACCTCTGCCGCTGGGCCGGACTCGACGACGCGATCCGCCGCGACCGCACGCTCTGGTTCGTGGGCCCCGACGGGCGGCGGAGCCGTTGCACGCCGTGGCGGTGGCTGCCGGCACCGCTGCACCTCACACCGCTGCTGGTCGGGATGCGGCACTTCGGCCTCCGCGAGCGGCTCGCGCTCGCCGGCGGCATGCTCCGGCTGGCCCGCCTCCGCGCAGACGACGGCGGCGCGCCGGCCACGGCGCTGGAGTGGCTGCGGGGCCCGGGCCGCCAGCCGGACCGCGTGATCAGGCTCTTCTGGCAGCCGGTGATGGAGAGCGCGCTTGGCGAGTCGATCGACCTCGTGAGCGTGGCGGCGGCCCGCAAGGTGGCCGTCGACGGGTTTCTCGCCCATCGCGAGGCCGCCGACCTGCTCGTGCCGACCGAGCCGCTCGGCATCCTCTTCGGCGAGCGGCTCGTCAGCCGCCTGGAAGCCGCGGGCGTGCGGGTGGTGACGGGAGCCCCCGTCGCCGCGGTCGAACGAGCGGGCGACGGGCACGTGTCGGCGGTTCGTCACGGCGACGAACGCACGGCCTGCGATGCGGCGATCGTGGCGGTGCCCTGGAAGGCAGCCGGTCGCCTCGTGCCGGATGTGGTGCCCGGCGGCGACGACCGGCTCGCCGGCTCGCCGATCACCGCCGTGCACCTCTGGTTTGATCGCGACGTCGTCGACGTGCCGCATGCCGTGCTCGTGGGCCGGGTCTCGCAGTGGGTGTTTCGCGGCGAGCCCGGGGATGCTCCGGGCCGCTGTCAGGTCGTGATCAGCGCCTCGCGCGGGCTGCTCGATGGCGACCGCCGTCGACTCGTGGATCAGGTGGTCGCGGAGCTCGAGGCGGTGTTCCCCGCGGCCCGCGGGGCGTTGCTGCGGGAGGCGAAGGTCGTCACCGATCCCACGGCGGTGCTGTCGGTGCGTCCCGGCGTTGAGGCCCAGCGGCCGGCGGCGACCACGCGGATCCCGAATCTCTTCCTGGCGGGCGACTGGACGGCCACCGGCTGGCCTTCGACCATGGAGGGGGCCGTCCGCAGCGGCCGTGCCGCGGCCCTGGCTGCCGGCGTGCACCTCGACGTCGTGGTGCCGCCGCCTGCCGCGAATCTCCCCAGGAATCCGCTCGTCCGGCTGCTTGCCGGGCCGTGAGGGTTGCCCGCGGGCCCCGTCAGGCGAGTTCGTCGATCGTGGCCGCGACGGCCGTGGCCAGGGTCCGGGAGTCGACGACGGACCGCTCCCAGAGCCCCCAGAGGTCCGCAGCCGCGGCGGGCCGTCGAGCGACCGCGCGGGCCGCCGCCCCCAGCCGTCGCCAGGGCGACTGCGGTGCCGCAAGCGCCGCAACCTCGGCCGGCAGTGTCTCGCCCGCCTCGTCGGAGATCACCCGCACCGCCGCGCAGGGCAGGCCCGCCGCCTGGGCCGTGGCCGCGACGGCGAAGGTCTCCATGTCGACGAGCCTGGCCCCCGTGCGGGCTGCCAGCGCCTGCTTGGCGGCGGCGGTGGCTGCCACGGCGTCCACGGTGACGATGGCCGTCTCGGGCTCCACTCCCGCATGACGGGCCGACGCGACGAGCTGGATCCGTGCGAGCCGGTCGACCGTGATGGCCACGTCCGGCCGCAGCACGGCACCGCGGCGCAGGGTGGGATCGAGGCCGCCGGCGAACCCCGCCGTGACCAGCAGCCGCGGTTGATGGCCATCGATGAGCTGGCGGGCGGCGCCCGCAGCCGCCTCCTGGCCGACACCGGATACGCACCAGGCGACGCGGTGATCCGCGATCAAGCCCGTCGCGAAGGCGAACCGTGCTCCGCGGGTGGCGACGCGGTTCAGGGCGAGCCGTTCGAAGGCATCGGCCTCGACGGGCAGGGCGAACACGATCGCGACGTCGGCCCCTGCGGCGGTCGCGCGGGGCTCGCCGGGAGGTGCGGATCGCATGGGCATGGGGAGGCGCTCCGGCAGCCTCGCGGCGAGATGGGATGTGGTCAGGTGCGGCCGGCCCGGGCCAGATCCACCGGCGGTGTGGCCGCCTGCTCCGTGGCCGGCAGCCTCACGGTGACCACGGTGCCCTCTCCGACCCGGCTGGCGATCCCGATCGTGCCGCCACACGATTCGACGATCGAGCGGCAGATCGAGAGCCCGAGGCCGCCGCTGCGGCCGCCCGTACTGTGCGTGCGGGCCGGATCGGCCTTGTAGAAGCGGTCAAAGACATGTCCGAGATCCTGCGCCGCTATTCCCACGCCGGTGTCGGCGATGGTCAGGATCGTGGCGGCTCCGGCGGGAGCGACCCGGATGTCGATCGAGCCTTCTCGTGGCGTGAAGCGGATGGCGTTGTCGACCAGGTTGCTCAGGAGCCGCCTCAGGTCGATGGGATTCGCCCGCGAGTGGGCGGGCTGCGACGTTTCCACACGCAGGACGAGGCCTCGTTCCTCGGCGACGCCCGAGAACATCGCCGCCGTCTGACGAACGAGGCCCGCGACGTCGACGGTCGTCAGGTCACCCGGCTTGACGGCAGCCCCCGATTCAGCGAGCAGCAGGAGATCGTTGGCGACCTTGGAGAGGTGGCGCGTGGCCTCCAGCATGTCGGTGAGCGACTCCCGTTGATCGTCCGGCAGTTGCTCCTGCCCGATCGTCACCTCGAGCGAACTCTGCAGGGCCGCCAGCGGGCCGCGGAGCTCGTGGGCGGCATCGGCCACGAACTGCTCCTGGCGGTCGATGTGGCCGGCGACCGAGTCGAGCAGCCCGTTGATGGTGTTGGCGAGCAGGTCGAGCTCGTCGCTCGAGCCCCGGACGGGAAGGCGGTCGCCAAGCCGTGTGGGGCTGAGCCGGCCCGCGGTGCGGAGCATGGTGGCGATCGGACGGGTCGCCCGGCCCGCGAGCCACCAGGCGACGAGCGGCGCGGCCAGCGCGAGGCCGCCTCCCACCAGGCCGAGGATCCGCATCAACGTCGCGAGGCTTTCGTCGAGGCCGGTCGTGTATGTGCCCACGCGCACCAGGTAGGCCGCGCCTGTGGGTCTGTCGACCCGGGTGCGAACGTAGCGATAGTGGCCGACCTGCTTGACCGTCACGACCCGATCGATGTCGGTGGGGGGAAAGTTCGCGACGTCGGCCGGGCAGTGTTCGCTCTTCCAGACCGTCCGGCCGTCCGCGGTGAGCATCTGCATGAACCAGCCGCGCTGCTCGTGGCTGTCGGCCTTCCGGCGGAGTTC
>JBJTQP010000149.1:0-14922 GCA_046075685.1 Planctomycetaceae bacterium | reverse complement strand
CGCCGGGCTGGTGGAGTCGCTCGCGGCGCTGCCCGATCCGCCGCCGGCGGTGCGGCGGCTGCAGCTGTGGAGCCATCCGCTCGTGGCGGCGTCGCTGGTGACGCTGCTTGGCCTGTTCTGGATCGGCCGCAAGCGCCAGGGCCTCGTCTGATACGGCTCACACCTGAGCCCCGCGCTGCGATTCTCGTAGCCGCAGGCTTGCAGCCTGCGGAATGCGGGCTGCGTCCGGTGCGGGCTTGCAGCGGCCGTCCCTCTGAACGCACGGCACGGGCCGCGGTGGCCAGACCCTCGCGTGGATGCGGTGGAAACGCCGGGGTACGATGAGTTGACCGGTGTGTGGCCGGCCGCCGCTGGAGTCGCCGGCATGACCGCGCCGCAACCGTCCGTGACGAACCAGGGAAGTCCTCCCGCCGACTGGATTGCGCTGCCGGCCGATCTCGTCCGCTGCCTGGGGGCGTTTCGCGGCCGCGTCCGCCGCATCAAGTTTTTCGAGGCGGCCTGCGCCGCCCTGTGCGGCATCGCCGTCGCCTTTCTCGCGGTGTTTGTCTGCGACCGTCTCGGTGAGACGCCCGCGCTGCTCCGATTGGCGATCCTGCTCGCCGCCGTCGCCGCCTGCCTGGTCGTGCCGCTGGCGGTTCGCCGCTGGGGCTTCGGGCTTCAGTCGCTCGAGCAGGTGGCCCGGCTCATCGAGCGGCGGTTCCCGGCGGCCGGTGATGAACTGCTGGGGATCATCGACATCGTCCGCTCCGGCTGGGCCGACCGGACCAAGTCGCGGCCGTTGTGCGAGGCGGCCGTCGCGCAGGTGGCGGAGCGGGCGGAGCGGATCGACTTCCGCGAGGCCACACCCCCGGCGCGGCTCTGGCAGTGGGCCCTGGCGGCGGCGTTGCCCGCCGCTGTCGCCGCCGCCCTGGCCGTGCTCGTGCCCGATGCGGCCGCCAACGCCTGGCGGCGGCTCGCCCGGCCCTTCGCGGCCGTCGAGCGGTTCACCTTCGCGCGGGTCGCGCCGCTCGGGGATCGGGTCGTCGTGCCGCACGGCGAACCGGTGACGGTCGCGGCCGCGCTCCGCGACGACACTCAGTGGCGGCCGGACGAGGCCACGCTCCGCGTTGGCCGCCAGCCGCCGCTCGCGGCGCGGCTCGAGGGCGACCGGTACTCCTTTGCCCTGCCGCCGCAGGTGGCCGACGGGCCCCTCACCCTCGCGGTCGGCGACGCGCGGCAGCAGGTGAGGCTCGAGGCGGTGCATCGCCCGGAACTGGCCGGACTGGAGGCCGACGTCGTCATGCCCGACTACATGCAGCGGCCGGGTGCGAGGCGGCAGGACATTCGCGGCGGGATGCTCGCGCCCGTGAAAGGCAGCCGCGTGTCGGTCGTCGCCACGGTCAACCGCGACCTCGCGGCCGCGACGGTGGATGGCGCTGCGATCGCGCCCGATGGCAGGACGATCCGCACGCCGGCCACGCTGGTCGAGGCCGATTCGACGATCAGGCTCGCCTGGCGGGATGCCGACGGCCTCGCGGCCGCGGAGCCGCTCGAACTTTCGGTCACCGCCCGCGGCGACGAGCCGCCCACCGTGGTGCTGCTCGACGTGCCGCCGACGCGGGGCATCCTCCTCGAGACCGACACGCTGAAGTTCAAGGTCGCCGCCCGCGATGATTTCGGGATCCGGCGCGTGGGCATCGAGTGGGAGGGGCTCGACGATCCCTATGCCACGGCGGCCGCGGCCGCCGACCCTGCGGCGCGGGAGAAAGGGGAGCGGGTTCTGCAGGCGGGCGGCGGCGAGGTGGAGTCGCTCGACGCGGCGGCCACGTTCTGCCCCGATGCGCTGGGCATCCGCCCACAACCGATCGCGATCCGGGGCTTCGCCGAGGACTATCTGCCCGGCCGGAGCCGGGCGGTGTCGACGCCCGTGGTGCTCTACGTGCTCGACCGGGCCGAGCACGCACTGGTGCTCAACACCCGGCTGCAGCAGTTTCGTCAGCAGGCGAGCGAGGTCCGCGACCGGGAGATGAGCCTGCTCGCCACCAACAAGGAACTCAGGAGATTGCCCGCCGAGCAGCTGCTCGCCGCCGAATCGCGCGCCCGGCTCGAGTCGCAGGCGGCGGCCGAGGAGACCAACGCCCGCCGGCTCGAGCGGCTCGTGGACGACGGTGCGGACCTGGTGCGCGAGGCCCTCAAGAATCCGGAATTCGAGCCGCAGACGCTCGAGGAACTCGCCACCGACATCCAGACGCTCGCCGAAATCGCCGAGCGCCGCATGCCCGGGGTGGCCGACCTGCTCGCCCAGGCGGCCGCAGCCCGGCCCGCATCAGGCACACCGCAGCGTGGAAAGGAGCAGCCTGCGAAGCCATCCGGCGGTGACGGGCAGCCTGATGCGCGGCCGTCGGGAGGGCAGCCAGAGTCCGCCGAGACGGCCGACGGGCGGAAGCCCGCTGGCGATGCGCCGCGCGCGGGCGAGGAGCGGGAGCAGCCCGGCGGCAGCACGCCCGACGGCGGCGCGGAGACGCCGGCCGGTCAGCCGCCGATCCCGCAGGTGGTCGACACCGAATCGTCCCAGCAGCCGAAGCCCACCGCTCCGAAGTCGTCGCCGCCGGGCGGCGGCGGCCGCTTCGGCCTGCCGACCACGCAGGCTGGTGTCGCACCGCCGCAGCCGGCCGGGGAGCAGGAGGAGCCCCAGGCCGAGGAGGCGCTCGATGAGGCGATCGCCCGGCAGGAGGAACTGCTTGCGGAGTTTGCGAAGGTGGCCGATGAACTCGCCGCGGTGATGGCGCGGCTCGAAGGCAGCACGTTCGTGAAGCGGCTCAAGCTCGCGTCACGGGAGCAGATGGGGATCGGGAACCGGATCGCAGGCCTGGCCGCGGAGGCCTTCGGCACGCCCGAGAGGCGTTCGGAGCCCGTTGCGAAGGCGCTCGGAGACGTCCGCGAGCAGTCGCTCCGCGAGACCGACAAGCTGTCGGCCCTGATGGACGACCTGCAGGCCTACTTCGACCGCCGGCAGCTTCCCGCCTTTCGCACGGTGCTCGAGGAGATGAAGGAACTCGACACCCTCGGCAGCCTGAGGCAGCTTTCCGACGACGTCCTCAAGGAGGCCGGGATGTCCATTGCGCAGGCCGAGTTCTGGTCCGACACCTTCGACCGCCTGGCCGACGACCTCGTGCCGCCTCCGCAGGGCGGCGGGGGGCAGGGAAACGGTCCGCCCCGCGACAGCGTGCCGCCCGAGGTGGTGCTCGAGGCGATGAAGATCCTCGAAGACGAAGTCAACCTCCGGGAGGAGACCCGCGTGGCCGAGCAGGCCAAGGCCGCGGTGGCCGCGGAGGCGTTTGCCATGCAGGCGGAAAAGCTCGCGGACCGACAGGATGCCCTGGCCGACAGGATCGTCGACCTCGTCGAACGGCTGCTGGAGGAGCCCGAGGGTGAGCGGCAGTTCGCGGCCGAGATCCAGCTCTTCGAGAAGGTCGAAGAGGTGATGGCGGAGGCGACCGACATCCTGGCCACGCCCGAGACGGGTGCCACGGCGATCGCGGCCGAGACCGAGGTCGTCGAACTGCTGCTGGCGGCCCAGGCCGCGGCCGCGAATCCTCCGGGTGGCGGCGGTGGCGGCGGCAGCGGCGTGAATCCCGGCGGTGGCGGCACGGGCACGGCGACGAGCGCGGCGCTGGCGCTCGTCGGCCGCGGCACCCGCGGCGGCCGCGGCGCCGGAGGCGAGAAGGACCAGGCCACCGGCACGAGCGGCCGCGTGCTGCCCGAGGAGTTTCGCGCCGGCCTCGACGCATACTTCAACACGTTCGAGAAGGAGCGGCGGCGATGATGTGCGGCGGCAGCGGCGTGTTCGTCACGGTCGTCCCGTCGTCGGCGGTGCTGGCGGCTGCGATTGTCGCGTCGGCGGCCCTCGCCCAGGGGCCGATGGTCCGCTACGGCGACCCGGTGCCGCGGGACGTCCGCGAGATGTACGACGCCGGTCTGCGGTACCTGATCAAGACCCAGGACGAAAGCGGCGCTTGGAAGGACGGCCAGGCGGGACCGGGCGTCACCGGCATGGCGGTGATGGCGCTGCTCGCCTCGGGCGAGGATCCCAACCACGGGCCCTACCGCGTGCCGATCCGGAAGGCCCTCCGCAGCATGATCGTGTCGCAGAACGCGGAGACGGGGTTTCTGGGGTCGGGCCAGGGCCACGACAGCATGTACCAGCACGGCTTCGGCATGCTCGCCCTCTCCGAGGCCTACGGCACGGTCGACGACCGCGGGCTCTGGACCGAGGCGTCGGCCGGAGGCCGGCAGGGCAGGCCGCTCGGCCAGGCGCTCGAACTCGCGGTGCGGTGCGCCGTGACCAGCGGCCGCAGCAACCCGCACGGCGCCTGGCGGTATTCGCCCGACGCCAAGGACGCCGACACGTCGGTCAGCGGCGCCGTGCTCATGGGCCTCCTCGGCGCGCGGAACGCGGGCATCGAGGTGCCCGACGAGACCATCGACAAGGCGATCCGGTACTACGCGTCGATGACGGGCCCCAACGGCCAGCTCGGCTACTCGGGGGGGCCCGGGGGCGGCAGCGACGCGGTGACGAGCATCGGCGTGCTGGTCTACGCGATCGCCCGCCAGAAGGGCCTGCCACAGTACGCGACGTCGTCGGCGTACCTCAAGGGCCGCTCCCTCGGCGGTGAGCAGGGGGCCATGGAGGGCTATCCGACGTACACCCGCTACTACCGCGCCCAGGCGCTCTTCCAGGCCGACGTCGCCGTATGGGAGAAATGGAACGCCGGTCTCGTGAAGGAGATGAAATCGATGCAGGCCAAGGACGGCAGCTTTGCGGGCTTCGCCGGACGCGGAGGCGGGTTCGGCGGCACGGTCGACACCTCGCTGGCACTGCTGTCGCTGGCGGTCAACTACAAGTTCCTCCCGGTGTACGAGCGATGACGCGCAGGGCCTGCCGGAGAGGATCGACCGTGGCGGCGGCGGTGTGCCTGCTGGCGGCACCGGCGGGTGCCGCAGTCGAGGTCGTGGTGCAGGCCGAGGGCGGCGTCGTGGTCGTGCCCTCGGAGGTGCTGGCACCCGCCGTGGATGAGCCCGTGGCCGAGGATGCCGCGGATGAGCCGCACCCGGCGGCCGTGCCGGTTCCCGCGGCGGGCTTTCTGGGGCTCGGGCTGCGGGCGATGTTCAACGCCATCGCCCCGGTCCCGCCGCCACAGGTGCAGCAGCCGATTCCCATCGACGAGGCCGACGATGGCGCGATGCCGAAGGATCCTGCACAGGCCCAGCTCTGGCAGCAGCGGAAGCAGATTCGCCAGCAGGCCAAGAACATGGAGCAGCTCTTCCAGCCGGTGCTGCGGACGGAACTGGAGATGGTGCGGCAGGCCTGCCCGGCCCTGCCGCCGGCAGCGCGGCGGGAGGTGCTCGCGGCGGGCAGGTCGGCGGTGGCCGCCACGGCGCTTGAGTTCGCGAGCCGCCAGATGCTGGGCGGCCAGCCGCGGCGGTCGTTCGACGCCCGGCGGAGCATCCAGGCATCGATCGCCCGGGCCCTCGAACCGCACGCCGGCCGCGACGAGTTCGCCGTGTACGTCAGCGAGCAGCGGGCTCGTGCGGCCCGGCGGGCCGAGGCCGCCAGGGTGGCGATCGTCGCCCGGCTCGACCGCCAGCTCGACCTGTCGGCCGCCCAGCGGCGGGCGATCGAGGAGGATCTCGAAGCGAGTTGGGACGATGCCTGGCTGCGGGATCTCGACGACGCCGGGACGGTGATCAACAACTATCGGCCCGCTCCGGACTACGCCAACGCCTGCATCGAGCCGCATCTCGACGAGGGCCAGCGGGCGGAGTGGCAGCGGTGGCGGCGGGCGGCGGGCACGGCCGTGGTGGGCATGCACACGGGCTGGAACTTCGACGGCCAGGGGCTGCAGCAGGAAGACGAGTGGTGGACGCCGGGGGCGGCGCCATGACGTGCTGGGTCCGGGCCTGCCTCCTGGTGCCGTGCATCGCCGCGCTTGCCCGTGGGGCCGACGACCACGTCATCGAGCAGGCGGAAGCTGCGCCGGTGGCCTCCGAGCAGCAGCACCAGATCGACCTGGGGGCGAACTTCGACGCCAACCTCTTCGAGCAGCAGGGCAACGGCTGGGTGCTGCGCGGCAACGTCAACCTGGTGGCACCGGTCGGCCGGCAGCTGATCCTCGGGAACGGCCGCCGCGTGGTCGTGCGGGGTGGCCCGCAGGTCGTCGGCGAGCAGAGCCCGGAATCGCCCGCGTTCGTCCGGGCCCGCCAGCTCGGGGAGAAGCGGCTGGAGCGGATCGTGGCCTCGTCCGCGGTCTCCGCGGCCCAGCAGCGGAAGCTCAGGCTGGCGATGGAGTCGGACATCCGACGGTTTGCCGCGGCCGTGGACGCCACCCGCGCGACGTATGCCGGGGTCAGGGTCAACCTCAACGAGCCGCAAGGCCAGAAGACGTGGCAGCAGTTCCAGCAGGACGTGCAGCAGTGTCGGCAGTCGCTCCGGCAGCTGTTCGACGCCGGCTCGCTGTTCGCCGCAGCCCTGGCGTCGACGCTCGATGCCGGGCAGCTGGCCGCGATCGAGACCGAGGCCCGGGCCCGCAGGTCGTTTCGCTGGCGGGCCATGGTGGTGGCGACGCTCTCGAAGATGGACGACAGCCTCGGCCTGACGGCCGACCAGCACGAACTCCTCGAGCGGGCGCTGATCGCCGGAGAGCCGGCCCTGCGATCCGAGGAGCCGGGCCCCGAGCAGGACAACACCCACCTCCAGCTGAACCTCGTGTACATGGTGCTTTCGGGCGTCGATTCCGGATCCTTCAAGCAGGCGATGACCGAGCGGCAGTGGCGGACCCTCGCGCTGTTCATGAATCAGGGGAAGTCGATGCGTTCGTGGATCGAACAGCAGGGCATCCTGGACGTCGGGCCGGCCGCGGATCGGCGGAGGGGCGGGCGGCCGCCGGAGTGACGACGATGCGCTCCGCCTCCGTGTGGTGCCCCTGGCTGCTGCTCGCATCGGCCCTCGGCTTCGCCGGCGGCGATCCGGCCCGTGGTGAGAGCGTGACGCTGCCCTACGGCGGAGTGATCGTCGGCACGGGGCCCACCCCGCCGGATCACGGGCTCGTTCGTGTGGCCTGCGACGCCTTCGCCGAGCCGATGGAGTTCGTGTCGGCCGCGGTCGATCGCGGTGGCGATGCGGCCGCCGCAGATGCGGCGTTGCCGGGGCTGCCGAGCCGCGTCGGCATGCTGACCGTGGGCGGCAGTCGGATGCTCGGCTGCCTGGCGGCATGCAGCGCGGGCGGCGTGGGCTGGCAGCCGCTGGGCTGCAGCCGGCCGGCCAGGTTTGCCGCCGGCGTGTCGGGCACGATCGAGTATCGAGGCCTCGATGCGGTCGGCGGCCCCGGCGTGGTCCTCGTGCGGCGAAGTGCCGCGGCGGAGTGGGAGGTCGGCGACGTGCCCGCCGACGGCCCGGCGGCGCGGGATGGCCGTCTCCGGGCAGGCGACCGGGTGTCGACCTGTGCGGAAGGGGCTGCCGGGCGACCGATCGCCCTCGGTTCGGCGCGGGCGGAGATGGTGAAGCTGCTGCTGGTCGGCCCTGCCGGCTCCGTGATCCGCCTCGGCGTCATCCGGGAGAACCGCGTGGAGGAGCTATCGCTCGTCCGCGATCGGGCGGGGCTCGAGGATCTTGCCGGCGCTGCAGCCAGGGACGTGCTCGACCGCGCGGCGACGATTCGGCTGACGCTCGGTGGGACGGGATCCGGCGGACCCGCCACGGTGCACCTCCGCACCGGCGAGTCGCTCGCCTGCGACGTCCTCGGCGCCGACGAGCGGCTCGTGCGGATCCGGCTCGCCGACCGCGGCGACGTCGCCATCCCGATCGGCGAGGTCCGGGCGATCGAACTCCTGTCGTCCGCCGGCGTGCGGCCGATCCTGCGGCAGAAGCTGTCGCGGCTTCTCACCGTGCCGCGGACGCAGGCGGGCTCGCCGCCCACGCACATCCTGCGCATGGCGGGCGGCGACTACCTCCGCGGCAGGCTGCTGGCCATCGATGTGGAGACGGTGCGGTTCGACGTCGCGGGAGAGACGAAGCGGCTCGCGCGGCGGGACGTGGTCCGGATCATCCGGCCGGCGACTCCCGACGAGACTCAGGCCCGGCTGCTCGACGTGCTCATCGCCCGCGGCGGTCTGCCGCTGGTCATCGTCGGTGGGGACGGCCGGCGGCAGGCGCTTGCCGCCACCGGGATGCGCGAGGCGGCTCTGATCGGCGAGGGCCCGGCCCTCGGGCCCACGGAGGTGTCGCTCGAGCCTGCGGCGCGGGTGCTGATCGGCGCCGCGATCACGACCGTATCCGGGGCCGACCTGCCCTACGCCCAGTGGGTGCTGACGCCGGCGGTGCCGCCCAGGGCAGCGGACCGGGCGACGCCGTGACCACGCTTGATACGGCTCATACGGCTCACACGAGAGCCTCGCGCGTTCGTGAGGCTCGGGGCTGCCCATGCCCTCTCGTCGGACGTTCGGCTCGGCCCTCCAGGCCTCGACTCACTGCATGTCCGCTGCGCTTCGCCATCCTGGCTGCGCTTGCTCCCATAGCCCGCTCGAGGGCATGGGCAGCCCCGCGCTGAGATTCTCGTAGCCGCGGGCGTGCAGCCTGCGGAATCCGGCCGGCCGCGGTGCTGAACCGATGCGCGAGGATCACGTGGAGTCCGTATCACGCGGCCGGCGTGGGCAGGAGTTCCGGTGCGGCGGGCGTGTCTCGTGTGCCGGGGGCGGCGGCGGGCGTGGCCGGCACCGACTCCGGTCGCGTGGCGGGATCTCGCGGGGGCAACTGCACGGCCGGCGCGTCGGCGCCGAGATCGGCGAAGTTCTGGGAGATCGCCCCGCGGCTGAACACGCCCGGTCGGGAGTGCCGGTAGTCGAGGTACAGGCTTGCGTCCCGCTGACGGGCCCGGCGGTGGGCGTCGAAGTAGGCCTTGCCCGGCCACGGCCCCTCGGCGAGGAACACGCCGTTGTATTCCAGCAGTGAACCCTTGCGATAGTGGAGCTGCGAGATCGACCGGCTGTAGTCGACGAGCGCCCGGTAGTAGGCGCTCTCCGCCTCGGCCCGGCGCCGCTGGGCGTCGAGGAGCTGGTCGAAGGTGACCGTGTTGGCCTCGTAGGCGGCCTGCACGGCCTCCACCTGCCGCTCGGCGGCGACCCGGCGGTTGAAGTTGGTCTGGGCGAGCGCGAAGTTGGTGTCGACGTTCCGGGCCGCCTCCACGAGGGCGTGGGACGCCTCGAGTTCCTCGTCCTGGAGCCGGGCCCGCTCGCGGGCGAGCTGGAGCTGATGGTGCCGCACGGTGGCGAGCTCGCGGCGGAAGCCGAGCGGCATCAGGAACTGGGCCCCGGCCTGCCACTCCTGGAACTGGCCGCTGAACAGCGTCGAGTAGGCGTCGGTGCCGGCAAGCGGGTCATTGCCGTTGGCGTCGTAGGACTGGGAGTTCTGGTTGATCAGTTCCTGGCCCATGCCGAGGAACCGCCAGCGGCCCACCATGTCGAGCCTGGGGAGAACGAGGTTCTTCGCGGCGACGAGTTCCAGCTCCCGCTGCTTGATCACCCACTTCTGCTTGCGGAGTTCGGCCGAGCGGGAGAGGGACTCGACGAGCGACTGCTGCCAGTCGAAGGTGATCCGGGCGGTGGTTGGCTCGTCGGAGGGGCGGATCAGCCGGCCGTCGCTGGCCGAGATGCCCATCATGTACCGCAGCCGGTTCTCGCAGCGGTAGACGTCGGTGAGCGCCTGCTCCACCTCGCTCCGGAAGAAGAAGTACTGCTCGCGGGCCTGGGCCTCCTTGTCGGCCTCGCCGCCACGGGACTGCTCCACGTAGAGGGCGTGCACCTTGCGCCAGGCCTCCAGGGCGCTGTCGCGGCCCGCCTTGCGGGCCTCGAGGTTGCGGTAGGAGAAGTACAGCTCCCAGTACGACTGCTCGGTGTCGCTGACGAGATTACGGACGCCGGCCTCGAAGTCGGCCAGCGAGATGTCGGCGTTGATCCGGGCGAGGAGCACGCCCCGGAAGTTGGGCCGGCCGTAGAGGTTGTCGAAGAAGTCGGGGCCGGCGATCCGGTTGTAGGTCACGCCGGCACCCTGGAGCAGCGGCTGGTTGAACGTGAAGTCGTAGTTCGTCGTCCAGGTCGAGGGCACGCCCTTTTGGCGGATCGGCGAGTTGTTGTTGTCGTAGAGCGTGGAGTTGGCGAAGCCCCAGGTGGCACCGGTGGCCGTCCGCTTCTGGATGCCGGTCGTCCAGTTGGCGGTGTCGCCCAGGAACTGCTGCTGGAAGATGACCGTGCCGACACCGCCGACGTTCTGCGGCCGATTCTGCCGTTCCCACGTGAGCGAGCTGGAGAGCTGGGCGTCGAACAGCGCCAGGGCGCTCTCCACGCCGCGGAACGGGTCGGTTTCGACGATCGACGGGTCGTAGACCGTCGGCGTCTGGACGGGGCTGGTGAGCAGCGACACCGGGGGCTCGCCGGTCTGCGGCCGCGGGCCGCCGAAACTGGCGAACCGGCCGCCGAGGTTGCGGAGCACCTTCCCGTTCTCCAGCGCGGTCCGGATCGCCTCCTCGAGCGACAACTCCCAGACATTGTCGAAGCTGGGGTTGGAGAGCGTCAGCGGCTCGGCGGTGCCGGAGGCCTCGTCGAGCGGCGGCTGGTCGCTGTCGGGATACTCGAGCTTCTGGATCGCGCCGACGTAGTGCGACAGATCGCCATCCTCGAAGAAGTAGAACGGCTGCCGCGGCGCACAGCCGCTGGCCACGAGCATGAGGCTCGTGAGGGCCACCCAGAGTTGCTTGACGAGTCGTGGCACGGCGGGACGCCGGCGGAGGCCGGCGGCTTCGAGGGCGAAACCAGGCTCGAAATGCCGCCGCTGCGCCGAGGGGGCCACGACCGTGGAAGTCCACGATCCCGTCCCGGCACGTCGCCCCCCGACTCCGTGCCCGCACACCGCCTGCACCAAGGCGCAGCGGCAGCACGTCAGGTATCGGACGGCACAGCCCGCAAACTTGGAGCAATCGTCAGCCTCGGTTTCGCCGCGGCAGGCTGGGCAAGCCGGGTGAACCCGTGATCACGGACGGGGCCATCCCGGGGTGACGGCGGTCTTCAGCACGCCGTCTTCCTCCCAGATGAACCGGGCGGCAGCCCCTGGAATCCTCGACACGACCGCCGGCCCCTCGGCGGGCCCGAGCACGCTGGCCGCCGTCGCCACAGCATCGGCGGTCGCCCCGTCGGGGGCGATCACGGTCACCGCCGCCGGTCCGGCGACGCCAAGGCCCGTGCGGGGATCGACCACGTGGCTGTAGCGCCGGCCATCGATGTCGACGAACTGTGCGGCGTCGCCCGACGTGGTCACGGCCCCGTGGTGGACGACCAGCGGTTCAGCCGAGTCGTCGCCGGGCATGCCCCGCATGCGGATCTTCCAGCCGGCCTCTCCAGGGGGCGGGCCCGACACCACCACGTCTCCCGAGGCATCCACCATGGCCGCCGAAATGCCGCAGCCCGCGAGCGTGGCGAGGACGCGATCGGCCGCGTAGCCCATGCCGATCCCGCCCGCATCCAGCCGCATGCCCGGCCGAGTCAGCCGCGCCGTGCGGACCTCCGGGTCGAGCACCACGGCGTCGCCGCCGACTGCCGCCAGGGCGGTGGCGAGCTTGCGGGCCAGGGGAAGTCGGCCCGACCGCCGCGCCTGCCGCCAGAGGGTGGTGAGCGGGCCGACGGTGATGTCGAACGCCCCGTCGGAGAGGCGGTGGATCTCGGCTGCCCGCACGAGCACGTTCCAGAGATCGTCGCCCACGGCGACCGGCTCGGGTGTCGGCGCCGCCGCCGAGAGCCGCGCCAGTTCGCTGCCGGGATCGTAGTCTGAGAGGATCCGGTCGAGCCGTTCGGCCTCGGCGAATCCCGCGGCGATCGCCCGATCGCCGCCCGCGGGGTCGGGGGCATGCACCGTTATCGTCCAACGCACGCCCATCACCGGCCGGGTGTCCGAGACCCGCACCGTGGCGGGTTTGTTCGAGGCTCGTTCGGCCGGGATGGAATCTCCGCAGCCGCCGCACGCCAGTGCCAGCATCGCCAGCGTGGGATACACTCGGAACATCATGGGCGATGGTTCGACGCTGCCTGCCGTGGAGATCACGTTTGACTGCACGCCCCTGCGCAGCGTGCCGCGGTTCGACGTGCCGCTCGATGCCTCGCCCGCCTACCGGACCCGGCTCGAGCGGTTGCAGCGGGCCGTGGCCGCCCACGGGACCCGCAACGCCTACTACCTTACCGAAGGCGGATGCACGTTTCGGTTCACGAACGATCCCGGCCTGGGCTGGGTGCGATTTCGGTTCGAGGGCACGGTGCTGACCGACGACGCCGACGCCCGGACGATCGGCAGCGATCTGGAGGTCGTCCTCGATCAGGAGACCTGCGACTGGCTGACGCAGCCGGCCGTGCAATGGCTGGCACTGGCGGCCAAGCATGCGGTCGAGGTCGAGTTCGACCGGTACATCGCCGCCGGCGACCTGTCGCGGGCCCTCGACCGGCTGGCACGCGAGCAGGCGGCCAGCGACGCCGCCGGCGGCTATCTGGGCATGAATCTCTGATACGGACTCCACGTGATCCCCGCGCGTCGATCCAGCGCCGCGGCCTGCCGGATTCCGCAGGCTGCAAGCCTGCGGCTACGAGAATCTCAGCGCGGGGCCGCCGGGCGCGAAGGCTGCGCGGCCGCAGGCCTGAGACGAGGCCGATGCCGGCTCGTCAGGAAGCCGAGCGGGGGCCGATTTCGATCAGCACGCTCTCGTGATCGCGGCCGCGGATCGGCCAGGATGCCAGCCGGCGGATCGAAACCCGGTTCGTCAGGCCGCGATACCGCGCGTCGTCGCGCTCCTCCTCCCACCGCGGACCCTTGACGACCAGGAGCCGCCCGAAGGAACTCGCCACCGGCTCGAACCAGCCGAGGAGTTTGGCCAGCGGCGCCACCGCCCGCGCGATGAGCGTGTCGAAGCGATCAGCGCCGGAGGGACGCCCGGCGACGACCGTCTGCGCGGCGGCGGCATGGATCGGAAGTGCGATCCCGGCTGTGCGGACGATCTCGGCCACGGCACGGGCCTTCTTGGCAACGCTGTCGCAGAGTTCCACCCGCAGGTCGGGGCGGAGGATCGCCAGCACCACGCCCGGGACGCCGCCGCCGGTCCCCACGTCGAGCACCCGTTCTCCGTGGGCGAGGTGCGGGGCGATGCCCGCGGCATCGGCCACGTCACGCGAGACGAAGGTGGCCGCATCCACATGCCTGGTGAGGTTGAGCCGCTCGTTCCACGACCAGAGGCTGGCCGCATACGCGGCCAGCCTCGGCATGGCGTCGGGGCCGACGACGATCCCGAGGGCTGCGCACTCCGCCGCGATCGCCCCCGCCAGGTCGTCGCTCACTTGATGAACAGCATCTCGCGGTAGGTGGGCAACGGCCAGAGGTCGTCCGGCAGCAGCACCTCGATCTGGTCGGTCGTCTCTAGTAGGGCCGTCAGCGCGGGGAGGATGTGGCCGTGGAGGTGCGTGATCTCGGCTCGCAGGTCGCCGCCGCCGTGATGGCCGAGCGACTTCTCCAGCGCCTCGATCCGGCCCTCGAACTCGCCGACGAGCTTGGTCAGCTTGTCGAGCGTGCCCATGTGGGGCGCGTGGCCCAGGCCCTTGAGCTTCGCGGCGATGTCGACCAGTTCGCCCTGATAGCGGTAGCCGGCCGGCAGGATCATCGTCTTGGCGATCTGCAGGGCCGCCTGGGCCTCCGTGTTGATGTCCTTGCAATACCGCTCCATGTAGATCTCGTAGCGGCTCTGCATCTCCCGCTTCGAGAGCACGCCGTACTTCTCGAAGAGCTCCAGGTTCTTCGGGGCGACGAGCTGGTCGAGGGCCTCCGGCGTGGCCCGGTTGTTGGGCAGGCCCCGCTGTGCCGCCTCTGCGTGCCACTCCTGCGAGTAGCCGTTGCCGTTGAAGATCACGGCCTTGTGCTCGGAGATGATCTTCTGGAGCAGCTTCTCCACGGCGGCCGGCAGCTTCGCCTGGTCGCCGCCCGTGGCCTTCTCGAGCTCGGTGGCGATGTGGTCGAGGCTCTCGGCCATGATCGTGTTGAGCGCCACCAGCGGCCCGGCGATCGACTGGCTCGAACCCACGGCCCGGAACTCGAACTTGTTGCCGGTGAAGGCGAACGGACTCGTCCGGTTGCGGTCGCCGGCGTGCTTGGGCAGCGGTGGCAGCGTGTCGACGCCCACCGTCAGCGTGCCGGTGCTCTTCGAACTCGTCGCCTTGCCCTTCTCGATCTGCTCGAACACGTCGGCGAGCTGCTCGCCGAGGAAGATCGAGATGATCGCCGGCGGCGCCTCGTTGGCGCCGAGGCGGTGGTCGTTGCCGCTGGAGGCGACGACCGCCCGGAGCATGTCGCCGTGCAGGTGCACGGCCCTGATCACCGCGGCGCAGAACACGAGGAACTGCATGTTGGCGTGCGGCGTCTCACCCGGCTCGAGGAGGTTGCCGAGCCTGCACCCGAGCGACCAGTTGACGTGCTTCCCCGACCCGTTGATGCCCGCGAACGGCTTCTCGTGGAGCAGGCAGGCCATCCCGTACTTCTGCGCCACCCGCGTCAGCGTCTGCATGATCGCCTGCTGGTGGTCGGTGGCGATGTTGGCGTTCTCGTAGATCGGGGCGATCTCGTACTGGCTGGGAGCCACCTCGTTGTGGCGGGTCTTCACGGGCACGCCGAGCTTGAACAGCTCCCGCTCGCCCTCCATCATGCAGGCCAGCACCCGCTCGGGGATGGCGCCGAAGTACTGGTCTTCGAACTCCTGCCCCTTCGGCGGCTTGGCGCCGAACAGCGTCCGGCCCGTCATCGTCAGGTCGGGCCGGGCGAAGAAGAAGTTGCGGTCGATCAGGAAGTACTCCTGCTCGGGACCGGCCGAC
>JBJTQP010000148.1:0-10494 GCA_046075685.1 Planctomycetaceae bacterium | reverse complement strand
GGTCGAGCAGACCTACACGGTGAACGTGCCCTACACCGAGGAGATGACCGGCAGCCGGACCGTGCAGAAGCGCGTCCCGGTCCAGTCGTCGAAGACGGTGCAGGTCCGCGGTGGCCACTGGGTGACGGAGCAGGTCGAGGTCGCCTCGGCCGGCACCGACGCCTGCGGCTGCCCGTGCCCCCCGAAGACGTGCTGCAAGCGTGTCTGGGTTCCGACGTGCGAGACGAAGGAAGTCCCGGTCACGACCTACCAGTGCACGACCGAGGAAGTCCCCTACTCCTACACGGTCACCAAGTGCCGTCAGGAGCAGCGGAGCCGGATGGTGAACGTGACGCGGACCCGCAGCGAAGAGCGGACTCGGACCTACACGGTCACGAAGTGCCGCCCCGAGGAGCGGACCCGCAGCTACACCGTCACCAAGATGGTGCCGGAGCAGAAGTCCCGCTCGGTGAACGTCACCAAGTACCGCTCGGAAGAGCGGACTCGGAACTACACCGTGACCAAGATGGTTCCGGAGACGAAGACCCGCTCGGTCAGCGTCACCAAGTACCGTCCGGAGGAGCGGACCCGCAGCTACACCGTCACCACCATGGTGCCGGAGGAGCGGACCCGCACCTACACCGTCACGAAGATGGTGCCGGAGCAGAAGTCCCGCACGGTCAACGTCACCAAGTACCGCACCGAGTCGAAGACTCGGGAGTACACCGTGACGAAGTGCGTGCCGGAGACGATGACCAAGGAAGTTTCCTACACGGTCATGGTTCCGCAGCAGAAGGAAGAGTCGTACACCGTCACGGTGTATGACTGCGTGCCCGAGACGAAGACGCAGAGCTACACGGTTCGCGTCCCGCACACGGTCACGAAGGAAGTGCCGGTGCAGAAGTGCGTGACGGTCGCCGTCGAGGTGCCCGTCGAGAACGCCTGCGGTGGCTGCGGTGACGCCGGCTCGGCCGGTGCCGCTGGCGGCTGCGGTGGCGACGCCGGTGCCTGCGGTGGTTGCGGCGAGGCTTCGGCCTCGGGCGACTGCGGCGGTGCCTCGGCCGCTGCCTGCGGCGAGTGCGGTGGCCGCCGTCGCGGCTGCGGCTGCCGTCGCTGCAAGTAAGCACTGACTGCATCGGGGCGACCCGATGACGACGTGCCCACTGGTTGGTTCAGGGGGGCCGGGCGTGAAAACGCCCGGCCCCCCGCTTTTCCAGCCGCCGTGTTGCCTCGATGCGGTGAATCTGGTCGAGTATTCGAACGGATGATCGCAAGGAGGCGGAAGGGATGCTTGATTCGTGCCCGATCGATGCCGCGGATCTGCAAGGGCAAGCCGGCGGAGGCGGCTGGATCCACGAGGTTCGCCGGGCCGTGCAGACGGGCGGAAAGGACTACTTTCGGCCCCGTCCCGCCCGCTACTGGGTGGACTTCCTCGTCAGCCTCGTCGCCGCCTATGCGTCCACCGGCGTCTACCTGACATCGCCGCTCGGGTCGTGGCCGCAGGTCGTCGCCTTCCCGATCGCGGTCTTCTGGCTCTACCGCATGGGGTCGCTCGTCCACGAGGTCTGCCACCTGGGCGAGCATGAGATGCCGCTCTTCAAGGCCGCCTGGAACGTGCTCGGCGGCGTGATGATCCTGATGCCGAGTCCATTCTTCACCCGGCACCATCGCGATCACCACAGCCAGCGGTACTACGGCACGCCCCAGGATCCTGAATACGCCGCCAACATGGTGCGCGGGGGCGACCCCGCCAGCGTGCTCGCCTACGGCCTCAAGATCATGGCGATGCCGATCCTGGTGTTCCTGAGGTTCCTCCTCGTGCCGCTGACCTTCATCACCCCCGGTGTCCGCGAATGGACGCTGCGGCACGCATCCGCGCTGACGTTCAACCGCCGCTACGAACGGCGGCTGACGCCCGCCGATCGCCGCGCGATTCTGGCCGCGGAAATCCCCTGCTTCATTCGGGCTCTCCTGATCCCGTCGCTGGTGGTCCTGGGCCTCAACCACTGGACGCGAATCCCCCTGCTCTACGCCCTCGCGGTCGCCACCGTGGCCCTCAACCACATGCGGTTCCTCGCCGACCACCACTGCGAGGGTGAGGGCGCCGCGTGCGACATGGAATCGCACATCGCCGACTCGTGCAACTTCGTCGCCAATGATCCGCTGACGCTACTCTTCTTCCCATTTTCGATCCGCTACCACGCCCTGCATCACCTGTTTCCCTCGATGCCCTATCACAACCTGCGGCCCGCCCACGAGCACCTCGTGGCCACACTTCCGGCCGATTCCCCATACCACGCGCTCGAGCGGCCGGGGTGGTGGAGCGTGGCCCGGCGGGCGATTCTCGGGGGCGGCGTGGCTTCCACCGGATCGTGATTCGCTCCATCCGCTTGCAGTTGGTGACGAAAGTCGCACACTGAAGCGCTGCGCCGGCTCGAGGGTCCGGCCCCCGCTCATCCCGCTGGAGAGTTGTTTCATGACGACGGATGCGACACGACGAATGATGGCTCACGGCGGCCGACTGGTGGTCGCCGCCTGGCTCGTGATGGGATGCCTCGCCCATGGGCAGACGGCGGCTCCAGCCGGCGCCGAAGTGCCGGCGGTGGTCAAGGCGATCGACGCCGCCCGGGAGGCGACGCTCAAGGCCTTCAACTCGGGCGACTCCGCCGGCCTGGCGGCGATGTTTCTCGAGGATGGCGAGGTTGTGGACGAGAACGGCACCGTCACCGAGACCCGTGCCGAGATCGAGGCGCTGTTTCGCAGGTTTTTCGAGAAGTTTCCCAAGGTGACGCTCGAGATGGAGGTCACCGACGCCCGCGCTGTGGGCGACGAGGTCGTGATCGAGGAGGGAATCCGCCGGATCACGGCCGATCAGGCCGCGGCGGCGGCCCAGGTGCGGTACGTCGCGGTGCGGACGAAGCAGGGCGACGCCTGGCCGATCGCCTCGTACCGCGAGTTCGCCGACGATCCTCTGCCGACGGCCGCCGAGATGCTCGCGCCGCTCGACTGGCTGGTGGGCGAGTGGGTCGACGAGAGCCCCGAGGGAAACACGAAGATCTCGTACCAGTGGAGCGAAGACGGCAACTTTCTCCTGGGCGAGTACAACCTCTCCGTCGCCGGCCAGGCTGCTGCGAAGAGCGTGCAGCGGATCGGCTGGGATCCTGTCGAGGGCGAACTTCGGTCCTGGACCTTCGATTCCGACGGCGGCTTCAGCGAAGGGTCGTGGATGGCGACCGACGACGGGTGGCTCGTGAAGTCGGAGGCGACGCTGCCCGACGGCGGCACCGGGTCCGCGACGATCACCATCCGGCAGAATGACGCCGACCACTTCGTGGTCGAGAGCACCGATCGCATGGTCGCGGGCGCCGAAGAGCCCGACTTCAAGCTGGTCATCGCCCGCAAGCCCCCGACACCGGCATCAAAGTGATCGGCTGTGCGTCGCGACATCGTGGGTACCTTTCCGCCCCCTTCGGAGGAGATTCAGCGATGCGGCTGACCGCTGCTGCGTGTGCGTCGATCACGATCGTGACGGTGTTCCTCGCCGGCCATGCCGCGGCCCGTCCGGGTCCCGGCGGTGGCGGCAGGCCTTCGGTGGGCCGCGTCGGTGGCGGAGGCCCGGCCATGGCCGGACGACCCGCCATGCCTCAGGCGCGGCCGGCGATGCCGCAGGCCAGGCCCCAGATGCCGCAGGCCAGGCCCCAGATGCCGCGACCACAGATGCAGATGCCGCAGGCTCGGCCGCAGATGCCGCAGGCCAGACCCCAGATGCCCCAGGCTCGGCCCGCGATGCCTGCCGGCCGGCCTGCCGTGCAGAGCCCGATGACCCGACCGGCTCCCGGCGGGATGACGCGACCCCAGGTGCCAAACTTCCAGCGCCCGAGCGTCGGCTCGATTCAACGACCCAATCCTGCCCGCCCTTCGCTCCCGAATGCCTCGGCACGCCCCATGCCGCAGCTGCCCCAGACGGGCGGCGGCGTTCGCCCCGGCATCGGATCGATAAGGCCCTCCGGCCCCGCCGCACCTCTTCCCGGATCTACGGGACGCCCGGGCACCATGCCGGGCGGCGGCATGGCCGCGACGCGGCCCGCACCGCAACCTGGCCGTCCGGGTTTTGGTGGCGGTCAGGGCCTTGGTGGTCAGGGTCTCGGTGCGGGTCCTGGACTCGCCAGCAGGCCGGGCGGTGGCTTCGCGACCAAACCAGCGCCAGGATTTGGCGCCGGTCAACTTGGTGGTGGGGGACGCCCAGGCGGTGGTCTCCCGGGCCAGGGAGGTGGCGGAGCAGGTGGCGTGCCCACGACGAAGCCGTCGTTCCCGACCCCTGGCATGCCGGGAGGCGGCGGCGTTGGGGGAAATAGACCGGGGCGACCAGGACTTGGCGACGCCAATCGTCCAACGACGCTGCCGGGAACGATCGGCGGAAACCGCCCGGGAATCGGCGGCAATCGACCGACGACGCTTCCGGGTGATCTGGGTGGAGGCGGTGGGAACCGACCGAGCGGGGGCGGGAACCGTCCCAGCATCGGTGGCGACAGGCCCGGTATCGGTGGCGACAGGCCGGGTGGTGGCGGCGACAGGCCCGTCCGCCCCGGGGACCTCGGTGGTGGCGGGCACTGGAACGAGGGCCATCGGCCCGGTCGACCCGGACTCGGCGGCAATCGCCCGGGAATCGGCGACAACAATGCCATCTGGAATAACGGCAACTGGAACAGTGGCAACTGGAACGGCAATCACTTCAACAACAACTTCAACAACGTCAACGTCGGCGGCTGGGGCTACGGCGGTTTCGGTGGTGGCTATGGCTGGGGAAATCCCGGCTGGGGCTACGGCGGCGGGTGGAACAACAACTGGAACAACGGCTGGGTCAATCCGCACTATGGCGGCTGGTACAACGGCGGCTGGGGCAACAACTGGGGCTATGGCGGCGGCTGGTGGGCCCCGTTCCTCACCGGTGCGGCCACGTGGGGGCTCGTCTCGAGCCTCGGCAGTTGGGGCCTGGGCTACGGGTCGCTCGGCTACGGCGCCGCCGGCTACGTGAACCCGTACTACGCATCGATGCCGGCGACAGTCGTCGCGTCGTCTCCCTACGATTACTCGCAGCCGGTGATCATCAACAACTACATCCCGGCCGACTCCGCGCCGGCGGCGGGTGGCGAGGGCGGCCAGCAGCAGCAACCGCAGGAGACTGCGGCCCAGCAACCCGCGCAGACCTCGCCCGCAGACGCCGCCGTCGACTCGGCGCTGGCACAGTTCAAGGCCGGCGACTACGCATCGGCGCTCGCCGGCTTCGACCAGGCCCTCAAGCTCTCTCCGAAGGACTCGGTCATCCACGAGGTTCGGGCGCTGGCGCTGTTCGCGCTCGGCCGTTACCCCGAGGCGGCGGCCGCCCTCAACGCGGTGCTGGCCACGGCCCCCGGCATGGACTGGACGACGATGAGCAACGTCTACGGATCCGTGGACGCCTACACCGGCCACCTGCGAAAGCTCGAGGAGTTCTGCCGCTCGCACCCCAATGATGCGGCGGCCCATTTCGTGCTCGCCTACCACTACCTCGTCGGCGGCCACACCGACACGGCCGCCGCCGCGCTGCGGGTGGTCGTCGCACAACAGCCCGGCGACGTGGTCGCCAAGCGGCTCCTCGACGCCCTGGCCCCGCCGGCGGCTGAGAAGGCGGCCGTACCCGATGCCGCGGCCACTCCGCAGGCCCCGGAGACATCGTCCCAGCCGGCGACTCCGGACATCGACCTCGTGGGCACGTGGAAGGCCTCCGGCGGCAAGGAGAAGGTCACGCTCACCGTGACAGCAGACTCGACCTTCACGTGGAAGGCGGAGCCCGAAGGCAAGCCCGCGATCGAGCTCAAGGGCACGATCGACACCGCGGCCGACGCCATCGCGCTGGTCAGCGAATCGGCCGGCACCATGGTGGCGAGGGTGACGCCGAAGTCGGGCGACTCGTTCGAGTTCGCACTGCCGTCGGCTCCGAAGGACGCGCCCCCGTTGCTCTTCGCCCGCCAGCCGTAGCCCGCCAGTCGGCCGCCGCCCAGCGGGCTCACCAGCGGGCTTCGAGCCCGACGTTCGCGCCGTGCAGGAAGAGTCCACCGGCGCCGCGAACGCCCGTGCCGCTGGTGGCGGTGTCGGTGAAGTCCCACTGGTTTGGGGCAAGGGCGACGCCGCTGATCCAGGCGAGGTTGTAGCCCAGTCGCAATCCCCAGGTCTCGTTGAAGCGGTAGGCCATCGACAGGTTCATGGTCGACAGGAAACCAGTGCCCGTGTCGACGGCCGACCGCGCCGGCCGGTAGACGACGTTCGGGGCAAGCACGCTGGTGACGGGCGCGGCCGACTGTGAGAGCCACGCACCGCCGAGGCCGGCCTTGAGCCAGCCTTCGAGCGTGAACCGGTCCCATGTCCGCCGGCCGCGGACCCCGAGCTGCCCGCCCAGGAGATTCGAACTCGTGGCCACCCGATAGGACGACGCCGGACCACCGGTCACCGGAGCCACCGCAAGCCCCGCCTGCTCCTCGAGACCGGCCCAGAACAGTCCGCCGATCCAGTCGACCTCCGTCTCGTGGCGGCACCGCCGTTGCGGCCAGGGTGAGCACGGCTCGCACCGGCTGCCGAAGCTGCTCGACAGCAGGTTCCACTCGGTGACATTGAGTGTCGACGACCACGTCGCCTTGACGGTGCTCGCTGCATCCCAGCCGGGAACCGCCAGGCCGAGATCACCGGGCACGGCGAGCCCACGGACGACGTCTGCCCGCGCGTCGCCAAACCAACCGTACACGCCCCAGTACCCGACTTCCCAGCCGGTCGTGTCGCATCCGTGGCGACCGACGAACAGCCGCACGCCGGGGCCCGTGGTGGGCACCAGGCTGCGGGTCGTGAAGATCGTGGATCCGGGATTGAGTCCCGCCGCCCCGTCCGTGAGGATCGACTGGTTGGCGGTGGCATTGTCACGATCGAGGAACAGGACGTCGAACACGACGTACTCGCGAACCAGCGCGGCCCCGTGGCCGCCGGCTCCATGGCCGCACGATCCGAAGCCGCCCTGCCCGGCCTCGGTGAACGGATGCCCGCTCCCGTCCGCTCCAGAATCGGGCGTGAACCGACCGCCGCCCGGCTGATCGTCCGGCACGACGGTCGGGTCCAGAAGCAGGTCCCCGCCGAGATCCTCCGCGAAGGTGTCGCCGCCGATCACGATCGGCTCGATCACGAACGGCTCCCCGACCGGAGTCTGCCCTCCCGCCGGCGGCAGGGCCGCGAATCCCCAGGCCACGACTGCGGCCACGATCAGACGACACGCCATGCGACACCCCCCGCGAACCGAGGTCGGGCGCCACATCGGCCGCCGCCCCCGGACCGTCACAATCCCTTCCCGTGGAGCGATCGGAATTTTCGGCCGCGGGCATGAGAATCGTCAGCGTCGCAGCGCCGGCCAGCCGCGGCCCGGCAAACTGCGGCGACAGTGCCGGCCGATTCGCGGCGGGAGGCGAATGGTGGCGGGCCATCCCCGGAGACGCTAGGCTCACCCGCGGGCCGACGGCCTGCCTTGCCCCGCTTCACCCCCTTGCCCACGTGAGCATTCATGGACCAGTTCCGCCGCATCCAGACTGGAAAGAAGGGCGACATCCACCTCGTCCAGTTCAAGGACAAGAAGATCCTCGACGACACCGTCCTCGACGAGATCCGCACCGAGGTCACGCAGCTCATCGGCAAGGCGTCGGGACCGGACGTGCTCCTCGATTTCTCGAACGTGGAGTTCATGTCGAGCGCCATGCTCGGCCTGCTCGGGCAGTTGCATCGCAAGATCTCCAGCGGCCACGGTCGCCTGAAGATGTGCGGCATCCGTCCTGAGATCCTCACCGTCTTCAAGATCACGAACCTCGACAAGCTGTTCAGCATCCACAAGGACGCGCCGACGGCTCTGGCGACGTTCACCTGACGGCGGCGCACCCGTGACCCTGCAGCCAGGCAGTGCGGCGCCACCCGCTCCGGGATCCGGCGTCGACGTCGTGATCGCCGAGGACAGCCGCATCCAGGCCCGGATGCTCATCCGGCGGCTCGAAGAGGCGGGGCACACCGTCCGCTGGGGCGAGAATGGCGCCCTGGCGCTCGCGCTGGCCCGTGAGCGACGGCCCGACATCATCGTCTCCGACATCGAGATGCCGGAGATGACGGGCTACGAGTTCTGCAAGGCGGCGAAGACCGACCCGACGCTCAAGGGCGTGCCCTTCATCCTCCTCTCCACCCTCTCCGACCCGATCGACATCATCCGCGGACTCGACGCGGGGGCCGACAACTACGTCACCAAACCCTACGAGCCGGAATACCTCCTCGGCCGGATGAACTCGCTGCTGGCGTCGCCGCTGGAGTCGGCCGACGACACGGCGGCGAGCTTCCTCGAGGTGACGCTCGCCGGACAGAAGTTCCGCGTCAAGGCGGGTCGCCAGCAGGTGCTCAATCTGCTCGTGTCGACGTTCGAGAACGCCGTCACCAAGAACCAGGAACTCGTGGTCGCCAACCAGGAGCTCTCCGTCGCCAGGGACGGCCTGCAGAAGTCGAACGAGGAGCTCTCGACGGCCAACGCGGAGATCTCGCGGATCAACGCCCACATGGTCCGCGACCTCAAGGCGGCCGCAAAGGTGCAGCGGTCGCTGCTGCCGGCCGACGACGTCGAGATCCCGGGCACGGCCATCGCCTGGAAGTACGTGCCCTGCCAGAGCCTGGCCGGCGACTTCCTCAACGTCTTCCCGCTCGACGAGGAGCATGCCGGGGTGTTCGTCGTCGACGTCAGCGGTCATGGCGTGCCGTCGTCCCTGATGGCGGTCACGGTGGGCCGATTCCTGACGCCGAAGGTCTCCGACCAGTCCCTCCTGGTGCGGCAGGGGCCGGACGGCAGGGTCGCCATCACCCGGCCGGCGGAGGTGGCCACGCAGCTCAACCGGCTGTTCCAGGCCGACGAGTTCTCGGGGCTCTACTTCACGATCCTCTACGGCGTGCTCCACCTGCCCACCGGCCGCTTCGACTACTGCTCCGGCGGCCACCCGGCCCTCGTCCGCGTGCCGGCCGGCGGGGGCGACGTCGAGTTTCACGCCATGGAGAGCTTCCCGATCGCCTTCGTGCCCGACGTGGAGTACGAGCAGAAGACGCTCCAGCTCGCCCCGGGCGACCGCCTGTTTCTCTA
Source organism: Planctomycetaceae bacterium (assembly GCA_046075685.1). Taxonomy (GTDB): domain Bacteria; phylum Planctomycetota; class Planctomycetia; order Pirellulales; family UBA1268; genus QWPN01. The sequence goes on along the minus strand of JBJTQP010000148.1, from coordinate 1,337 downwards.
CTCAGACGGCGTGCCGGAGGCGATGGACAAGGACCGGAACCCGTACGGCGACGAGGCGATGGCGGCCTGCATCGCCGCCTCGCGGGCGGCGCCAATCGACGCCGGCGTGCAGGGCCTGCTCAAGGCCGTCGAGGCGTGGTGTCAGCCCAACGGCCCGCTCGACGACGTCTCGATCCTGGGAGTGGAGTGGCGGCCGTAGCGCAGGGTTGAATCGCTCGGTCCGCCGTCGCGGGTGAGCCGCCTGCCGCACGGGCATCGATGGCGGAACGAACGGCCTCGATCGGTGAGAAGCCTGCCGATCTCGTGAGACTCAGGAGCGTCTCTTGCCGTCCGGACGAACCCGTCCGACGAGCCATGCTCCACCCGCCAAGCCCAACACCGCCGCACTCCACGAGGCCGGCTCGGGTACTGGCGTGATCGGCGCGGCAGCACCGGTAAACTGCTTGAACCCAGCGGGCAAGCCGGATATGCCCCCGAGTTCTGTCAGCGCACCGGAGGCGACGTCGACCTCGAATAGTGACGTGCCCCGGAGCAGGTATGTCAGCGAGCCGTTGGTGAACATCACCGTGCCGAATACGTTCGGATCGAACGAGCCGCCACTGAATGATCCGGAAAGTGTCAGCAGGGCATTGGCTCCGCTGGGAGCAAGCTGATACAGACGCTTGCCGGACATCTCGTCGGCGTACAGAAAACCTCCTCCTGCCTTGCCGGTCAGGTTGCCGCCGAGGCTCGAATACATGAACACGGATGGTGACAACGAGCCTGACGTCAGCGTCTGCCCGTCAGCCGGATCGAGCCGCAGCCACACCGGGTCGGGTCCAGACGTGGTGTAGGCATACAACTGGCTCGAAGCGTCGTAGGCCATGCCATACAGGGTGGCCGTGGTGCCGAGGTTGTCCGACAACGATCCGGACGTCGAGATCGAACGGAATCCGGTGAACCCGTAGGACAGCACCATCTCGCCCGTGACAGGATTCATCGCGAGATTCGAGAGCTGGGGAGCAGCAGGATTTCGAAGCATCTGCGAGGCATACGAGTACGCCCCCGGGCTACCGGCCGGACTCGCGATGTCGAAGCGTCCGAATCCGTACACCACACCCTGGTTTTGGTCGGTGCCGGAAAACACCGCGTATACCTCGGCCGCCGGGGCGGCGGATGAAATCGAGAGTGCCAGGCAGGGAACAACCAGGCAGGTAATACGGACTCCACTTGATCCTCGCGCGTCGGTTCAGCTCCGCGGCCGGCCGGATTCCGCAGGCTGCAAGCCCGCGGCTACGAGAATCTCAGCGAGGGGCTGCCTGTGCCCGAGAGCCGGCGTATGACGCCAAGCGAAGCCA
>JBJTQP010000147.1:0-25717 GCA_046075685.1 Planctomycetaceae bacterium | reverse complement strand
CTGTCGTTCCAGCCCGCCAGCGGAAGTTACACACTCACCGGCGGTTCGTCGCTGCAACTCGGCGGTGGCGTGAACGCCTCGGTCGCTTCCGGGGCCACCGCCACCATCAACAGCCAGATCGCCGGCTCCGGCGGGCTGAGCAAGGGGGGAGCCGGCACCCTGATCCTTGGTGGCTCCAACACGTTCACAGGCGCGGTGGCCGTTTCGCAGGGCACGCTGCAGATCGGCTCCGACGCTGCGCTCGGTGACGCGACCAATGACGTCGCCATGACGGGCACGCTGAAGACGACCGCCAACCTCTCGCTCGACAGCGGCCGCGACCTTACCGGATCGGGCAACTTCAGCATCGCTCCGGGCACCACGCTGACCGTCAACGGGTCTTCGGCACTCGTGGGCACCACGCTTACCGACGCCGGCACGCTCTCCCTGCAGGGTGCGGGTCGTGCCGTCGGGGCCTTGACCTTCACGACGGCCGCCCGCCTCGAAGCGTCGGGGCCGGTGAGCGTGGGCAGCGGCATCACCGCCAGCGGGGTGACCTCCGGGTCGGCGGTGATCAACGCCGGCGTCACGTTCAATGCCAGCGGCGACAAGACGGTGGATGTGGGCGGCGGCGGCACGCTCGCCATCAACGGCGACGTGGCGGGCACCACCGGCCGGATCGCCAAGACCGGCTCCGGCACCCTCGTCATCAATGGATCAAACTCGACGGGCGGCCTGCGAATCGGAGCCTCGTCCGCAACTCCGACGCCCGGCGGCACCGTGGTGCTCGCCGCAAGTCAGGCCTCGGGCACCAACCAGATGCAGATCAACTCCGGCACGCTCGCCACCACCGTGCCGGGCGGAGTGACCGTGCCCGCGGGCGTCTCGGTGGGCGGCCGCTCCAACGGCGTTGCGGCGATCGGGGGCACGCAGCCGATCACGTTCACCGGGTCGTCGAGTTTCTACCGGTCCTTCGGCACCACCGGCGAGATCCGGTTCGATGTCAACAACGCCACCACGTTCTCGGGCACCCTCGGGCCGACGACTGGTTCCGGGAGTTCGACGGGGGTGACGATCGGCGGCACTGGCACGCTGATCCTGGCCGCCACCGCGGTCAACGCAAGCGGGACGAACTTCACCGATCGGCTCACAGTGAACTCCGGCGCCACGGTGCGGGTCGCCGACCAGAACGCACTTGCCTTCTCGTCGGTCAACACGTCGGGAGGCGGAACCGTCGCCTTCAGCGTTCCGGCCGCCACCTTCTCCACCGTCACGGGCACGGGACCACTCGCCCTGAAGCAGGTCTCCAACGCCCCGGTCGTGCTCACGTTGAGCCAGACCTCGAGCGGCACCTACGCCGGCGGGTTCTCGGGGCCGGGGTCCGTCGTCAAGAACGGAGCCAGCACCTTGACCCTCGCCGGCGTGAGCACCCACACCGGCACCACGTCGGTGCAGGAGGGCACGCTGGCGATCGCCAACGCCTCGGCCCTCGGGGCGAGCACGCTGGTCGTGGCCAACAACGCCTCGACGGTCGTGGCCGATTACATCGTGGCATCAGCCGGGGGCTTGGACCTTGCAGCCGATGGCCTGATCAACGTGTCGGCTGGTGGCATGACGGTCGGCACCACCTCGGCCGCCGCGGTCGTGGCACGGATCCTCGAGGGCCGGGGAGACGGCTCGTGGAACGGCACCAAGGGCATCACCTCGAGCGCCGCTGCGGCCAGCGCGGGCACTCGCACGATGGGCTGGGTGGACAACGGCGACGGCACCGTGACGTTCGCCTTCGCGGCCGACGGCGACACGAACCTCGACTGGCAGGTCGACATCCTCGACTCCGCCAACTTCCTGGCCGGTGGCAAGCTCGATTCCGGCCTCCCCGCGAGCTGGAGCGAGGGCGACTTCACCTACGACGGCTTCGTGGACATCCTCGATTCCGCAGCCTTCCTGGCCACGGGTCTGCTCGACAGCGGCCCCTACAACCCGCCCGCCGGCCAGGCCGGCGGGATCGCGGCGGTGCCCGAGCCCTCCCTGACGGGGCTGGGACTGCTGGCGGCGGCGGGCGCCGTGTTGCTCTCGCGGAGGAGGCTGTCGAGGTAGGCGATCTCAAGCCGCAGGCGGCCGCGGCCCGAAAACCCCGTCATCGGCATGGACCGACAGGAGGAGCCCATGGGGTCTCGGAGGCAGGTCGACGGGTTTGAGAGGCTGGAGCAACGGCTGGCACTGGCGGTGCGGGCCCTGCCGAGTGTCTCGATCGCCGACGCGAGTGTTGCCGAGGGCCACTCGGGGACGAAGACGCTGTCCTTCGTGGCGTCGCTGTCGGCCGTCGCCCTCCAGACCACGACCGTGCGCTTCGCCACCGCCGATGGCACGGCCCTCGCGGGATCCGACTACGCGGCCGCTTCCGGCACGCTGACATTCCGGGTCGGCCAGCGGACCGCCACGGCAGCCGTCGCGATCCGCGGTGACCGCACCATCGAGGATGACGAGACGTTCCAGGTGGTGCTCTCCAATCCCGTCAATGCGACGCTGGGCGACGACACGGCGCTTGGGACGATCCTCGACGACGACGCGGCCCCGAGAACCGTGAGCGTGGCCGGCCCGGCTGCGGCGGTCAACGAAGGCTCCCCGGCAACCTTCACCTTCAGCCTGTCGCGGGCGGCGGTGGTGCCGATCAGCGTGCAGTACGCGACGAGCAACGTGACGGCCTCCTCGGGCTCCGACTACTCCTCCGCCACGGGATCGCTGACCTTCGCCGCCGGCGAGACCTCCAAGACGATGTCCGTGGCCACGCTCACCGACTCGGTCGTGGAGAGCGGCGAGAGTTTCCTGATGCGGGTCGTCTCGGTGAACGGGGCCTCGATCGGCACACCGTCGTCGGCATCGGCCACGATCAAGGACGTGCCGCCGGTCACGCCGCCCCCGGCCGACGGCTCGTGGACGATCCTCGTCTACATGACGGGCGAGAACCTCAACACCTACGCCCGCGACGACATCAACGAGATGGAGAAGGCGCTGGTGTCGCTGCCGTCGAGCGTCAAAATCGTCGTCTCCTGGGACCAGCCGAAGTCGGGCGTGGGCACCGCCTACGCCACCGGCGGCGGCACGCAGTCCGCCTGGCGCACCTACGGCCGCTCCGTCCTCAAGGCCGACTCCAGCACGACCACCATCGCCTCCACCTTCAATCTCTCCCTCGGCGAGAAGAACACGGGCGACCCGGCCACGCTCGTCGACTTCGTGAAGTGGGGGGCCCAACAGGCCCCCGCCCAGCGCTACCTGCTCCAGATGTGGGGACACGGCGGCGGCCTCGACGGCTCGCAGTTCGACAGCGAGTCGGCCGACGACGCGCTCACGATCGGCGAGATCGCCGGGGCGCTCGGCGCGGCCGGCATGCCGGCGATCGACCTGGTGTCGTACGACAACTGCCTGATGGCGATGGCCGAGGTGGGGGCCGCGATCGCCCCGCGCGTGAGCGGCGTGTTCGTGGCATCCGAGGAACTCATCAACGGCAGGGGCCAGAACTACGTCACGGCCTACGACGCCCTCAAGGTCTCGAACCCGGCTGCGGTCACCGCCTCCCAGATCGCCGCCAGCATGGTGGCGAGCTACCAGACGCAGTACCAGGGCGACTCCGGCAAGTGCGACACGTTCTCAGCCGTCGTCACGTCGGGCTACGCGGCACTGACGTCGGCCCTCAAGCAGTTCGTCGATGCCACCGCGGCGCTCACCTCCACGAACCGCTCCACGCTCCTGACCGCGGCGAACGGGAGCGTGACCTACGACACCACCCCCTTCCGCGACCTCGCCAGTTTCATGGGGAAGGTGGCCGCCGCCACCAGCCTGCCCTCGGCCATCCGTACCGCGGCGACCGACGTGACCGCAGCGCTCGGCTCCGTGGTGATCGGCAAGACGTCGGACCAACGGTCGAGCGGCGGCATGTCGGTCTACCTGCCCACCACGTCAACCGACATGTACCTCTCCTCCTACGCGACCGACGCCGCGGCGTTCTGCCAGGCGACGGGCTGGAACACCTTCGCGAAGTGGCTCGCCACCGGCACTCGATCAGCGTCCGCGTCCACGACCGCAACCGTCACCCGGTCGACTCCCGCCCGGGCCGACACCCGGGGATCCGGCTCCGCGACGGCCGTGATGGCGGCGTGGGCGGCATGGGCCGCCCCGACCGAGGGTGCGGGGGCCGAGCCCTCGCGGCCGCGGCGTCGCGGTGTCGCGTGAAACCAGACGCGGTCGACCGATGACGCCGCTCGCTCGTGCCGGCATGGTCGCGGCCACCCTGACGGCGGCCTTGCTGCCTTTGACCGCGCGGGCGGTGGCCCCGCTGTCGCTGACGGGCACCACCTACTCGCAGTCGTTCGACGGGATGACCAACACGGCCACGTCGGCCCTGCCTGCCGGCTGGGCGTTTGCCTCCGGTTCGGCCCCCACGTGGACGACCGGCACGCTCGCCACGACGACCCAGTTTGCCGGCACGATGGGCTCGGGCACGCTCACCGCGACAAGCGCCGGCGGGGCCTACCTGTTCGTCAACGGCACCGCGGCCACCGGCTCCGACAAGGCGATCGGATTTCTCTCCAGCAGCGGCTTCACCAGCCCGCGGTCGATCCTCTTCGGACTCACGAACAACACCGGCGGCACGATCTCGGCGCTCGATGTCGGCTGGATCTACGAGAAATACCGCAACGGCACCCGCCAGTTCGACTGGACGTTCTACGGCTCGACCGACGGCACCGCATGGACGAGCATCGCCGGCGGCGTTAAGTCGTATCCGGCCGACGCCACCACCACTCCGATCACGGTCGCCTCCAGCACCGTGAGCCCGCTGCGGATTTCGGGGCTCACGGTGGCCCCGGGCTCGCCGTACTACCTCCGGTGGGACTATGCCGGCCTGGCCGGCAGCAGCAACGCCCAGGCGCTTGGCATCGACGGCTTTTCGCTCGTCGTCGCGGGAAGTTCTCCACCGGTGTTCGGCACGTGGTGGGCGCCGACGCCGGGATCGGGGGTCGGCGGATCGGGCACCTGGAGTCCGACGGGAGCCACCTTCGCAACCACTTTCTCCGCGACGTCGCTGGGCACGCTGGCGTCGTCGGGGACGGCGATCTTCGCGGGCACTCCCGGCACGGTGACGGTCAGCGGCAGCGTCGCGGCCGGGGGGCTTGCGTTCGCGGTCGACGGCTACGCGGTCTCCGGCGGAACGATCTCCCTGGCGGCCGGGAGCATCGTCTCGGCCTCCGCAGGCGTCACGGCCTCCATCGGCTCGTGGCTCACGCGGGACGCAGCGTCATCGACCACGTTTGACGTCGCCGCGTCGGCGTCACTCCTCCTGACGGGGCCGATCACCGGGGGAGCCGCACTCCTCAAGACGGGATCCGGCGACCTCGTGCTCGCGGGGACCGCCACGTCCACGGGCACCACCACCGTCTCCGCCGGCTGGCTGCGGCTCGGCGCCGGCGGCGATTCCGGCGCGGTCGGCGGCCCAGTGACGCTCACCACGGCCGAGGCCGCCCTCGTGCTCGACCGATCCGACGATCTCGCCTTCGCCACCCGGGTGTCGGGCAGCGGCGGCCTCTTCAAGGAGGGAGGCAACACCGTGACGCTCACGGGATCGAACTCCTACACGGGCGGCACCACGCTGTTCGCAGGCACGCTCGTCGTGGGCGACGGCGGCACCGCCGGCTCGATCGCGGCCGGCAGCCCCCTCGACCTTGCGGCCGGCACGGCGCTCGTCTTCGACCGCGCCGACGACGTGGCGTTTTCGGGCACCGTGGCCGGGGGCGGGGCCATCGTGCAGCGGGGCGGCGGCCGCCTCGTGCTCTCGCAGACGGCGGCCATCGGCCCGGCGTTTTCGCTCGTGGCCGAAGCGGGCACCATCTCGCTCGATCGATCGGGCGCGCCGGTCGCGGGCATGCTCGGCTCCGGCAACGCGGTGAGCATCCTCGGCGGGACGCTCGAACTGTCGGGATCGTCCGGCGCCGCCACGCGGCTCCTCGGTGTGCCCATCGGCGTCGATGGCGACGGCACGCTGGCGATTCGCCGCACCGGCGCGGCCGGGGACCACGTCACCACGGGCTTTGACTGCCCGATCACGATCGGCAGTTCAGGCACGCTCGGGATCGACTTTCGCGGTGCGTTCGTAGGCCCCTCGTTGCCTCCGGTCCGCTACCGGGGCACGGCGAGCCTGACCGGCACCGTCACGCTCGACGGCGCCGCCACGCTCGCGGTGACGAACTCCGCCGGCGGCACCGCGGAGGTGATCCTCGCAGGCGCGATCGTCGCCCCACCGGGAGCGAACCTCGTCAAGGCCGGCGACCAGACGCTCACGCTCGCCTGCGGCGGCACCCTCACGGGCCCGACTCGAGTCGCGTCCGGCACGCTGCGGCTGGCCACGTCCGCGGTGCTGGCCTCGAGCACCGTGACGGTGGCCGGCTCCGCGACGCTCGCCGTCGCCCCGCAGACCCGAGTGCAGGTGCTGGGGCTCGATCTGGCGGCGGCGGGGCTCGTCGACGTCTCGTCCGGGGCCCTGACGATCGCCACCGGGGCTACCGAGCAGGGCATCGTCTCGCGGCTCCTCCAGGGCCGTGGCGACGGCTCGTGGAACGGGGGCGGTGGCATCTCGTCGTCGGCCGCGGCGGGCAGCGGTGGCAGCCGCACGGTGGGCTGGCTCAACGAGGGGGGCGGCGGGCTGACGGTCGCGTTCGCGGCCGCCGGCGACACGAACCTCGACTGGATGGTCGACGTGCTCGACGCGGCCAACTTCGTCGCCGGCGGCGCCTTCGATTCCGGGGTGCCGGCGGCGTGGATCCAGGGCGACTTCAACTACGACGGCGTGGTCGACGTGCTCGACTCCGCCGACTTCCTCTCCACCGGCCTGTTCGACGCCGGCCCCTACAACGCGACCGCGGCTGCCGGCACGATCACGGCGGTGCCCGAGCCGGCCGCGGGAGTCGCGCTGGCCGGCGCCGTGGTGCTCGTCTCGGCGAGATGCTGCTCCAGGATTCGCCGCACCTCGGCGATCGTCAGCGGATGATGATGCACCCGCGTGTGCGACGCGGGCACGCAGATCTCGCTGATGGCGCCCTCGGTGTGGGCGCTCTCCTCCGCGACCACGCAGTCGTCGCGGCTGCCGGTCAACGACGCATGGCCCACGCCGACGATGCTGTGCACCGACACCCAGCACGGGGGATGCAGGTCGCGGATCGCCTCGAGCAAGGGTGAGTCAGGCTGGAGCAGGTCGATGGTCGTAGGCGTCCGCCGTTCGAACTCGGGGCGGAAGCCGCCGGGATTCATCCGCACCACCTCGGCATGGACCGAGGACAGCTCCGCCGGTGGTCTGACGGTCAGGGATGCCAGCCGGCCCACGCCGAGCGAGGCGATCAGCGAGCCCCGGTGCGGCGTGGCGATGCAGACCACGCGGCTCACGAAGGGCTGCGGCTCGAAGAAGTACGACGTGCGGGCGACACGGCCCGACTGCGGCCCGAATCGCATCTGGTCGATGGGCTTGAGGGCGATGCCCCGCCAGAACCGGTCGCCGGAACTCACCGCCTGCATCTTCGCGTGCAGGCCGCCGAGGCTGTGGCCCACGAGCACCAGGTGCCGCATCGCCGGATCGGTGCCCCCCGGATCGCACAGCCGGACGGCGTCGCGGAGCTGCGCCCGCAGGGCCGCCGACGACTGCGGAAAGCCCACCCCCGTCGGATAGTGAAACACCCACGGCTCGAAGCGGCGGTGAAACTCGGGCCAGGCCCGCAACTCGTTGATCATGTCGAACCACGTGCCCTCGTCGCTGGCGAGGCCATGGATGAAGACGACGGGAATCCGCCCGGGCCGATGCGGCTCGAGCATCTCGAGGTGCGGCCGGGCCGCACCGCTGGCGAAGGGCTGCAGGAAGCCGATCAGGCTCGTGCGGGGCGTGCCGTCGAGCGCGTCGAGCAGCGGCGCGGAGAGGTCCGCCGCCAGGTGCGGCCGGGCCGTGCCGATGCGGACGGCGGCGATCTCCACCGGGTTGGCAAGGTCGAGCACCGCCGCCGCGTGATCGCGGGATGCGTGGCCGGCGAACTGCTGCAGCCGGGTCTCGCCGCCGGGCACGGCGAACCGCAGCACCGCGGTGGCGGCCAGCGACTGCCGAGGTGCCGCAAAGTCGCGCGGATTCTCCGGCGTGGAGCGGTTGGCAACCCGCACCACCACCGGCAGGCCGAAGCCGTCGCGGAGGTGCCGCCGGCTCAGTCGCCGGTCGTCGGGCTGCGCCTGCGGCTCGATCGAGGCGATGCACGCGGGGTCGACCGGAAGCGCCTGCGGCCGGAAGGGGACGAGCACGGGCCGGCCCCGGAGACCCACCCACAGGCCGCCGTTGCCAAGCCGCTCGTGCCGCCTCGCCGCCTCGAGGAGCCCCGCGAGCGCATCGGCATAGGCGTCCGCCGCGTCGATGAGCAGGTCGCGGTCCTGCGGGCACGACCACGCCGCGTCCCAGGCCTCCTGGCAGGCGACGTAGTAGCCGTCGACGGCATGGCGGTCGCAGGTGCGCAGCATCTCGCACGAGGCGGCGAGGTGCTCGCGGGCGAGACGCAGCGACCGTTCCGCCGCCTGTCGGGTCGTCGCTGCCGGTGGGCCAGCAGGTGGCGGCTCGCCGCAGCCGCTCCCCCGGGCGACCGGGACGGTTGCGGCAGCGACCGCCACCCCGATCAGCGTTGCCCAGGCTCCCCGCGGCATCGTCCGGCCTCTCCCCGTAGTGGCGGGTATCGGTCCTGGCGGCGGCCGGGGAGCCGTTTTCGCCTCACGATCGGCAAAGTCCCTGCCGCCCACGCAGGCCACGCAGGCTCGGCAGACAATCGGAGGCTTGCCGTGTAGACTCGTCGCGGCCGAGCATGCGGTTTCCTCCAACGAGACCCGCCGAGCGGCGGGAGAGAGCCATGCCCCACGCGAACGGACGATTCAGGGCGTTCACCCTCGTCGAACTGCTGGTCGTGATCGCCATCATCGCGACGCTGATCGGCCTGCTGCTCCCCGCGGTCCAGACCGCCCGCGAGGCGGCCCGGCGGACGAGTTGCCAGAACAACTGCAAGCAGCTTGGCCTGGCTGCGATCACCTTCTCCGAGGCGCGAAAGGTGTTGCCGCCGGGCGTGAACCTGCCGATCTCCCAGGCCAGCGGAGCCATCTTCCCGAGCAACGGCCTCGTGACCAGCGGCAAGGTCAAGAACCCGCCCTTCAAGGATCAGTACGGGTCACTGTTTCACTTCATGCTTCCGTACATGGAGCAGATCACGCTCTACCAGCAGTTCGACCTCAAGCAGCGGGACTACCCGAACTGCAACAGCCTTTCGGCCCCCGGGGCCCAGAGCATTTCGAATCTCCTCTGCCCGACCGATCATGTCCCGACCAAGGTGATGCAGTACACCTCGGGAGGCACCACCTACTACTTCGGCGTGCAGAGCTACTTCGGCAACGGCGGCTCGCGATCCTGGGACGTGGCCCTCGCGTCGTACGACGGCGTCTTCCACCTGAACTCCGCCACCAAGCTCTCCCACGTCACCGACGGCACCTCGAAGACCATTTTGGCAGGCGAGCGAAACAGCCGGGATCCGCTGTTCCAGAACTCCTCGGGTGGCGAGGAACTCATCAACCGCCGAGGGTGGGCATGGGCGAACTACAACGCCGTCCAGGACGTGCTGTGCGGCGGTGCCGTACCAATCAACTACATGCTCACGTCCGTGGCAAATCCCGGCAGCCCGTCGGCCAACGACCGCCTCAACGCCTTCGGCAGCGCCCACTCCGGCGGCTGCAACATGGTGTTTCTCGATGGATCCGTACGGTTCCTGACGCTCGAGAGCACTGCGGACCTGCCGACGCTGGTGCTGTACCTTCGGCCAAACGACGGCAACGTGATCGGGAACATCCAGTGATCCCTGCGCTTCGATTCGCGGACCGTTCCGCGGCCGCCGTGCTCGCGGTGACGGCCCTGACGGCCGCCTTTTTGACTGGTTGCGGGAAGCCCAAGCCGCCGCCGATCGTGGAGGTCGGCGGCCGGATCATGATCAATGACGTTCCGTTGCCATCCGCCCGGATCCGTTTCATGCCCATGTTTCCGGGGTTTGGCGCCGAGGTGATTGCCGAGGGCGTGTCGGACGCCGAGGGGCGGTACGCGCTCGTCTGCAGCGGCTCGCCGGGCGCCTGCGTCGGCACGCACCGCGTGGTCGTTGAGGAGGGACCGCTGCCGCCGGGGGCATCCGGTGAAAGTGGTGAGGCCCAGATGAAGATGACCCGCTACCTGCAAAGCCTCACAAATCGCCCCATTCCTCCGCAGTATGGCAATCTCGCGCAATCGCCGCTCACGGTGGAAGTGAAGGCAGGCGAGTCGAGCTACGATCTCAAGCTCTCCCGCTGAGGCAGCACTCCGCCGCCGGCCACCGGCGTCGAGCCGTGACGTCCGTTGAGCAGTGACGTCGTCGAATCTGATCAGGCCCGCGAACCGGCGTGCTCTTCGGCGACGAGTTCCAGATCGCTGGCCAGATACTTCACCGCCGCTGATGGCGCGAGGTTGAAGTACACCCGGCCCTGCGTGGTCCAGCGGTCGCCGTCATGGAGAAACTCCGCCGTCGCAGCCCGCACGCGGGACACGGCCTCGACCTCCTCCATGCCGCCCCCCTCGACCGCCTCGAAGCTCACCTCGATCGCCACCAGCGCCTTGAGCCGCTGCGTGCGGCGGTCGCGGGCATAGAGCACGTCGTCGTCGAACTCGACGTCGAGCCAGCGGAGCCCCCGTGGCTTGCCGCTCCCGGCGGCCCGCTCGATGAACTTCGCCTCGAGAGGCTCCCGCTGACGATGGAAATCCCGCTGGGCGCGGGCGAGACGCTCGGCCTCGCGGGCAGCCCGGATCGGCCGCAGCGCCATGGCCACCGCCACCGCCGCAAGCACGGCGATGCCGGCCGTGATCGCGACGTGCACCAACAGGTAACTCATTGCGGCAGCCTCCACCGTCGGTCCCGAACCGCCTTGAGTGTAGGCCGGCACGCCCGAACGGCAAAACGACGCCTTCCGTAGACTCACGCCCCTCACGCCGGAGATGCCGCATGCCCCGCACGTCCCCCAGCGGACACATCCCGCTTCCGCCGCTCGGCGCCCACCATTCGATCGCCGGCGGCTTTCGCCGGGCGGTGGAGCGGGCGGTCGAGACGGGCTGCGACTGCCTGCAGATCTTCACCCGCAACATCAACCAGTGGGCGGTGGCGCCGCTCGACCCCGCCGCGGCCGATGATTTTCGGGCGGCGGTCCGCGAGGCCGGGCTGCGGCTCGTGGTGGCCCACGACTCGTATCTCATCAATCCGGCTGCGGCCGATGCGGCTCTCCGCAGAAAGTCGATCGCCGGGCTCGCCGAGGAGGTGCGGCGGGCTGACCGACTGGGCATTCCGTGGGTCGTCGCCCACCCGGGCGCCGCCGGCGAGCAGCCCCTCGACGTGGCGGTCCGCCGGGCGGCCGACGGCATCGCCGAGGCACTCACCAAGACGCAGGGAACCGCGGCCGGCATCCTCATCGAGACGACCGCCGGCCAGGGCTCGTGCCTTGGGGCGACGTTCGAGGAGATCGCGGCGATGCTCGACGTCATCGACGCGGTGCCGGGCGTGAAAAAACGGATCGGCGTCTGCCTCGACACCTGCCACGTGTTCGCCGCCGGCTACCCGCTGGCGCCGGCTGCGGCACTCGACGACACCCTCCGTCGTTTCGACCGGCTGATCGGCCTCGAGCGGCTGGCGGTGATCCATGCCAACGACTCCAAGCGGGAGTTCGGCTCGCGGGTGGATCGCCACGAGGCCATCGGCAAGGGGAAGATCGGCCGGGAAGCCTTCCGCCTGCTGATCACGCATCCGAAGCTCGCGGGCGTGCCCTTCATCCTCGAGACGCCGAAGGAGGGGCCCGACGGCACCCCGTCTCCCGCGGTCGATCGTCGCAATCTCGCCACCCTCCGCCGTCTGCATGCGACTGCCGCCCGCGGCTCCGCGAACAGTTGATACGGGTCGCGCGTGATCCTCGCGGGTTCATCCGGCTCGGGGCGGCTCACGCCTCGGGGGGAATCTCGCGGCCATGCGGATCGGCGGTTCGCGCGTCCACGTCGGCCTGCAGCCGCTCCCGCATGCCCGCGCCCAGATGATGCTCGACCCATTCGGCAGGCGGATGGAGGTGATCGAGCGGCAGGTCGGCGTGGCGACCGAGCCACGCCTCCCAGAGGCGATGCGAGCGCACGATGTTCTCCGCCTCGCGACGGCCCTTGGTGGTCAGCAGCCATGCCGCGCCGGTCCGCGACAGCCGTCCACTGACCTCGAGCCAGCGCGTCACGAGGGCCTCCTGCGGCGTTCGCGGAAGGCTCACCACGCCGGCCTCGGCGGCCCGCCATGCCGCGGCGAGCCTGTCCTCGCAGGCCACCCGCCACGCCAGACGCCCGCGGCCGAGCAGTCGGGCGATCAGGCCGTCCGCCGGCGCGACGACGGCCGCAACGCAATACTCGAGGCCGAGCACCACCGCGATCATGCCTGCGGCGCTCGTCTCCAGCCGCCATGCAGCCAGGTAGCCCAGGCAGCCGCCCAGTCCGCCCAGCATCATGGCCAGGCCCGCCACCAGGTGCAGCCGCTTGACGAGCAGCTCGGCGGCGGCGGCCGGCGCCACGAGCAGGGCCACGACCAGCACGGCGCCGACGGCGTCGAAGCTCGCCACGGCCGTCACCGCCGTGGCGGCGAGCAGACCACACGTGATGGCGGCCACCGGCAGACCTGCGGCCCGGGCGGCGTCGGGGTCGAAGGCGGTGGCGACCTGCACCTTCCAGGTCGCCGCCACCCCGACGACGACCGCCGCCAGGACGGCGACCGCGGTGAGAAATCCGCGGGGCACCACCAGGCCGCCGATCGCGACCGTATCGAACGGGATGAAGGCGAGTTCGCCGTGCAGCACGCAGGCCGCGTCGAGGTGCGTGCCGGGAGGAGCCAGGCCGACGAGCAGCACCCCGATCGCGAACAGCGTCGTGAACACCACGCCGGCCCCCGCATCCTCCTCCGGGCCGCCCGCCGCCCGCAGGCTCCGCGTCAGCCACACGGTGAGCAGCGCGGCGGCCACGGCGCCGGCCAGCACGAGCGGGCCGCCGGGCCTACCTCCGGCCAACACGGCCACCGCGATGCCCGGCAAGACGGCGTGGCTGATCGCATCACCCACCAGGCTCATGCGCCGCACGACGAGCAGCGTGCCCACGAGGCCGCACGCCGCGGCCACGACGGCGGCGGTGGCCATGGCCCAGCCGTGGATGCCAAGCAGACTCGACAGCGGATCGATCTGCGCGGCACACGGCATGTCAGGCCGCCTCCCCGTCCCGAAACCGGTCGGCGTCCACGACGTCCTCCGCGGCCGCGGCGCGACGGGCACACCAGCCGCGGCGGGGCGCGAACAGGAAGGAGACGGCGAACATCGCGGCGGCGGCAAGCACCACCAGCGGCCCGGTGGCGAGCCCCGGGCGGGTGGCGCTCACACCGACCCCGACCAGGGCGGCCGCACAGCCGATCAGGCCCGCAATCACGACGAGCGAGGGCACGCGATCCGTCCAGAACCGGGCGGCGACAGGAGGGATCACCAGCAGCGCCGTCACCAGCACGGCGCCGACGGCAGGCAGCCCCATCGCCACCATCACCGCCACCAGGCCCATGATGGCGTGATCGATCACGGCCACGGGCCAGCCCGTGGCCGAGGCAAAGGCGGCATCGAAGGCGACCAGCGTGGCCTCCTTGAGCACGGCGACCACCACGGCGACGGCCGCGAGGGCCACCGCGGCCAGCAGCGCTGCATCGCGGCCCGTGAGCGCCGCGGTGTGACCGAGAAGCAGCTGCTCGAGCCCGGCCGATCCCGCATAGCCCCAGGCGGGCAGCCCCGAGACGAGTGCGATGCCGAGGCCGAAGGAGACGCCGATCACCAGCGCCGTCGCCGCGTCGTCCCGCGTGCGGGTGAACCGCCGCACGAGCACGAGCACGGCCAGCCCGCCGCATGCCGCGACCGCAGCGCCGGCGAGCAACGCGGCGAGGTCGCGGCGCCCGGTCGTGAGGAACACCCCGGCCACGCCCACGAGCGTGGCGTGGGCGGCCGCGTCGCCCGCCAGGGCCCGCTTGCGGAGCACGCACAGGCTGCCGATCACGCCGGCGGCGAAGCCCACCGCCGCGACACCGGCGGCCACCACGAGCGTGTTGTGCGTCACGAACGGCCCGGTCACGACGTCCGCCCCCGCGCGGCGATGGCTCGTGCCACGTCGTCCAGCACGTCGACGTGGCCCGCGTAGGTCCGCCGCAGGTTGTCGGGCGTGAGCGTCTCCGCCGTCGGGCCGGTCGCCACCAGCCGGCGGTCCACGAGCGCCACGCGATCAAACCACTCGGCCGCCGTCCGCAGGTCGTGGTGCACGACCACCACCAGGCTCCCGGCAGCCTTCAGGTCGTCGAGCACGTGAAAGATTCGCTCCTGCGACCTGGCATCGACGCCCGCCAACGGCTCGTCGAGGAAATACACGTCCGCCTGCTGGGCGAGGGCGCGGGCCAGGAAGACCCGCTGCTGCTGCCCGCCCGACAGCCGGCCGATCTGGCGGGCCGCGACGTCGGCCAGGCCCACGCGGTCGAGGCACTCGCGGGCCAGCCGCCGTTCCGCCGCGCCCGGCCGGCGAAACCAGCCGAGGCGGGCGTAGGTTCCCATCAGCACCACGTCCATCACGTTGACCGGGAAGTCCCAGTCGACCGTCTCCCGCTGCGGGACGTACCCCACGCGAGACCGCACCCGCGCCAGCGGTTCGCCGAAGAACCTCACCTCGCCGCCGACCAGCGGCACGAGGCCGAGGGCGGCCTTCAGCAGCGTGCTCTTGCCGGCTCCGTTGGGCCCGATGATTCCGAACAGGCAGGCGTCGTCGATCACGAGATCGACGTTCCAGAGCACCGGCCGGCGGCCATAGGCGACGGTGACGTCGTGCAGGTCGACACGCGGCCCGGCAGGCACGGTCATGGGTCGTCACCGGTGCCGGAGAGCCCCGCCACGATCGCCCCCACGTTCGCCTCGAGGGCGGCCTCGAGCGTCTCAGCGCCGCTGCCCGGACCTCCGAGGGAATCGGAATGCAGCGTGCCGCCCACCGCCACCGTGTGGCCGCGGGCGGCGGCGCCCTCGCGAAGGGCGGTGACGCTGCGATCGGAGACGCTGGTCTCGATGAAGACCGCCGGAATGCCCCGGGTGACGAGCAGGTCGACGATCCGGTTGATGTCCGCGAGCCCCGCCTCGCTTTCGGTGCTGGTGCCCTGCACCCCGACCACCTCGATGCCGTATGCCCGCCCGAAGTATCGGAAGGCATCGTGGGCCGTGACCAGCACGCGACGCGACTCCGGGATCGTCTCGATCCGCCGCCGCACGGCCGCATCGACCGCCTGCAGCCGCGTGGCGTAGGCCACGGCCCGCTCGCGATACTCGGCAGCGTGAGGCGGATCGATCGCGGCGAGGGCCTCGGCCACGGGCGCCGCCGCCCGGCTCCAGAGCAGCGGGTCGAACCAGACGTGCGGGTCGAACTGCCCTCCGCCGGCGGCGAGAAGCTCAGCAGCGGGCAGCGTCTCCCCCACCGAGAGCACCCGCCGGGCCCCGGAGAGCCGCTCGAGAAGGCCGGCGAGTTTGCCCTCGAGGTGCAGGCCGTTGGCCACCACGAGCGTCGCCGAAGCCAGCCGATCGGCGTCCCGCGGCGTGGGACGGTACGAGTGCGGATCGATGCCCGCGGCCATCAGGCAGTCGACGCCCAGACGATCGCCAGCCACCTGGCGGACGAGATCGGCCACCACGGTGGTCGTGGCCAGCACCCGGGGCCGCTCGGCCGGCCCAGGCGGTTGCGCCGCACCGTGGCCCGGCCCCCGGCTGCCGCATCCGGCGGCAAGGCACGTCACCCAGACGGCCCACACCACACCCCGCCGGCCCACGCGGATCGGCCGGCCGCGCCACACGGGGGTTTTTGGATCATCAAAAATCATTTTTTGACCACTCAAAATCATAGCCTGTAACGATGCCGCGTGCCACTCGCCCCTCGCCGCGTGGCGGCGGAACATCATCGCCGCACCGGCGCATTGACCGTTTCGCGTGCCAGACTTAGGTTCGGACGAATGCGGGGGTCAGCCGACGCCCCGCACACCCCGGGCAATGGCGTGCCATGGACTCCACCTACTTCAAGCGGTATCGGATGGAGGCCGATCTCGGTGTGCCACGCTGGTCCGCGGCCCTCCCCCCCGGCTATCGGCTGGTGCCGTGGAGCGAGGCCGTGCTCGACGTCCATGCCCGGACCAAGTTCCGCTCGTTTCGCGACGAGATCGACTCGCTTGTGTTTCCCTGCCTCGGCAGCCTCGATGGCTGCCGCCGGCTGATGCGCGAAATCCGCAACAAACCCGGGTTCCTGCCTGCCACCACGTGGCTCATCGCCCACGGCGATGCGCCCGAGAGCCTGCAGTGGTGCGGGACCATCCAGGGCGTCGCCGAGCGGGGGGGCGGCGGCATGATCCAGAACATCGGCGTGGTGCCCGGGCATCGCGGGATCGGCCTGGGCACGTCGCTCATCGATCGCTGCCTGGCCGGCTTCCGGATGCACGGTTTGCGACGGGTGACGCTCGAGGTCACCGTCGAGAACGCGGGGGCGGTGCGGCTCTACCAGCGGCTGGGATTCCGCCGGGTGCGGACGGTGTACAAGGTGGTGGACGAAGCGGCCGCCATGGCCTAGTGTGCGGCGTTTCCGCCCCGCCGCGAACCGGCGTTTTCCACCCGCCCCATCCGCCCGCGAGATCTCCAGCCGGTGAACCAGTCGCTGCACTCGACCACCCTCGCCAACGGCATCGCGATCGTCGGCGAACGGATGCCGGAACTCGAGTCGGTGGCCGTCGCCTTTCATGCGGCCGCCGGCAGCATTCACGACCCGCCGGAGCGTTGCGGCCTGGCCACCGTCACCGGCGAAATGTGCCTCCGCGGCGCCGGCGACCGCGACAGCCGCCAGCTCGTCGAGGATCTGGAGTCGGCCGGCGTGCAATGGTCCCAGGGCGTGTCGAGCACCCATCTCAGCGTGTCGGGCGCGATGGTCGCCCGCCAGCTGGCCGCGGTGCTGCCGATCTACGCCGACATCCTTCGCCGGCCGCTCGTGCCGGCCGATGAACTGCCGGCCGCACGGCAGATGGTGCTGCAGAATCTCGCCGGCATCGAGGACGAGCCGGCCCATCGCACGATCGCCGCCCTGCGGCGGCTGCAGTGTCCCGCCCCGTGGGGCCTGCCCACGGAGGGCGTCTCGCAGGAGGTGGAGGCGATCGGCATCGACGACGTGCGGACGTTCGCCGCCCGGCACCTCCAGCCGGCCGGCATGATCGTGTCGGTGGCCGGCCGCATCGACTGGGACGACTTCGTCGCCCGGATCGAGGGGCTGCTGGGTGATTGGCAGGCCGCGCCGCCGCCGCCGGTGGCGACCGGGCCGCGGGGCGCGGCGGTGGGCCACGTGGCCCACGATGCGCAGCAGACGCACATCGCCATCGGCTGTTCGGTGCCGCCGTACCGCGACGACGCCTCGCATGAATCGACCGCGGCCCTGGCGATCCTCGGCGGCGGCCCCAGTTCCCGGTTCTTCACCGAGGTCCGCGAGCGGCGGGCGCTCTGCTACAGCGTCTCCGCCGGCTACCAGACGAACCGCGATTTCGCGCATGCCGTGTGCTACGCCGGCACCACGGCCGAGCGGGCCCAGGAGACGCTCGACGTGATGCTCGCCGAGATCGCGCGGCTGCCCGGCACGATCACCCGCGAGGAGGTCGACCGCGTCAAGGCCCGGGCCAAGAGCATCCTGATCATGCAGCAGGAATCGAGCGCCGCCCGCGCCGGGGCCATCGCCCGGCAGTGGTATCACCTCGGCGGCCTCCGGACCCTCGCCGAGGAACTCGACCGCTACGACCGGCTCGACCACGCCGCCATCGAGGGCTGGCTGGCGGCCAACCCGCCCACCGACGTCACGGTGGTGTCGCTGGGCCGCGAACCCCTGGAGCTGCCCGATGGCCTTCCTGCATGAGCGGCTGCCCAACGGCCTCGACGTCGTCGCCGAGACGACGGCCGCCGCGGTCTCCACGAGCGTGGGCTTCTTCGTCGCCACGGGAGCCCGCGACGAGACCGACGGCCTGTCGGGCGTGAGCCACTTCCTGGAGCACATGACCTTCAAGGGCACGCCCGAGATCTCGGGCGACGAGATCAACCACCGCTTCGACGCGATGGGCGCGAGCGTCAACGCGTTCACCAGCGAGGAGGACACTGTCTACTACGCGTCGGTGCTGCCCGAGCGGCAGGACGAGGCGGTCGACCTGCTCGCCCGGATGATGCGGCCCGCCCTCCGCGAGTCCGATTTCGACACCGAGAAGTCGGTCATCCTGGAGGAGATCCGGATGTACGACGACCAGCCTCCCTTCGGGGCCGACGACCACTGCCGGGCGGCCTACTTCGGACGCCATCCGCTGAGTCGCAGCGTGCTGGGCACGGTGGAGTCGATCACGGCCCTGCCGGTGGACGCGATGCGCGACTACCATCGCCGCCGCTACGCGCCCGACACGATGGTGCTGGCCGCCAGCGGTGCGGTCGACTTCGCGGCGCTCGTCGACTCGGCGCAGCGGCTGTGCGGCGCGTGGCCGCCGGCCGCGGCCCCGGACCGGCTCGTGCGGCCAATGCCCGTCGGCGCGGCGCGGCCGGGCACCGAACGGATCGTGCGGCCGTCCGCCGCGCTCGACTACGCGGTCTGGATGGTGCCGGGTCCCGACGAGTTTCACGACGACCGGCATGCGGCCCGTCTGCTGGCGATCCTCCTCGGCGATGCATCGGGCAGCCGCCTCTACTGGGACCTCGTCGACACCGGCGAGGCGGAGCACGCCGGGCTCGGCCTGCACACCTTCCTCGACGCCGGCCTGTTCGTCACGCAGTTGTCCTGCGCCGCCGCCGACGTCGGTCCGCTCGGGGAGCGGATCGCCGGCATCTACGCCGAGGCCCGCTCCGGAGGCGTCCGCCGCGACGAGTTCGAGCGGGCGCGCAACAAGCTCGCCAGCCGGGTCGTGCTCGCCGGCGAGAAGCCGCGCCGTCGGCTCTTCGACGTGGGGCTCGACTGGTCTCACACCCGCTCCTACCGCTCCGTGGCGGACCATCTGCGGCTCGTGGAGGCCGTGACCCACGACGACGTCCACCGCGTGCTGGCCGCGTGGCCGCTGGACGCTCCCGCCGCCGCGGTCATCGCCGGACCGGACGGCGACTCCTGACCGGAGCCGCACCAGTGTTCTCGCCGCCACCCCGCCGCCCGGCGGACGCGCCGCTTCCGCCGTCACGGCCGGCGAGTCATACTTCCTGATCATCCTTCGCCTCCCCGAGGTGGACTCGTGCCCATGCCTTTGTCCATGCCGCTCCCCGTGCCTGTGTTCGCCAATGCAAACCGCTGGCTGATCGCCCTGCCGCCGATCTGGATGGTCGGAACGGCCGCCGCCTGCACCCTGCTGCTGGCGATCGCGGTCTACGGACTGCTGCGGCTCGTGGCTCCCCGGCTCGCCGCCGAGGCCCGGGTCAGCCTCGGTGACGGGTTTCTCGGACCGCTCGCCTGGCTGCTGCTGGCCTATTCGGCGGCCGCCCTCGCCTTCACGCCCCTGGTGCCGCTCGACCAGGTCACGCGGTCGCTGTCGCGGCTCTGGTCAGCGAACGATTTCCAGCGCAGCGTGGTGGTCGAGCCGGGTGCGAAACTCGTGGAGATCCCGCTCGAACTCCGGCCGCAGGAGCTCGCCGAACTCCGTCTCGAAAGCGACGCCCCGCTGATGGTTCGCACCCAGCAGCCGGTGGAGGGATTCGCCCTCGTCAAGGAGGCGGAGGTCTCGCTGGCTGCCGGAAAGCCCTGGACGTGGACGAAGGCGGAGGGCGCGACCAATCCGTTCGTCGGCCAGCGGGCCCGGCTCGAGGCCACCAACGAGGCCGCAAGCCCCGCACGGCTCGCGGTCTCCTGGCAGCTCGCAGCGGAGAATCCGCAGGCCGCCGTCCTGCCCTGGACGCTCGCGGCACTGGCCGGCGTGGTGGCCGCCTACGCCGTCTTCCGGCTGGGCGCGCCACGGCTGGCGGCCGTCGCGTCGGCCACCACGAAGGAGGCGATCGGGCAGCCGGTGTTCACGGTGGCGATCGTGCTGGGCATCGCCCTGCTGCTGGCCTTCATCGTGATCCCCTACAACACGTTCGGCGAGGACGTGAAGATGCTCAAGGACAGCGGGCTGACCCTCATCAAGGTGCTCGCCCTGCTGGTGGTGGTCTGGACCGCCAGCATCTCCGTGGCCGACGAGATCGAGGGCCGCACCGCGCTGACCGTCCTCTCGAAGCCCCTGGCCCGCTGGCAGTTCGTGCTCGGCAAGTTCGCCGGGCTGGTGCTGGTCGCCACGCTGGTGTTCCTGATCCTCGGCGGCGTGCTGCTGGCCACCACGAGCCTGAAGGTGGTCTACGACGCCCGCGAGGCGTCCAAGACCGATCCGCTCTGGCGGGACTGCGCCGAGGAGATGATCACCGTGGTGCCGGGGCTGGTCCTCTCGCTGCTGGAGACGATCCTGATGGCGGCCGTGAGCCTGGCCGTCTCCACCCGCCTCGGCATGGTGCCCAACCTCGTGATCTGCTTCACGATCTACACGCTCGGCCATCTCGTGCCGCTGATCGTGCAGTCGAGCGTGGGCAAATTTGCGATCGTGAGATTCTTCGGCAAGCTCATCGCCACGCTCCTGCCGGTGCTCGATCACTTCACGATCGAGGCGGCGGTGGTGGGCGGCACCCCCGTGCCCTGGGGCTACCTGGGCTGGGCGGCCGTCTATGCGGCCCTCTACTCGACCCTCGCCCTCCTGGTGGCGCTGATCCTCTTCCAGGACCGCGACCTCGCCTGACACGGCGGGCTCCCGACGCCCGCACGTGCGACCGCCGCTGCGGAACCGACGACCATGCACCGCAGGCTGCAAGCCTGCGGCTACGAACATCGAGCACGGGGCCGCCCGTGCCCCGAGAGCCGGCGTATGCCGCCACGCGAAGCCAGGATGGCGTAGCACCGGCGGCGTCGAGTGAGCGTCGGGCACGATGCCCGACGCGAACGTCCGGCGACGGGGCACGGGCGGCCCCGTGTGGAAGGGTGCGACTGCATGCCGCAGGCTGAGTGCTCGCGGTCGCGGTTCACCTGGTCAGGCCGGTGCGGGCCCCCACCCCCACCATGGCCGCGCCGTCGGTCGCGGTGCCCGGCAGCGACCACCAGCCCGTGTCCGTCGATCGCCGCGCCTGGGCCTCCGCCTTCCCATCGATGAACACCGTGACCCCCTTGCGGAGCCGGCGTTCCAACCGCGGCCCGACCTCGACCCCGACGAGGCCCCACTCCGCGTTGTTGCCGACCATGGTCCGCAGTTCGAGCGATTCGCGGCCATCGGGCCGAACGTTCGAGACTCCAATCCGGCCCATCCATCGCGCCGGTCCCTCCGCCATCACCTGCGTGTCGGCGAGCAGGCCGGCGGCCACGTCGAACCGCTCGAGATGGCTCCGCAGTTCAGCCGTGAGCGGCACCTGCGGGGCGTCGCGGCCCACGGGCCCCGGTGCGATCACGGCGAGTTCGGGCATTCGTCGGAGCCGCTCCCGCTGCTGGTCGGCCGCGATCCGCTCGAGGTCCGCGGCGATCGAACCCGTGCCTGCGAAGTCGCCGAGCCCGAAGCCGTCGAACTCCAGCGGTTCGCTGCCGTGCCCCGGGGCACTGATGGCGGCCGCGAGAAGCATGGCGAACACGACGCGCTGGTCCATGCGGCACCTCGATGCCGAGCCGCCCCCGTGGGAAGCTCCTTCGTTTGGTATCGGCACCCCCGGCGGGCGGATGCAGCCGTGACCGTGCCGGTCGTCGCGATCGTGACGGTCAGCCGGTCCGGCGGTGCGGAACCATCGGAATCGTGGCGGCCCGACCCGCCGGCCGCCCGCCGCGGCCGAACCGCGTGCACTCCAGGGCGTCGATCACGCGGGCGGCGATCTCCACCGCGGCGGCGCCGGCCGCCGCACTGACCAGCGGGGGGCGGCCCTCGCGGATGGCCGCGAACAGGTCGTCATGCTCGCAGGCGATGGCGTTGGCGTCGTCCACGGCGATCCGCTCGAAGGGAAGGATGTCGGTGAAGAAGCGGTCCTTGAGAGCCGCCCGCTCCGCCGGCGGCACGGCCGCCGCGGAGAACTCGCCCGACCGCACTCCGGCGGACGGAGCGATGCGGTCCACGGTCTTGGCGGTGAGATCGCAGTGCACCAGGGCATCGGCCGACCAGAGCGACACCGTCCGCCGGGCCGTCGGACTGATCCGCGACGCGGTGAGGTCGGCAACGAGTCCCGAGGAGAACGCCAGCCGAGCCCGGGCGGCATCCTCGTGGCCACCGGTGGCGACGATGCCCTGCGCCTCCACCCGCTCCAGACGGCCGGGATCGAGCGAGAGCACGAGATCGATGTCGTGGATCATCAGGTCGTGGATCACGCCCACGTCGAGCGACCGAAACGTGAAGGGCGCGGTCCGCGTGGCCTCGACCACGGTCGCCCTGCCGGCCCGGGAGGCCGCGGCCTGCCAGGCAGGATTGAACCGCTCCACGTGCCCCACGGCCACGGTCCGACCGCAACGGCGGGCCGCGATCACGATCGCCCGCGCGTCTTCGGCGCCGGCCGCGATCGGCTTCTCTACGAGCAGGTCGATTCCGGCCTCCAGCAGCGGCACTGCCACCGCCGCGTGCAGGCCGGTCGGCGCCGCCACCACCACCGCATCGACGAGCCCTGCGAGCGCCTTCGGCTCGGCGAGCGCCAGGCAGCCGTGCGCGGCGGCGACCCGCTCGCGGGACTCCGCCAGCGGATCGACCACGGCCACGAGGTCGGCATCGCTGCGGGCGGCGAGCAGCCGCGCATGGACAGCCCCGAGATGACCGCAGCCAACCACCGCCACCCGCATCCGCGTCATGCCGCCCTCCTCCGCTCCAGGGCGCGGCCATGCCGACCCTGCTGCTGCCGCTCCAGGAACTCGAGCAGTTCGAGCACCTGCGGCACGAGCATCGCCTGCGACCGCAGGATCTCCCGTGCCGGTTCGACGCCCACCTTCGCCCGATAGAGCAGCCGGTAGGCCTCGTGAATCGCCTCGACCACCGGCTGCGGCAGCCCGCCCCGCCGCAGGGCCACGGTGTTGATGCACCGCGGCCGCGCCGGCGAGCCCTCGCAGAGCATGAAGGGCGGCACGTCGTGGAGCACCCGGGACAGCCCCGCCACGAACGACCAGCCGCCAATCGTGGCCCAGTGGTGCACCGCCACGACCCCCGACAGCGAAGCCCGCGAGTCCACGCGCACATGCCCGCCGAGCAGCGTCCCGTTGGCGATGATCACGTGGTCGCCGATCCGGCAATCGTGGGCGACATGACAGGCAGCCATCAGGAAGTTGTGACTCCCGACCGACGTCACGCCCCCCTCCTTCTCGGAGCCGCGGTTGATCGTGACACCCTCGCGGATCACGTTGTCGTGGCCGATCTCCACCCGCGTGTCGGTGCCGCGGTAGCTGACGTCCTGGGGTTCGCCACCCAGCACGCAGTTGGAAAACACGCGATTCCGCTCTCCGAGCACCACGCTGCCCGCGATCGTCACGTGGTTGGCGAGCACCGTGCCGCGGCCGATCACGGCACCGGCGGAGATCACGCAGTAGGGGCCGATCCGCACGTCGTCGGCGATCCGCGCACCGTGGTCGACGACCGCGGTGGGATGCACTTCCGGCGGCCTGCCGACGGTGCCGGCCACCGGCACCGGATCCTCGTCGCGAACGTCGTCGACACCCATGGGCGATCAGGCCGAAGCCCGCCTCCCCTGGCCGGCCGCCACGACCGCGGCCATCACGCCGTTGAGCCGATGACCGCTCCGGCACGCCCGGACGTGGGCGTGCAGCGGCCGCCCCACGAGGGCCAGGTCGCCGACGAGATCGAGCACCTTGTGCCGCGCGCACTCGTCGGGCCAGCGGAGCGAGTTTTCCACCGGGCCGTCGGGGCCGAACACGAGCAGGTCGCCGTAGCCCACGGTGCGGGCCAGCCCCGCCGCCCGGAGCCGTGCCGCCTCGTCCTGCGAGATGAACGTGCGGGCGGCGGCCAGTTCGCGACGGTACGTCTCGGGGGTGACCCGCAGGGCGAGCGTCTGCCGGCCGATCGGACCGGGGCCGTAGTCGAGTTCGTACTCCACCGAGAGGCCCGCAAACCGCGGCGGCGACACCTCGACCCACGAGGCGTCATCGCCCACGCGATGGGTGTCCGTCACCACCAGCGGCGACAGCGGGGCGCCCAGCGACTCGATGCCGGCCGCATCGAGCGCCTCGACGAAGGCCAGCGCCGAGCCGTCGAGCCCCGGCATCTCCTCGGCATCGACCCGCACGACGCAGCAATCCACCCCCAGACCCGCCAGCGCGCTGAGGACGTGCTCGACCATCTGCATGCCCACGCCGGCGGCCGCGAGATTCGTCCGGGCGGCGGCCTCGACCCGGTGATCCACGACCGCCGGAATCCGCACGGCCACGCCGTCCGCCATGCGGACGAACACGACGCCGCTGCCGGCCGGAGCGGGCATGAACTCGACCGTCACCGGGTGGCCGGTCCAGTAGCCGGCACCTGACACCGACACGGGGCGACGGATCGTCTGCTGGGTGCGCATGCGGCTCGCGTGGGATGAGGAACGGGCCCGGAAGGGGTCGTGCGCGACTCCCTCCGGGCCCGGCTGATCGTGGCCCGGCCCGCGCCGCTCAGCGGAGCGGCTTCGGCTGCGCCCCCGGCACGCCGGCGACGGCGGCGCCGTTGAGCATCCGCAGCACGTCGGGCGTGATGTCGATGTTCGGATCGTAGTAGACGATCGCCTTGGTGATGCTGCCGAGGATCCGGTTGCGGTCGGCCGAGTCGACCGGGTCGCCGTCGAACCGCTGCACCACGGCGATGCCGTTGTCGCGGGCGAACTGGCTCACGGCCCGCTCGATCTCGTTGTACAC
Organism: Planctomycetaceae bacterium; assembly: GCA_046075685.1. Lineage (GTDB taxonomy): Bacteria > Planctomycetota > Planctomycetia > Pirellulales > UBA1268 > QWPN01. The sequence goes on along the minus strand of JBJTQP010000147.1, from coordinate 681 downwards.
CTGGAGGTAGACCTTGGCCTCGCGGTCCATGAATTCCTTCTTCTGCAAACTGGCGTTGACGCTGAAGTCGCCCTGGGCCTTCGCCACCTCGGCCTCGAGCTTCTTGTATTCCTGCGTGCCCACGTTGAATCCCTTGAGCTGCTCCATCAGGCCGTTGATCCGATCCCGCTCGCCCTTGAGGGCGTTCTCGGCCTGCATCACCTCGTCCTTCATCTTGTCCATCGCCTGCTTGAAGCGGGCGTGATTCTTGAAGATGTAGCCGACGTCGATCACCGCCACGTGGGCGGCCGGCGTCGCCCGCGCCGCGGGAGCCGCCGGGGCGGGCTGGGCGGGAACCTGGGCGGTGGCGGACTGCCCGACTGTCGTGGCGACCGCGAGTGCGAAGACTGCCAGATGCCTGTTCACGGAATGCTCTCCTTGCTGTGCGGAACTGGGCCGGACGCGTGATGGCCGGCCCGCCGGCACGGCCCTCCGTGGCCGCCGGGACACGCCGACGCGGACGGATGATGGCGGGAGCACCCCGCCGACTCAAGGGCAACTTCGCCGCGGAAAACGTGAGTTCCACGACCGAGGCTCAGGGAGAAACTTGAGCTATGAACTCCTATGTCCCTGTTTCCCTCTACCCTCAACTAATCTAATCCTGAAGGAGTAGAGCAACGTCGGCAATTGAAATGGTCGGTC
>JBJTQP010000146.1:0-18957 GCA_046075685.1 Planctomycetaceae bacterium | reverse complement strand
GCCGGGCCCGGTCGCGACCAGGCGACAGGAGTCGCCGCTTATCCCGATGGCTCGATGGTCGTGACCGGATCATTCACCGAGGCGACCACGATCGGCTCGGCCACTCTTGCAAGCGCCGGCGAAAGCGATGCTTTCATCCTGAAACTCGCGTCGGACGGGTCGCCCACGTGGACCCGCAGCATGGGCGGAAGCGGCTGGGATGCCGGCCGCAGGATTGCGGTCCTCCCGGATGGCACAGCCATCGTGACGGGCGACTTCAGCGGCTCGGCGAGCTTTGGCCCTCTCTCGCTCACGAGCACGAACGCCACGGACACGTTCCTGACGAGGGTTCGAGGCGACGGAAGCCTCGTCATCTCCCTGTTTGACGGCACGCGTGTGATCGACGTGCCGGCCACGCGGGTGGACACGGTCGGCGGTTCCGCATCCCTGACTCTGAGCGGGAGACAGTCGATCGTCGATTCCATCGTCGGCGGGACCGTGCGGATTGCGGCAGACGGCGGGACCGTCAATCGCCTTGCTGGCGGTCGCCTACTTTCTGCTGCGTGCGTCGTCGTGGCCACGAGCGGTTCGCCGGCGATCAGCGTCGCCGGCGGAGCCGTGGCCGAGTTCCAGCTGGGGACCGTCGGCGGGCCCATCACGGGCGCGGGCAGCATCCGCAAGACGGGCAGCGGCACACTGACGCTTTCCGGCATGAACGGTTATTCGGGAGCGACGCTGATCGACGACGGCAGACTTGTGGTCATGGGAACGACCGGCCTCGGGACCATCGACGTGGGTCCCGACGCTTCGATCGAAGGGTCGGGCAGGATCGCCGGGCCACTCCGGCTCCAGTCGCAGGCGACCCTGAGGCCCGGCCAGCGGCTGGGAACCCTCTCGACCGCCGCCATCGAGATTTCCGGTGCAACGATCGTGGAGTGGGAACTCGCCGATGCGGCGGGCGCGGCTGGCAGCGGCTGGGATTTCGTGAGCGCCTCAGGCGCCTTGACGCTGACGGCGGCAGACTCGCACACGCCGATCGTGATTCGAGCGGTCACGCTGGCGGGGACGAGCCTGCAAACCCCGGGACCAGCGGTGAACTTCGATCCCACACGCGATCACCGCTGGCTGCTGGGCACCTTTTCCGGCGGCATCAATGGCTTTACGCCGGGCTGTATGGCGGTGGACACGTCGGGCTTTGCCAACGCGCTGAACGTGACGCGAGCTGCGTTTTCGGTGATGAGAGATGGCAACAACCTGTATATGAACTACACGGCGGGCGTGAGCGGCATCACCGTGCCGACCGGACAGACCGCCACCGACACCGAAGCCCGCACCGGCGTCTTGCAAATCGTCAAGCAGGGAGGCGGCACGCTGATCCTCGACAAGGCCAACAGCCATTCGGGTGGCACGATCGTCGAGGCCGGAACCCTGGTTGTTAGGAACGCCGCGGCCTTCGGGACCGGTGCGGTCATAGTCAAACCGGGCGCATCGATCGTGATCGACGCTGGCGCCGGCACGGCCCTGCTGGAGAGCCTTACGATCGAGGCGGCAGGGCACGTCGATATCGGGACAGGCTCCATCACCGTTGCCAAAGCAATGACATTCGAGACGCTCGTCGGCCTGATCGCCGCGGCCCGGGGAGACGGCCTCTGGACGGAGCCCTCCGGCCTCGGATCGAGCGCCGTGGCTCGGGCGGTCGCTCAGGGCGTCGGCAGGACGATCGGCTGGCTCGACAACGGGGACGGTTCGTTCACCATCGGATTCGCGGCACCGGGTGACTCCAACCTCGACCTCGTGGTCGACGTGCTCGATGCCGCTAACTTCCTCGCCGGCGGCAAGTACGACGCCGCGCAGGCAACGTCGTGGACCGAAGGTGATTACAACTTCGACGGCATACTCGACATCCTCGATACCGCCGACTTTCTGGGCACTGGCCTCTTCGACGCGGGCGCGTATGGCGGCGCTCCCTCGATGCCCACAGCGGGGTCGGTTGCTTCCCGGGACAACGCCGGCTCGATGATCTCGGCCACCGACCTCGCCTTCGCCGCTTTGGCAGCGAGCCAGGAAACAACGGTCACCAAGAAGAAACGGGCCTGATTCAGTTCACGCGTGAGCGATGGGGGCAGGCTTGAGCCTCACGTGGGACAGGCCCGAGGCCACCCGTCACCGCGTCGTCGGTGCTGGTGGCTGGCCGCGACGGGCCTGGGCGTAGATCGACGTGCGGGCTGCGCTCGTCGCCACCGGCGACGACACGGCGTCCGGCGGCGCCGCCTGCGGCCCATCCGGGCTCTGGCCACGGGTGGTGGCCGCGAGCGTCGCCGGAGCCGGCACGGCCGCCGCCAGCGCGGCCGGCGGTGCCGGGCAGCCCTGCTTCACCCAGTCGAGCCAGACGTGCTGCATCTGCGCCACGCTCGAGACGCCGTAGTGCTTGGTGAGCGCGGCCGACCAGTTCTCGCCCGCCAGGCCGTCGGCCACGAACGAGACGTACTTGTGCCGCCCCCCGCGCTCGATCAGGTAGCGGGCGAGCGAGTAGCCCTGCGAGTAAAGCGGCAGCACGTCGGCCGGATATTCCTTCATGGCGAACATTTCCGGAAAGGCGATGCCGCGGCCCGTGGTCAGAAACTCGATCAGCAGCCGGTGCTGGCGGGACCGCTCCACGGGATGCTCGACGGTGGTGCAGGCCCCCTCGTCGGCCCAGCGGGGCAGCGGGCGGCGGAAGTGGCTCGCGAAGATCGTGTGCGTGATCTCGTGCGGCAGGACCGAGTCGAGAATCCGCTCCTCGCTGCCCTGGATCGTCATCGTCCAGTTGAACACCTCGCCGCGGTCAAAGACGAAGCTCGTGGCCCCGCCGGCGCCGAGGTGGGGAGCCACCTGCGCGGTGATCGGGCAGGGACGGCTCCATCGCGGCAGCGGGCTGCCCACCCACTCGACTGCGAGCGTCTCGCGATACTGCTCGGCGGCGTCGCCGATCCGGCGGGCGAGCGCCTCCGTGGGCGCCTCGACGATGAAGTTCACGGTCCGGTAGCCGGCGGCCCGGGCCACGTCGCCGCCGCCCCACCCCACCGCCACTGCGGCGCATGCCACGAACCATCCGACCAGACCGCCGCCGCTGCGTGAGCCAGCCATGCGCACCGTTGCCTCCATGCCCCTCGCGAACCCGGACCGGAATCCATTCCGGGCGGGCGACGCCGGTCGTGCGGCCGTCGGTTCATCGAGATGGCGGACGGTAGCGGCGGCCTGCGGGCCGAACCAGACCGCTTTGACCGCGATGAACTGGCCTTGTCACGGGCCGTTTCAGGTCGGGGGTGAACCCTCTGCAGACCAGCGCCTGCGGGCGACGAGCACCGCGGCGCCGATCGCCAGCATCGCCCAGCCCGGCAGCATCGGCCGAAGCAGGATCACCCAGGCTGCGCCGCCCGCCGCGATCAGCCACGGCCACCCCCGCGCGACCGCCATGGCGCACGCGGCGGGCCACTGCGCCGCCGCACACCACGTGGCCGCCAACCCGCCGAGCAGGACGATCGTCGCCACGCCGCGACCCCCGGAGCCGGCGGCCACGCGGCGGCTCAGCCGGATCGTGATGCCGTCGTCTCCGGCGCCGGCGACGTGCGACCGCATCGCGCCGGCCTCGGCCGGCCCCTTGACGGCCTGCTCCCACTCCGACTCCAGGGCCGTCCGCCCGCCCCGCTCCCGAGCCCGCGCGAACGCGACGAGACGCTCCCGATCCGGTTCGGCGGCCCGATCGGCCGCGGCCGCGAAGGCCGCCGCCACGCGACCGCGGAGCACGGCCTGCAGCCGCCTCCATTCCGCCGTGGCCACCACCTGGCCGGGATCCGCCACCCGCAGGCGGACGTCGGCGGGCGCGTCGATCGTCCACAGCACCTCGCGGCACGGCAGCCCATCGATCCGGGGCGGTTCGATGCGAATCGCCCCGGCTGCATCGACGGCGCCGCCTCCTTCGCCGGCGAACACGGCGAGGAGCGACCGGGGCCAGCCGACATCCTGCAAGCGCACGTCCCACGCACCCGGCTCCACCGCGGTGGCCCGTGTCTCGCGGCCGTCGACGAGCACGTCAAAGAGCCTCAGCCCGGACGGCAGCCGCAGCCGCACCACCGGCTCCGTCGCGACCACCTCGAACCGCGCAAGCCCCCAGAGCCTGCCCGTGCGATCGATGACCAGATGGATCGTCGTGCCCTCCACGCCACGGTCAGCCGCCACATCCGTGACGGCCGCGACGTCGTCCAGCGGCGACTCGACCGGGCGGTCGTCGACTGCGTCGGCGGGAGAGCGGGTGAACGTGGGCGCAGCACCGCCCGCCGCGATCTCGAAGGCGTCCGTGCCGGCCGTCACGTCCTGCGATTCCGACGTCTCGAAGCGCACGCGGGTGCCGTCGCGCGACCGCCAGCGAACGGCGAGCGGCGAGCCATCGGCGACGATGCACCTCACCAACGGCATGCGGCCCCCGTCACCGGCACCGGCCACGTGGGCGGCCAGCGTCAGCCGGAAGATGCCGGTCCGCGGCCGCTGCGCGACCACCAGCAGCCGGGTCGGCGCCGGCCTCGACACGTGCACGTCGACCACGCCTGCCGAGCCGCCCTCATCGACCACCGCGACACGCTCCACCGCCGCCTCGGCGGGAACTTCGAGCGTGACACCGGTGAACGGACTGCTGCGGGAGTCGATCTGACAGTCGAACGCGACCGCCACCTCGTCCATCGCAAACGAGGCCTCGAGCCGCTGCACGAGCCGCGGCGGCACGGGCCGCCGGCGCACAGCCACCCGCGGCCGCGGCCGCTCCGCCACGGTGCGAGCACCCTGCTCGGCGAGCGCGTCGCCCGACGTGACGTGCTCCGACCTCCACGCCGCCGTCACCTCGGGAGCATCGCCGTCCCGGGTGCGAAGCAGCGAATAGCCCGCGGGAAGTTCCGGCGTCACGTCGAGCCCCGCGGCGGCCGCACAGCGGACGGTGCGGGCCTCCGTCGACGTGGCCTCGATCCATGCGTCGGGCACATCGAAGATGCCGGTCGGATCGGTCAGCGCCATGGCGAAGGTGGCCGTGAGCCGCAGCGGCCCCGGCGTCGGATCGGGGATGTCGACGAGATAGCGGCCCGGCCCGAGCGGCACGAGCGTCTGGCCGGCGGCGTTCTCCACTGGCTTCAGCGACCGGTCGGCCGCGATGACGACCGAGCGGACCACCCCGCCAGCCTGATCGATGTCGAACGTGGCGTTGACCACGCAGGCATCCTCGCCCCACCACACGTCGTTGACGCTGGTCGCGGCGACGGGCGTGGCGAGCAGCGGGCGTCGCTCGTCGATCGACCGCACCAGCCGCACCCGCTCCGTCCGCGACATGTCGGCCGCGTCGCCGACCACGCCGCCGGGCCTCCACGCCCCGGCCGCGTCCGCCCGATCGCACTGCCATGGGGCCGTCGTCTCGGCACCGGGATTGGCGGTGGCGGAAACCTCCGCCTCGGCGGCGGCGGGCAGCCGCACCACCACCCGCTCCACGCCGCCCGTGGCCACCGGCCGGGGCGTGAGTTCGATCGCCACGCGGTGCAGGCCGGCGGTGGCGACGACGACGCGGGCGAGCAGTCCATCCCGCTGGACGTCCACCGTCACCGCCGCGACCGCCACGACGGGCCGCACCCAGCGGACGTCCGCGCCCGTCTGGTCGAGGTCGAGCACGCCCCCCTGGTCGGCATCGACGTCGAGCTCCAGCCGCCACGGCGAGTGGGGCCCGACCACGAGACGGCTGTGCCTCACCCGCACCGACTCGCGTCCGGGAACGGAGGTGGTCAGCCGCCTGAAGAGGGTCTCGGGTACCAGGGCCGTGCCGCCGTCGTCGGCCGGCGCCACGTAGACGCGCGGCGGTGAATCCGCGGCCGCCGCGGGCAAGGCGAACGTCACGCCGGCGACCGCCGCCAGCTGGGCGACGAGGCGGCGACCGCCCGCCGGCATCGCGGAGGCACACAACCCCGCGAGGCCGCCCCACCAGGCCGCCCGCGCCACCGTCGCCAGGAGTGTCGGCGCCCAGAGGGCCGCCAGCGCCGCGGCCACCGCGATGGCCACCGCGACCCGGCCGCGGTGCCGGCCCAGCCACCACGTCACCGCGGCCATCAGGCCCGCCGCCACGATCGCGGCGGTCGCCACGAGCCGCCGCCGGACGGCATACACGCCGATGCCGCCGGCCATCCGCGCCGGCACCTCGACGATGCGGAAGCCGGCCTCGGTCGCCGGCGTCTCCTCGCGGCGGTCGTCGACCCAGGAGATCGCGTCGAACAGCCGCTCGCCCCAGTCGAGCTCGTCGGCGGCACGCCCGCCGGGAAGGAGGAGGTCGATCGCGGCGGGAACCTTCAGCCGCAGCACGCCATCGAGCCGGGGCACGTCGATCGAACAGGCGATGGGATCGATCCGCCACGCACCCCACGTCGGATCCCGCGCGACGACCCCGCGGACGCGCAGGCGCATCCGGCCGCGGCCGGCCGGAAGCACGACCCGCGCCGTGCCGCCGGCTTCGGCACCGCCTTCGATCGACACCGTCTCGTTGTCGATCGACACCTCGTCAAGCCGCATCCCGGGCGGCACGCTCAGCGTCACCTCGGATCGGCCGCGGTTCTCGATGTCGAAATCGGTCTCGCACTCGATCCAACCGGCGTCATGACAGCACGCCGTCGTCATCTCCCTCCAGACCCAGGCCCGCGACTCCGCGGTGTCGGGCGGCACGACCATCACCGCCGATACCGCGCCCGGCGACGAGAGCACGTCGGCGGCGTCGAAGGAGAGTTCCGTCACCACCGCCGCCGACCGTTCGTCCGCGACCGGCGGCCGCTCCCTCAGCCCGCGGTTGACGACGCCGGGCCGGGTGCCACCGGCGCCCCGGATCACGACCGTGCCGCGGGAGCCGGTCGCGCCGTCGATCCAGGCCAGCGGAACGGCGGCCGCGGCCGCAAAGGGCTGCGTGCGGGTGGCTCGAAACGTGGCCGTCGAGGTGACCGCCGGTCGAAACTCCACGAGCCACGACTCGCGGGTGGAGACACCCGCAGCGCCACGGCCCTCACCCGCTGCTTCGAGGCGGCGGGCCACGACCACACCGGTGCCGGGCTCGACGAGCGACCACTCAACCGCGTCCCCGAGCGGCTCCGAGACGGTGACCACGACCGAGTCGAGGGCTCCGGACTCGGGGCGACACGTGAACGACAGCGACTCGGTGATCCGCGAGTCGCGGGCCACCAGCTGGACGAGCGTGTCGGCCTGCAGCGGCGGCCGACGGCGGACGAGGCTCGCCACGCCGTCGTCGCCGCCGTGGATGCGGCCCCGGCTGGTGCCGGGCTCGGCGAGCGCGGCGCACCGCCCCGTCGCCGGAATGATCCCCAGCGGGCGGCCGGCCCGCTCCACCACCGAATCGGAACCGACGCGGTAGTCGACGAGCGTCGTGTCGGCGGTTTCGCCGTCGAGCCGCACCATGTCGAGATCTGCAACCTGGAACTCACCCCCGATCGGCACGCCGCGGCGATGCCCCGTGATCCGCAGCCCGAGCGGGCGGTCGGGCGTGGCGGCCGTCGCCAACGCGATGCGGAGTTCGCTGCCGTCGCCCGCGCGGACGACCCGCCAGTCGATGCCGCGATGTGATGCCGGCCGCGGCCGCGGTTCGGCCCCGCCGTCCGCGCGGCCCGGATCCGCCGTCGCGGCCAGATCGATCTGCTCGACCGAATCGATGAACCACTCCGGGGCCACGCGACCCCCGACTGCAAAGGCCTCTCCGGAATCGACGCGCACCTCGCAGGCGGCGCGGCCGAGCACGGCCCCTGGCGACACCTCCAGCGTCGTCACCCGCGCGGTGTCGAGCCGCGGCACGCGGCGGGCGATCGTGACCGTCGCCCGGGCGGTCGCCGACTGCTGCTCGAGATGCACCTCGGCGCCGGTGCCGGCAGCGGTCGGCGCGCGGGCCGCCGGCCACCGCGCAGCGGCGGATGGAGCCACCACCACGCACTCGTCGACGTCGAGGGCCGCCACGACGAACGCCGGATCGACCGTCAACGTCAGTCCGCCGCCGGCCCAGCGTTCCGCCGTCGGCCTGATCGAGGGCACGGCCAGCGGAGCGCCGACCACCGCCTGACCGACGCCGCGCAGGTCGAGCGGCGTGGTCGTGCCCTCGAGGCCGGCGGGAAGGTCGACGACGAACTGCGCGTCGTCCACGGCATCCCCGAGATCGACGCCGGTGCCGTCGTCCATGCCACCCTGCACGAGCACGAGGCCCGGCGTCTTGCGAAGCGCGATCCCGCCGGATCGCCACGGTCCCTCGGGAACCACCCGCACCGCGACGTCGATCTGCGGACCGCGGATCACGACATTCGTCCAGCAGCGCACCCGCGGCTGCAGGGCAGTGGTGGGCACGATCGACAGGGCGACCGACTCGGCACCGACGAGGTCGATCCGCCACGCACCTCCGGCCGCCGTGGGCGGCGTCACCAGGCCGGCGGAACAGACGGGCCGCATCGACTCCGGCACCTGGAGTTCGATCCGTGTGGTCACCGCGGCCACGAGCGGCAGGCTGAAGGTGGCGTCGGCGAGCGGGGCGACCGCAAGGCCGCAGGCATACGCGCCGGCCACGGGCGTGCGGATGGCGACACGGCCGCCGTCGACGCCGTAGAGAACGGCTTCTCCCACACCGCGTGCCGCCCTGAGCATCGCCCGCTCCGCGTGCACCGCCCCCAGGGAGACCCAGCCGCCCAGACCGGCGGCGCCGGCGTCGATGTCGAACTCCAATCCGCCGGCGAGGCTGCCCCGGCCATCGATCGCAAGCCGGTAGCGGGCCTCGGATGCCAGCGGCCTCGGGCCGCTCGAGGCCTGCCCCACCGCGACCGCGGCCACGGCGCGGTCGAAGTCGGCGAGGGGCATGGGTACGAGCCGGCCGGCCTCCAGGGGCACGTCGCGGAGCCGCTCGGCCGGCACGATCACGCGGACGAACTCGAGCGGCTGGTCGGCCGACCGCTCGTCGGCGCGCGACACACCCGCGATGGCCGCGATGCATGCGGCGACCGCCACGCCCGCGACAAGCACCGCCGACGCACCGCGACTCATGCGTTCCTCGGCTGAGTCCTCGTCGAGGCTTCCTCGATCCCCGAGGGCACGAACGACGCATGGGCCACGTCGGTGAGCCGGGTGAGGGAGCTCGGCGCGGTCGTTCCGGCGACGGGCGCAGGATCGCGCCGCGGTTCTCGCGTTGAGATCGAGTGCAGCGCCCACCCCAGCCCACCGAGAAGCACGCCGGGAACCGCGGCCTGGGCCACGAGCGGAACGAGGCTCGGCGCCGCCGCCGCCGCCAGCGTGAGGCCGGCCGCGATCGCCACCCACAGCCCGGGCCGCCGCCACCCGGGCCGGTGGATCGCCGCGAACGCCGCTGCGAGGCTGACGCCCGAGGAGAGCAGCACGAGACACCAGGTCGGCACCACCCACACCACCGCGGCGCCGGGCGGGCCGACGCCCGAGTAGACGACGCTGCGCTCCGCAAGGGGCGGCAGCGCGAACCCCCGGGGGAAGACGTCGCCGCCGGGATCGCGATTGGCCGCGGCGGCCAACCAGGTCTCGATGTTGATGGGGCCGGCCGACGACCGCAGTTCCCACCCCAGCGTCGACCGCCGCCACGCCTGCTGGCTCGTCCAGCCCGCCGGCAGGCCGAGCACGTGCTCGTCGGGCCGCACGTGGATCGTCCAGTAGAACCGCTGCTCCCGCACGGGCGGCTCGAAGGCCGGGGGCTTGAGCTGCAGCCGACCGGGCAGGCCGAGCGCCGCCGCCCATCCGGCCCAGCCCGCCGCGCGGCGGATCGTTGTCCGCACGTCGAGCCTCCAGCGCCGATTCGGATCCACCCGCGGGAGTTCGACGACCAGCCTGCCTCCGCCCGGCCCTGCGGGCACGATGTCGCCGTCGAGCCGCACCTCGTGCGCGACGTCGGCCCAGCCCGCGCCGGCCGAGAGTTCCGGCAGCGTCATGGCCACCGAGTCGCGGGCCGACGAGATCACGTAGTGGCGCACCTCCTCCCGGCCGGTCGGCAGGATCCTCGTCTGCAGCCACGCCGCTTCGATCACCAGGCCCCGCGTGGTCTCGGCGGCCCGGGTGGAGAGTGCCAGCGGGATGCTCCGCTGCACCTTCACGGCAGCCCACGCCTGGGCCGTCGCCGACGCGGGGGCGACGTCCCTGCGCCACGCATCGCCGCGCACGCCCACCACGATCGCGTCCGGAGCCGTGATCGCGGCGGTCTCACGACCGAGCGCCGCGTCGACGGGGTGCACCAGGGGCACGTCCACGGCGAGCGTGGACCGCGGGGGAATCTCGGCTGCCGGGAGCCGGAAGCTGACCGTGATCTCGCCGGGGCCGATCAGCGGTTCGGGGAGGATGGTGCGGAAGCGGGTGGCAGCGACCGCGTCGGCGGCGGAGCCTTCCGCCGTCTCGGCGGGGGCTTCGACGGGACCGACCTCGGTCGAATCGAGCAGCGCCCCGCCGCTGCGGACGGTGATGCCGCCGGCCGCGACCACCGTGTCCGGCACCGCCAGTTCGATCGACTCCAGCGGCAGGTGCAGCACGTTGAGCCTGATCACCTGCTCGACCGTGACCTCCGTCGCATCGACGTCGAGCTGGGCCGCGATCGCGGCCTCCACCCGTCGCGGCAGGAAGCGGCGGTTTGCCGCGAACACGCCGTCGCTCGCATCGAGGCGGTAGACGAGCGCCGTCCGGTCCGCGCCGGCCGCGGCCGACGAGGCGGCCGACTGCCGCACCAGGCCGACCGTCGCCTCGTTGTCGGGCAGGAGTTCGATGTCGCTCTGCGAGGCGATCACGACGCCCGCCGGTCCCACCACGTCGGCGCGGGGCACGGGCAGGTTCCAGCCGACGCGGCCGGCTTCCCGCGACACCGGCAGCGTGGCCCGCACCTCCACCACCATGTCGCCGGCCAGCGGCTGCGCGAACGGCACCACCAGCAGGCCGTCCTCAGCCGTCGAGGCGGCGGCGTCCACCGCACCAGGCGGCCCCACTTCATCGATGACCCACGCCGGATCGACCCCGATCGTCAGGCCGCCGACCGCAGCGCCGCGGGCGGCGACGCGGAACCGGGCGTCGAGCGTCACACGGTTCGCCGACACGTCGTAGCGGTAGTCGGGCTCGACGACGAGTCGGCTCCGCCGCGGCCGCACCCGCAGCGGCAGCGACGCGGGCAGCGCGTCGTAGGCGAAGGCGGCGACGAAGCCGCGGTCCACGGCGGCGGGCGGATCCACGCGGCGCACCTGCGGCTCGTCGCCCCAGGTCACCAGCCAGTCGCCGTCCACGATGAGGCTCACCCGCCCCCACTGCCGCCAGGGCTCGATCCCGCCGACCGCGAGGCCGATTCCGTCGAAGGGCACGGCCCCGGTGGAATCGACAGGCCGCTCGCAGGCGAGTTCCACGACCGCCCGTCCGTCGGTTCCCACCGTGACGCCGACGTCGACCGTCGGCGCCTCCGCGGTCCCACCCCGTGCGAGCAGTGTCGCCGGCGGCCGCACCTCCCTCACGGTGGCCGACTGCGGCAGCGAGATCGTCAGGCGGCGGGAGCCGGCCGCGAGACCGGCGAGGCGGATCACCCCCTCGGTGACGGCCGTTCGACCGTCGACCCGCACGGTGCTCTCGCTCGCCGCCTGCGCGGCGGGGCCGCGGCCGCCCCGCGCGGCGGCATCGCCGATCCGCACCCGCACGTGTCCGGCCACGCCGCGAATCGTGACCTCGCTTCCGCCGCCCGCGGCGTCGGCGACGGTCGTTTCAGCAGAGTCGGGCGCGACGTCGACGACCGGCGACCGCCGCGCCGACCGCACGTCGATCCGCGAGGTCACGGCGGCGGGCAGATGGACCGCGCATGCATCGCGGACGGCGGCCGACTCGAGGGGCAGTCGACCCTCGAGAACGACGGTGTGGCGGGCGTCGCCGTCGGCCGGGGCCACGGCATCGAACCAGGCCCGGTAGCCGTGACCATCGGGCGCCACATCGAGCACCATCCGCCCCGGCCCGTCGTGCCGCGGCGGTGCGGTGAGGACAAGCTCGCCGAGTTCGAGCGGCAGCGGCGTCCAGCCCGTGGCGACCTGCCTGATCGAAAACTCGGCGGTCGCCGGGCAGGCGGTCCGCAGCGGTTCGTCGCGCTGCGGCGCCGAATCACGGGCATCGATCGCAAGCGCAAGCGACTCCAGCACGGCGCCGGGAGGAAGCACGGGCCCGGCAAGCCCCTCCCGGATGCGGAACAGCTCCACGAAGTCGCGATAGCGAAACCCGGGCACCGGCACGAGACGGCCGCCATCACCCTCGAGGTAGAAGACCTCCGGCCGCAGTTCCTCCACGGCCGGCGGCGTCGGGGTGGCGCCGGTCGGGACCGCCCCGGGCTGCCCCCACGCCGGCACGCTCCACAGGGCGACCACCAGCAGCGCGCAGACCGCCGGTCGCCGCGCGTGGGGCGGCGTCACCGAAGCGATCGTCGACGAGCGACGCAGGAACCGCATGCTGAAACGCACCATGAACCGCCACGACGGCGGGAGCGGGCCGACCACGGCCCGGGCCTGCGGGACCGGGACGTCGACCATCAAAAGCCTAGCCCGAAACAGGCCGCAGGTCGCTCATTTTCCCCAGCCCGCACGATCGCTACGACCGGCACGGTCGGTCAGCACGAACGGTCGTCGCCGCCCAGGATGCCCGCCACCGCCGCATGCAGCGACGCGGTGCTCGCCGCGACGAACGCGGGCGCATCCAGCAACACCACGTCCGGGCCGCCTGGAAACGACGCCACCGTGCCACCCGCCTCGCGGGCGATGAGCATGCCGGCCGCCACATCCCAGCAGGCGATCCGCCGCACCCAGAACGCATGCAGCCGTCCGCAGGCGATGTAGGCCAGGTTGAGCGCGGTCGATCCGGTTCGGCGGATCGAGTGCACCTGCGGCAGGATCGACACGAAGTCGGCCATGGCGGGAGAATCGCGTGTCACATGCGCCGGGAAACTCACCGCCACGACGGCGTCGGCCGCGGCCGTCACGGGAGCCGCGGTGATCGGCTCGCCGTTGAGCCGGGCGCCGCCGCCGCGACTCGCGGTGAAGCACTCGTCCCGCAGCGGGTCGTGGATCGCGGCCACGAGCAGGTCGTCGCCGTCGGCCAGCGCGATCGACACGCAGTAGGCGGGGAAGCCATGGACATAGTTGGTCGTGCCGTCGAGGGGATCGACGATCCAGCGGACACCGCGGCCGGAGTGACCCGAGGTGCCGGGCGGCAGCGGCGGCCTCCCGCCTTCCCCCTCCTCGCCCACGAACCCGTGCTCGGGAAAGGCGTCGAGCAGGATCCGCCGCACCTCCGCCTGAGAGGCATGGTCGGCCTCGGTGACGAGGTCTCGAGGCCCCTTCGACTGCGCGCGAAAGCGGCCCACCCAGTCGCGGAGCACGCGGCCGCCAGCCCGGGCGGCCGATTCGCAGACTGCGAGGTGCTGTGAGAGCGTTTCGTGCGACTCTGGCATGTCTGGAGTGTAGCAGCCGCAGCGGCGGCACCGTTGGAGAGCAGCACGCTACAATCCGGCCGTGCATGCGGTCTCCCTGCCCGGCGGCCCGCCCGGCAGATCAGCCCATCGAACCACGCGAGCTCATCGTGCGATCGCCCACCGCCACCACCGCCACCACCGCTTGGTCGCTCGTCGGTCATACGGCCACGCTGACAGCGGGGCGGCGTGGCGTGCGGCTCGACCTGGCCGCTGCAGAACGGGGGCTCTCCCTGGAATCGGCTGATGCATCCGGCGACGCGGTGCTGGGCATCGATCTCTGCGGGCTCACCGATCAGTGGGCGCGGGGTTCCGACGTGGTGGCGGTGTACGAGCCCGCCGACCAGCGACGGCTGCGGGCGACCGCGATGTGGCGCTGCGGCGCATCCGTCGGCGAGGTCGTCGCGTGGGAGGTGATCGTGTCGGCCCAGACCGCGTCACTCGAGACGCAGGCCGTCGTGGCGGTGCGGTCGGTCGTCACGGCCGACGAGGTCCGCTGGTCGACTGCGGCCGGCGACCGCTGGCACGCCGTCGCCCACGATGGCCGGCCTCCCAGCGAGGCCCTGGCCTTCATCGCCCGCCGCTCCGCGTCGAGCTGGCTGATCGCCGTCCACCCGGCCGACGCCCGCGAGATCACGCTCTCCCGAGCCGGCGGCGCGGCCCACATGGATTGCCGGCTCTTCGCGTCGCCCTTGGAGAAGGGGGTGCTGCTGCGGAGCCGTGTGCTGGCGGCGATCGGCCCCGCAACCGACGACGAGGCGTGGGCGGCGAGGCTTCTCGAGGCCTTTGCGGCCTCGCCCCCGCCGCTCACCACCTGAGTTTCGGGAAACTTCCCCGCGTGTTTTGACGTGGCGTGATCGGGGCGGGCGACGTTACATTGCCCCCATCTTCCCCGGATTTCCTTCCGCCATGGACCGGCGCCCGGAAGGCGCGTCCGTGCGCGGCCATGGAGGAGGTGACGCGCGTGGCCGACATCGTGTTTGCATTCGATCCGGCGCTCCACCGGCCGATCGCCGTGCCGGAGGGAGCCCCGCCGTCCGTCGCGGAGGGCGTGTCCTCCGCTGCATTCGCCGCGCTTGCCGAGGCGGCCGCCGTCGCGAAGCGCAGCGAGGCCGCGGCGGTCGTGATCTGCGGCCGGCTGCTCGATCCCACGCGGGCCAGCCCGGCACAGGCCGCCGATCTCCGCCGCCTGATCGTCGACCTCTCCGCCGTCGGCTGCCGGACCGTGGCGATCGTCGACGAACCGCTGCAGTGCCACGAACTGTCGCGGATGCTCGGCGAGCCTCGCGGGCTGCTGTTCGTCACCCCGCAGGCACCGCTGGCCTTCGAGATCCGGGGGCTCGCCGTCGAGATCGTCTCCGCGCACGGCCCCGCGGGCACCGCCGCGCCACCGCTCGTGTCGGCCGAGGCTGCGCCGCTCCATCGCCGGATCGTCGTGGGCTGGGACAATGCCCTGTGGAGTCCGCAGCGCTGGGCCGCCGACGAACCGCAGTTCGGCGTGGTGCCGAAGCCGCGAACCACCACCTCCGCCGCCGCCTTCGCCGCCGCCGCGAGCGGCTCGTCCGCGTGGTCGCAGCCGGGCGGCTTCTGGATCTGGGCGTCTCGGCAGCGGCAGGCCCTGCCGCCGGGCATCCACTTCCTGCCGGCGCTGCAGGCCCGCTCGGCCGACGAGGCCGCGGCCGGCTGCTGCTGCACGCTCACGCTGCTCGATCGCGATGCGGAGAGCGGTGCGGACGACGGCCTGGCGGTGCCGCACGCCGAGTGGCGGGGCTCGTGGCGGGAGGTTGCCACCCACCGCGTCGCCTGGCGAACCGTCACGGTCGAGTCGCCCGCCGGCGGCGACGAGGAACTCGCCACCGCGGTCTGGGCGGCGCTCGAGAAGCAGCCGGGCGACCGCACCGCGGCGGTTGAACTCGTCCGCTGCTCGATCGCCTGCGGCACGAGCGTGGCGCGGCGCGTCCGCGTGGGCGAGATCGCCGCCGAGGCCCTCGCCCGCCTCCGCGAGCTCCACGATGCCACGACCTTCCGGGCGTGGTGCCATGAGCTCGTCGCCGAACCGACGGAATCGCTGGCCCCACTCGGCCACGCCCGCTCGGGCGGCCGGCCCGGCGCGACCACGTCGTTCTCCTCGGCGCTGGCCGACATCGTGACCATGGTCGAGGAGTCGCAGACGCTCTCCGCCGCCGACGCCCGCGAGGCCGGCTGGCTGGCGTTGGAACTCATCGAGTCGGTCTGAACCTCCCCGTCGATTCCCCGCACACACGCATCGCGGAGCCTGGCATGTACATCGAACGCATCGAGGCGGAGCGCTTCGGAGCCCTTGACCGCACGTCCATCGACCGGCTCGGCCCCGGCGTGCAGGTGCTCTACGGCACGAATGAAACCGGGAAGACGACGCTCCTGGAGTTCGTCCGCGCCGTGTTCTTCGGCTTCGAGGGTCTGTTCCGGCGGGGCGTCCTCGATCCGCGGAAGGCCTGCGCCGGCCGGCTGCTCGTGCGGATGCCGCCCGAAGCCGCGCTGATCGCGATCGAGCGCCGGCACGAGGGTCCGGAGCTCGCGGCCCTCTCCGCGGAGAGCTACGCCGACGACGTGGTCGGCCTGGGCGGCGACGCCGGCGACCTGGTGCGGATCAGCGACATCGATCCGCGACGCGGCCCCGAGGCACGCCACAAGATCTATCTCCAGGACGTCGTCGGTGACATCGACGAGACGACGTTCACCAGCGTGATGGCCTTCGGGCTCGACGAGCTCCACGAACTGCGGACGCTCGAGCCGGAAGGCTGCGGCCGGCGGCTCTACGAACTCGCCGCGGGGCTCGACCGCTCGACCGTGGCCCGCGTGCTCGGCCACCTGCGGACGGCGATCGAGCGGATCGATTCGGGCAACGCCACGGTGTCGCCGCTGGCGGCGCTCGAGCACCGGCGCGGCGAACTCCTCGAGCGGCTGGCTGCGGCTGGATCGCCGGCCGTGGCGGCCGGAGCCCTGTGGACGGAGCTCGCCCATCTCGACGGGGAAGTGGCGGCCATCGAACCGCGCATCCAGGCCGCCCTCAAGGCGGAGGACGTGGTCCGCGGCGTCGTCGCGCTGGAGCCGCTGCACGCGGAGTGGCGGCGAACGGCCGAACATCTCGCGGCGCTCGAGTCGGCACCGCTGGTCCACCCCGACCGCGACGCCTGGCGGCTGGCGAGCCGGCGGCTGCGGCGGCTCGACCGGTTCGCGAACAAGCGAAAGAAGCTGCGCGGCAAGCTCGCCCGGCAGCTCAAGGATCTGCCCGCCGAGACGACCGTGTGGCGGAAGCGTTCGCTGATCACGACGCTCCTGGAGGAGGCGCCGCGGCTGGAACGGCTGGCCGCCGAGGCGGCGCGGGCGGAGAGCCACGCCCGCATGGCGGCGCGGCGGTTCGGCGAGCAGGTCGGGATCGCGGGGCTCTCCCGGGTGGTGCCGGTGGCCGCCGGCCTCGACGCGGACGGCGGCTCGATTCCCGACGTGCTGCTGCCGGAGGGCTTCGCCCTCTCCTTCGGCCCCCTCAGGGCCCGGGCCCGTGACTGCAGCCGCGCCTCCCGCGACGTGAACACGGCGCGGCAGGCGGTGGCGGAGGCCAAGCGGTCCCTCACCGACACCCGGGGCAGCGTCACGACCGCCGGCACCGGACTCGGCGGCCTCACGATCGCGCAGGCCATCGAGCAGGCCACGGGCCGCGCCGCCCTGCTCCGCAAGCGGATCGCGGCCGGCGACCAGCTCGCCGAGCTCGATCGCACGATCGCCCGGATCGACCGCGAGGTCCGCGAGAGCGTGGGCAGCCAGCTGGTGCCGGCCCCGTGGCTGATCGGCCTCGGCACGCTGTTCACGCTCGGGATCGGCATGCTCCTCTCGGGGCTGCTGCTGCCCCGAGACGTCACCGGCTCGATGGCCTACGCGATGGCCGCGCTCGGCCTGGCCGGCGCGGGCGTCGCCTCCGTCACCACCTGGTCGCTCGACAAGAGCTCCACGGTGCGGCTCGAAGCCCTGCGGCACCAGCTCACGGCCGCCCGCGAGCAACGCGACGAGCTTTCCGAGCAGTGCGGCATCCTCGACGGGTCGCTGCCCGCCGACGCCGCGGTCTCGCTCGAGCGCCGGCTGACGCTGGCCCAGGCCGAGGTCGACCGGCTCGAGGACCTGCTCGCCCGCGAAGGCTCGATGCACGTGCTCGCCGACCGCGTCACGCTCGCCGAGCAGGCGCTCGCGCGGGCCCTGGAGACCCGGAAGGCCGCCCGCGGCCGCTGGCGCAAGGCGCTCTCCGCCCGCGGCCTTCCGGCCACGCTCTCACCCCGCGAGGTGCGGCAGATCGCGGCCCATCGCCAGACCCTGCTCACGCTCGACGACGACCGCCGCAGGCTCTCCGAGGAGGCCCGCCTGAAGCGGGACGAACTCGCCGCCTTCTCGCGGCGGATCGACGAGGTGCTCGCCGAGTGCGATCTCACGCCCGAGGGCTCGGCCGAGGAGCACCTCGAACTCCTCGCCACGCGGCTCGACGCGGAGCGGACCGCGATCCGCCGCCGCGGTCAGCTCACGCGGCGGCTGGAGTCGGCCCGCCGTCGCCACCGCAGCATGCTGCGCCAGGTCCGCGTGGCCGAGCGGGCGGTCAAGGAGCTGCTCGTCCGCTGGGGCGTCGACACCGAGCAGGAGTTTCTGGCCAAGGTCGACCGGCGACCGGAGCACGAGCAGGCCCGCACGGCCGCCGCCGTGGCGGAGCTCGCCTGGTCGGACGCGCGGCGGCGGACGACCGAGCCTCCCGAGGTGGATCGCTGGCTGGCCGAGGCGCACGTGGTGCCGCTGGCCCGACGGCTCGCGGAGGCCCGCGAGGTGACGCAGCGTCACCGGGCGGCGCTCGCGGCCGCCCAGGAGCGGCGGCAGGTGGTGGCGGACCGCGTCGCTGCCGCAGCCGAGGATCACGCGCTCGAGGCCCTGCAGGCGGAGCTCGCGCTGGTCGAGGAGCGGCTCGGCGAGCAGCAGCGCCGCCGCGACCTGCTCCATCGGGCCCACGTGCTCCTCGAGCAGACGCGGGCGGCGGTGGCCCGCGACCATCAGCCGCCGGTGCTCCGCGAGGCGTCGCGGTGGCTGGCCCGCCTGACCGACGGCCGTTATCCCTCGATCACGACGGCCATCGAGGAGGCGCGGCTGGAGGTGCACGATGCCGACGGGGAGATCTGGAATCCGGAGCGGCTCAGCCGCGGCACCCGGGAGCAGGTGTTCCTCGCCCTGCGGCTGGCGCTGATCCGCGACCTCGGCCGGCATGACGTCAGCCTGCCGGTGGTGATGGACGACGCGCTGGTGAACTTCGACGACGCCCGCGCCCGCTCGGCGGCCCGCGTGCTCGTGGAGTTCATCGCGGAGCAGGCGGCCGACCGCCAGATGCTGGTGCTGACCTGCCATGAGCACGTGGCGCGGATCTTCGCCGCGGCCGGCGCCCA
>JBJTQP010000145.1:0-18589 GCA_046075685.1 Planctomycetaceae bacterium | reverse complement strand
GAGATGAAGTCGGCGGCGTCGAGGATGTCGACCACGGCGTCGTGATTGAAGTCTCCCTGCGACCAGGTGCTCGGCAGCCACGTGTCGAACCGGGCGGCTCCCAACATCCCGGCGGCATCCAGCACATCGATCACGCCGTCGAGATTCGTATCGCCTGCCGCCGCCAGGGAAAACGTCACGCTGCCGTCAGCCGTCCGGAGCCAGCCGATGGTCCGCAGCTGCCCGTTCTTCCCAGCCGCCCCCGCCAGGCTCGACGTCAATCCTGTGGCCCCATTCCAGCCGCCATCGCCGCGGCCGGCCTGGATCGCCGCGCGGATCTCCGCATCACCGAGTCCGGCGGTCACCGTGAGTCCGCCACCGACGTCGGCAACGCCGCTGAGTTCGAGGTCCTTGACGGTCGCCTGCACGGCATCGGCGACCCGGAGCAGGCCTCCCACGGCCACGCGGACCGCCGAGGTGGCAAGAGCGCCGGGGCTGCCCACCTCCAGCACGCCCGCCTGCACGTCGGTGCTGCCCTTGAAGCCGTTGGCCGCATCGAGCACGCAGGTGCCGGTGCCCGTCTTGATGAGACGGGAGTTGCCGGCGATGGAGGGGCGGCCGGCCTGCGCCTGCGTCTGCCGTCCCGCGGGGACGTCAAGCGTGACCGCGAACGGAGCCAGCGGCACGCGGAGATACTCCGCCGCCTGGATACTGCCGTCGCCGTCGAGGGTGCCGGGGAGTTGATGGCTGGCCAAAAGAGCGCCCCCGTTGCCGGTGCCGTAGAGGCCCACCGCCAGATACACGGCGTCGGGATACGCCCCAAACTCGTCCACGAGGTCGATCACTCCCTCGAGCACGCCGCCATTGGGCCCCGTGGCCGAGACGCCAACGCCCTGGGCGTCGAACCACGCGGAGTAGGTGTTGTCGTTCTCGTCGGCGAGAAAGGCGTCCCACTGGGCTACCTGGCCGGCCTTGGCCCACGGCGCCGCGACGGCCGCACCCGGCGCCTTGGCCACGAAGATGAAGTGGTCGCTCCCCTCGCCGGCATCCGGCGTGGCCACGTAGAGCCTGCTGCCGGTCGCTCCATACCAGAGCTTCATCCCGCTCTTCTCAGCCACCAGTGTGGCGGACGCGTCGAGCACGCCGTCCATGGTGTAGCCCGATGGGGTCGGCGCTGTGCCACCACCACCACCACCTCCTCCGCCGCCACCGCCCGTGGTGCCCGAGCCGACGCCGATGTAGACGTGCTGGATGTCGGTTCTCGTCAGGTTGCCGAAGGCGTCGGTCGCCTCGACGTAGTAGTCGATCAGCGTGTTGGAAAGCCCCGCCACGGTCGCTCCAAACCGCTGGGCCCGATAGGTGGGGGCGAGGATGCCGGCCGGCGAGGTGAGCGTGACCCCGCTCATGGGCAGGCTCTGCCACGCGCCGACCTCCGCACCGCCTGCGTAAGTCTCGTTGTGGGTGGAGCCCAGGGGATTGTCGCCGTCGCCGTCGACCCGGATCTTCAGCGTCACGTTCTGCAGCCCCGACACGTCATAGGCGAAGGTCCAGATCTCAAAGTCCTTCGGCTGGTCGACCCCAAACTCCTTGGCCCCGGGGTTCCAGACACTGCGCTGCGGCAGGAACACGGTCGGCGCCGTGGCCTCGGCTCCAGGGTTCGCCGCCAGCACCTGGTCGGCCTGCTGCACCGCGAGGTTCGAGCCCCGCGTGACGTCGGAATCCCAGATCTCGGTGCCGTCCCAATACCAGTAGTCGCTGGCCTGCGACTCGAGCAGGTAGTGCCACGCCTTCTCGGTGGCCGTGCCCGCGCCGTTGAGCACGTTGCGGAGATTCCCGATCGGCACCTTGTCCTCCGCCGTGAACACGCGGTTTTTCGCGGCGGTGAGCACAGCCCAGCTGTTCTGGTCGGGGCTCCAGCCGGCCGCGTTCCGCGGGCCCAGCCACTTCTTGAACTGCGGATCGCCGTTGTCCGCACCCGCCCACGATCCCGGCTCGACGTGGATCACGTCGCCGGCCGGCACCGGAAACCTGTCGAGGTAGTCCTGGACCGTGGTCACGTCGTAGTCCGGGTCGGCGGCCGCCCAGTTCACCATGCTCTGGAAGTTGCCGTGATAGTAGGAGTCGGAACCACCCCCGTAGTTGTCGCCGTCATGATGGAGAACCACGAGCAGCGGACGCGCGGGGTCGGTGTTGTACTGCTTGTACTGGTCCATGACCTGCTTGTACTGCAGGGCCCCATAGCCGCCGCGGGCATCCTCGTTGCCCTCGTACCGGGCGCCCGGCACGGCCACGAGCTTCTGCGTGGCGCCAGTGGTCGGATCGACGTACTGCACGTGGTGCGGGCGGTAGCTGAAGGGGGCGCTCACCTTGCTGGGTGCCCAGAGGTTGTTGAGCTGCACCCAGGCGCCGCCGGAGGCCGCCGGGTCGGGATTCACGGCGTCGGCCCGGTTGGGCGCGGCGAGGTTGGAGGAGTCCGTGTGTGGGTAGTTCCTGGTGGCGCGATCGAAGTGGATGTTGTCGACGATCGTCCAGTCGAAGCCCTCGGCGACCAGTGCGGGAATCATCCGCTCGCTGAACGCCGTCTCGGCGGGAAAGTAGCCCCTGGCAGAGGGCACCGCGCTGCCGAAGGCATCCTGCAGCGACAGTTTGTGGAGCTTGATCTGCATCCGCAGGTCGCGGGTGTCGAGGAGCGGCCCCAGCGCGTGATACTGCGAGAAGCCGATCAGATCGAGCCGCGGGTTACCCTTCGCCGTCGTCATCGACCGGGCGGCGCGATACGACTGCTCCCAGGTGCTCCACTGCGGATAGCCGGCCGCCTCGAGGTCGTTGAGGTTCTTGATGAGCGACCCGGAAAACGACACGCTCGCGCCGAGATGGGGCAGCGACGAGCCGATCTGGATGGCGTCCTTCGGCCAGGTGGTGTAGGGGCCCAGCCGCTGGTTGTGGACGTCGGTCACCGAGAATGAGAACCGGCCGGCGCTCGTGGTCTGGATGATCGACTCGCCCGGGTAGTAGATCGGCTGGTGCATGTGCCAGAGGAAGCCGACCTGCATCGGCACCGGCTGGCCGGCGGCCGAGCCCGCCCAGAGCCCCGCCCAGAGCCCCGCCAGTGTGCCGCACACGGCGATCACACGGCTCACCGCCACGCGGATTCCGCGCTCACGCATTCGTCTGCCCCGCGTCACCATCGCAACCCTCCGTCCCGGATCCCTCGGGGTGGCCTGACCGCCGTCTGGCGTCCATACCTGAGTGGATCGTAAGGTTACGGACATGGCACGGGTCATGGCAACGAATCGGCGGCCGCGAATCGTCCCAGGGGCTTGCGTTGGCATGCTGACAGCCCTGGCAGTGTCGGTATCCGCCGATCGGGCGTGGTGCCACCTCACGCGGGTGTCCGATTCCGTGGTCGACCCCGCCGCCCTCGTGATGACGAGCACCGCCACGTATGGCCGTGCCATCAACGGGGCGTCGTTTCAGGTGAACGCCCTGCAGACATTCGCGGGCTACCAGTACACGGCCTGGTATACGAACGACGCGACTGCCAGCGTGATGCTCGCGCGGCGGAGCGTCTCGGGCACGACCGTGGGGGCGTGGGATGCGGTCAACACCGGGTCCCGGTTCACCAACGGCAAGGGCAGTTCCGACGCCCACAACGCGATCTCGTTCGGGATCGCGGGCGACGGCTCGATCCACATGGCGTGGGACATGCACAACAACAACCTCCGCTACCGGCGCACGGCGGCGGGCGTGGCGGCCAGCGGCACGGCCTGGGGCGCCGCCATGTTTCAGCCCGAGCAGGCGTTCCTCACTCCCGGCGAAGCGACCGTGACCTCCGTGACCTACCCGAACTTCGTCTCCAAGCCGGACGGCGGGCTGCTCTTCGCGATCCGCCGCGGGGGCAGCGGCAACGGCGACAACTGGCTCTACGACTACGACGACGGTCGTTGGCACGACGGCCGGCTGATCACCAGCCGCACTGGAACATTCACCGATGCGTTCAATCCCGCCTCCAGCCCCTCCGCGTCGCGCAACGCCTACTGGAACGGGTATGACTACGGGCCCGACGGCACGCTCTTCACCACGTGGACATGGCGGGAGTCGACGAACCAGTACGCCAACCACGACATCTGCTTCGCGGCCAGCGGCGATGGCGGCTTCACCTGGAGGAACAACGCGGGCGTGGCGGTCGCCGACACCACGCGGTCGCTGCCGATAAGGCTTGATTCTCCGGGCGTGACCGTCGCCACGCTCGACCGCACGAAGTCGCTGATCAACCAGCAGGCCCAGATCGTGATGGGCGACGGGAGCGTCCACGCGGTGATGTACCACCGCCGCGACGACCAGCCGTGGCAATCAGGCGATGCCGCCTACGTGCCGGCCGACTGCTCATACTTCGACTACGTTCGCGACCCGCTCACCGGAACCTGGTCCCGCCACGAGATCCCCGGCCTCGTCGGCACTCGGGCCGCGGTCGCCCGTTCGGCCGACGACACGCTCTACGCCGTGTTCGTCTCCCCCGGCACTCCCCTGGGTTCGATCAACACCACCAACGGCGCCCGCGGTCGGATCCTGACGATCGCGGCGGCCAGCAAGGCCGCCGGCTGGTCCGACTGGTCGATCGTGCATCGGGACTACCTGCGGAACTTCGCCGACGAGCCGCGGGTCGACGCCGGCCGCCTGCTGACGAGCGGCGTGCTGTCGGTGTACGCCCAGGAAAACTCCGCCACGAGCACCGCCACCGGCACGCCGCTGCGGGTCATCGATTTCGTGCCCGCCGCCCCGGCCGGTGGCGACGGCTGGCTGCGCGTCGGCGGCGGCAGCTGGACCAGCGCCGCCAACTGGTCGCCCGCCGTGGTGCCGAACTCCGGCACGGCCGCCGCCACGATCGGATTCGGGTTCATGGGAGGAGCGGCGATCACCCTCGACACGGCCGTGACGCTCAACCGGCTGACGTTCCTCGGCGCGAGCGGCACGCTGGCGGCGGGCGGCGGGGGCGTGCTCACCTTCAGCGGCTCCGGGGCGACGGGCCGGATCGAGTCGGCCCTCACGATCACGGCGCCGATCAGCGGCTCGTTCACGAAGTCGGGCGGCGGCCTGCTCGCGCTCGCCGCCGACAACGCCGCCGGTCTCGGCGGCGCCACCATCACCGTCGCGGGTGGCCAGCTGATGCCGGGTGCGGGAGGCACCGCCACGGGCGGCGAATTCGGCTCGGCCGCCACCACCATCGTCGTGCAGCCCGGCGGGCAGGTCTGGATGGCGTCGCTCACCGCCGGAACGAGATCCTTTCCGCAGACGCTGCGGCTCAGCGGGTCGGGCGTGTCTGCCGCCGGATACGGCGCAATCGTCAACGATTCCGGCACCGCCGTGACGCTGGCCGGGCCCGTGATCGTGATGGCCGACGCCACGATCGCCGCCATCAACAACGGCACCTACGTGCTCGGCACGGGCTCGACCGGCTTTGCCGAAGCGACGGCCGGCACGGCGCTCACCGTCGCGCTCGCAGGCGGCACCAGCAGCCTCAGCGGCACGGTCGGCGTGTCAACGCTCGTGAAGCAGGGTGTCGGCACGCTGCGGCTCGCCGCCGGCCAGCGCATCATCGACAGCGGAACCGTCCGCGTGGAGGCCGGGGCCGTCGACCTCGGCGGCACCGCCGAGCGGATCGACAGGCTCGTGCTCACCGGCGGGGGCGTGACGAGCGGCACGCTGCAGGCGGCCGCCTACGAGCTCCAGTCGGGCACCTGTGCCGTCGTCCTCACGGGGTCGGGAGGGGTCATGAAGATCGGAGCCGGCACGGCCACGCTGTCCGGATCGGCGGTGGCGTTCACGGGCACCACGACGGTGGCGGGCGGCGTGCTGGCGATCACGTCGACCGCGGCCCTGCCGGGCTGGAACGTGGCCGGCCGGTTCGCCGTGTCGAGCGGCGCCACGCTCTCGGTGCCGGCGTCATTTTCCGACGCCACGATCAACACCCTGGTCAGCACCGGCAACTTCTCGGCCGACGGCCGGCTTGGCATCGTCACCACCGCCACGACGCGGGCCCTGGCCTTCGGCGCGGGAGGGCAGGGCGGGCTCGGCCTGATGCTCAACGGCTCCGGCACGGTGACGGCGACCGGCTCCAATGGCTATTCGGGCGGCACCGTGCTCGCCGGGGGGCTGGTCCGCGTCACGGCCGCCGGCGGCCTCGGCAGCGGCCCGGTCACGATCACGGGTTCCGCAGCGCGGGTGGCGCTCGGCAGCAGCGTGGCGCTTGCCAACGACGTCGTGGTCGACGGGCCGGCCGGTGTCGTGGCGAATGGCGTCATCCAGTACGAGGGCAGTGGCACGGGGCGAATGGCTGGCGGCACCGTCACGGTGCTCGCAAGCCCCGGCAGCGGAGGCGTGTTCGCAAGCACCGGCGGCGGCACGCTCGTCGTGGAGGGCCCCGTCGTCGCGCCGACGGGCGCCACGGTGAGCATGCGGATCGGCACCACCGTCTTCGCCGGCGGCGGATCCTATGCATCGTTTTTCATCAACGAGGGCACCGCCCGCCTCGGGCGGGCAAACGGGCTCTCCACATCCGCCCAGGTCACGGTCGGCGCCAGTGCCGCGGCCACGCTCGACCTCGCCGGCTACGACCAGTCGCTCGCGGGCATCCTCAAGGGCCCCGGGGCGGCCACGGTCGGCAGCAGTTCGACCACCCGCGACTCCGTGCTCACGCTCACCGGGAGTTCGGCCTATGCCGGCACCATCGTCGACGCGGTCGGCGGCGGCACGCGGCGCACCCACCTCGTCGTCGATGGCGGATGGCTGCGGCTCACCGGTTCGTCCACGCTCACGGGAACCACCACGGTCCGCAGCGGCACGCTGCAGGTGACCACTGCCCGGGGCCTGGCCGCGTCCCCCGTCCGCATGCTCCCGGGGGGAACGCTCGCCATCGCCGGCACGACCACGCTCGTCATGGCCCGGCTTGCCGTGGAGGGCGGCCAGGTCGATGTCGCCGGCGGACGGCTCTCCATCGCCGCCGGGGGCATGGGCAGCGGCGCTCTCACCGCCGCCCTCGCCATGGGCCGCGGCGACGGCAGCTGGTCGTCCGCGGCGGGCATCACGTCGTCGAGTGTGGCCGCAATGGTCGCGGCCGGAGCCGACCGCAGCCTCGGCTGGGTGCAGCAGGGCGACGGCTCCTTCCTCATCGCCCCGGCTGCGGCGGGCGACACCAACCTCGACGGCCTCGTGGATGTGCTCGACATCGCGGCGGTGATGTCGGCGGGGCTCTACGATTCGGCGGCGGCCGCGACCTGGGCGACGGGCGACGTGACCTACGACGGCGTCGTCGACATCCTCGACGTGTCCGAGATGCTTGGCACCGGCTTGTTCGACACGGGGCCGTATCAGTCCGCCCCGGCCGCCCCGGCCGCCTCGGCCGCCCCAGTGGCCGCCGTACCCGAGCCGGCGCCGCTCTCCGCAGCGGGCGTCGCCGTCCTCCTGATGATCACCGCCGTCAGGTCGTCGGCCTGCCGAGTGTCTTTGGCGAAGGCGACGACGGCGCGATGGATCGCTGCGCGGGGTTTGGCGGCCGGGCGGTCGTAAAAAGGGCGGAGAGCAGCCGATGAAACTCGGCCAGGCGACGGGCAGCGGAAGGGCTGGGCGTGATGGATCCTGCCTCCGCCCTGGGCGAGGATTCCACCGGGCGGTTGCAATCGTCGCCGACCGACGAAGAATCGTCACGCCCTGCAGAATCTGCCCGCAATCCTCGGCCGTGTCATCCGCGCGGCCGCCAGAGGCCGCGTCATGAACACCCGCTGGCTGCTCGTCGCCGTGCCGCTGGCCCTCGGGCTGGCGTGGCGCGGGGCGCCGTCCGTGGCGGTGTTCGCGGCGGCCCTCGTCTCGATCGTGCCGCTCGTGGGCCTGATCGGCGACGCCACCGAGCGGATCGCCGCCCGCCTGGGACCCACGCTCGGCGGCCTGCTCAACTCCACGCTCAACAACCTGCCCGAGCTGATCATCGGCTGCGTCGCGCTCTCCAACGGCCTGACGGCCGTCGTCAAGGCCTCGCTCACCGGCGCGATCCTCGCCAACCTGCTCGTCAGCCTGGGCATCGCCCTCGTCGCGGGTGGGATCCGTCACGGGGAGCAGAAGTTCGATTCCCGGCGGCTGGCCGTGAGCGGCTCGATGCTGATGATCTGCGCCTTCTGCTTCATCGTGCCGGCGATGTTCGCCATCGGCACCCCGGACGGAACTCGCGACCTGTCGTTCGAGATGTCGTTCGTGCTGATCGGCATGTACGCCGTGAACGTCGCCGTCACGCTGTGCGGCGGCCCGGGAGGCACGAGCCTGCCCGACGACCAGTCGCTCGACGAGGATCATGCCGTCGCTCCCCTGTGGCAGAGCCTCGGCCTGCTCGGTGCCGCCGCCGCGGCCCTCGGCCTCGTCACGGAGGTGCTCTCGCACGCCCTGGAGCCGACTGCCCGGCAGTTCGGGCTCTCCAGCACGTTCAGCGGCCTGGTGCTCCTCGGCGGCGCGGGCAGCCTGGGGGAGATCCTCTCCGGCTTCCACTTCGCCCGCCGTGGCCGGCCGACGCTGGTGCTCGCAGCCACCGTCGGCTCCACGATCCAGCTGGTGCTGCTCGTGGCCCCGCTGTTGGTGTTCGCCGGGCGGCTGCTCGGCGTGCCGATGGACCTCGCCTTCACGGCCTTTGAAGTGGTGGCGATCGTGCTCGCCACCCTGATCACCCGCGAACTCATCGAGGACGGCAAGGCGAACTGGTTCGAGGGCTTCCTGCTGCTCGGCGTCTACCTGATCCTGGCGATCGGTTTCTATCACCTGCCGACAGGCCCGTGACCCCCCCGCGGGCTCACGCCCCGACCGCCTCGAGGGCCCGCCGGACGTGCTCGTCGGACGCGAACAGCGCCGAGAACACCAGCCGCACCACCCCGTCACGATCGATCACGTAGGTGACGCGGCCCGGGATCACGCCCAGCGGATTCGACACGCCGAACAGCTTCCGCAGGCGGCGGTCGGTGTCGGCCACGATCGGAAACGGCAGCCGGTGCCGCGCGGCGAATCGCGCGTGGCTCGCGGCGGAGTCGCTGCTCACCCCCACGACCTCGGCTCCGGCGGCGGCGAACCGCTCGTAGGAGTCGCGAAACGCGCACGCTTCCTTGGTGCACACTGGCGTTTCGTCCTTGGGATAGAAGAACAGCACAAGCCACCTGCGACCCAGCAGGCTCGCGGAGTCGAACGTCCCGCCGTCCTGCAGCGGGGCGGTGAACGCGGGGGCGTGGTCGCCGACCGAGACTGGCGGCATGGTGGAGGCTCCGGAGGCACTGAATAGTGGCATCCGTATTGTTCGCACGGCCGCCGGTTCCGGCGAGGGGCGGCTATGATGGGCGGCTTTCCGGGAGTTGCCGCCCATGGCCATCGACATCGCCAAGTTCCTGAAACACTGCCGCGTGGACCCCGGATCGGAGTTCCGGCTCGCCGCCCACGATCCGGCCTGGGCCGGCGACGACGACATCCCCGAGAAGGATCGCCGCGAGTTCGCCGAGGGCGCCCTGGCGAGCGAGGTCGGCGAACTCGCCCGCATGCAGGAGCTCCTCTGGGCGAGCGACACCTGGAGCGTGCTGGTGATCTTCCAGGCCATGGATGCGGCGGGCAAGGATGGGGCGATCAAGCACGTGATGTCGGGCGTGAATCCGCAGGGCGTCGAGGTGACGAGCTTCAAGAAGCCGTCCGACGAGGAACTCGACCACACCTTCCTGTGGCGGTGCATGAAGCGGGTGCCGGAGCGGGGCCGGATCGGGATCTTCAACCGCTCCTATTACGAGGAGGTGCTGGTCGTGCGCGTGCACGAGCAGCTCCTCGCCGCCCAGCGGATTCCCGGCGTCACGCCGCGGCCGCGAACCTGGCGCGACCGCTTCGACGACATCAACGCCTTCGAGCGGCATCTCACCCGCAACGGCACGGCGATCGTGAAGTTTTTCCTGAACGTCTCGCGGAAGGAGCAGCGCAAGCGGTTTCTGGCGCGGATCGACGAGCCCGACAAGCACTGGAAGTTTTCCCCGGCCGACGTCGCCGAGCGGCAGCACTGGGACGCCTACATGCGGGCCTACGAGGAGGCCCTGTCGGCCACCAGCACGGAGCACGCCCCCTGGTACGTCGTGCCGGCGGACCGCAAGTGGGTGAGCCGGGCCGTGGTGGCGGCGGTGCTCGCCGAGACGATCCGCGGCCTGAAGCTCGAGTGGCCGGCCGTGGACGACGCGAAGCGTCGCCAGATCGAGGAGGCCCGCCGCCTCCTCGAGGCGGAGTGACGGCCGCGATGCCCCAGCCGCCGCGCGGCCCCGGCATCGACGCCTTCGCCGTGGAGCGGGCGATCCGCGGCGCGGCCCCGGAGATCCTCTTCGCTCCGCCACGCACCGTGCGTCGCCTGCTGCGGCGGGATCGTGACGACGCGTTCACCGTGCGGCCGCCGCCCCATCGCGAAATCGCGGTGCTCGACGCCGCCCGGCTGGCGGCCGTGGCCGGCGACGTGCTCGTGGTGCCCGCCGACATTCCCGCCCGCGTGGCCGTGGTGGCGCGGCCGGACGCCGTGCGTCTCGGGCGGGCCGGGCCCGATGCGGTGCTCCGCGGCTACTGGCGGCGAACGTTCCACGCGTTGCTCGACCTCGCCGCCGGCGCCGCGGTTCGCGACGGCCGGCTCGACGTGGCCGCCGTGATCGGCGCCGCTGCCTTCGCCGAGGCCCGCGACGTGCTCGTCCGCGAGTCGCTCGTCGACCGCAACGCACCCGACGAGCTGGTGTCGGCAGAGTGCGCGGCCACGTTCCTCGAACGGCGGTGCTTCGCGCCGGAGTCGGTCGCCGAGTGGTTTCCGGCGATCGCCGACGCCGACGACGCGGCGGTGCGGATCTCCGCAGCGATTGACGCCGAGACGCTTCTCCACCGGGCCCTGCCGCCGGGGCTCGATCCCGAGGCGGAGTCGCCGTTACGCCCGCCGCACCCGCCCGCGCGATGGTGGCCCGGCAGCGCATGGCTGCGGCCGCGGGCCGCGGCGCTCCGCCGCCGCGCCGACGCCACGGCCCTGACCGGCAACGTGGTGCGGGCCATGCTCGACGAGTGGCGGGCAGCCGACACGCGGCCGCCCGCCGCCCGCCCCGCGTTTGGTCGGCTCGAGCGGCTCGTCGACGCCTTCGCCCGCCGGCTGGCGTGGGCGCTCGGCTTCGACGCGGCCGATGCCGCAGCGGCGGCCCGGCTCGTCCGCGGTCTCATCGACGGGGCCCGCGGCTCCGCATGGAGCCAGTCGGCGCGGGTGCTCTTCGACCTGCAGAAGCTCTGTGTCGACTCCGAGCGGGAGAGCTTCCGCACCCAGTTGCTCCGCTGGCTCGTGCGGCGGGGGCAGGTGCCGTTGGCGAAGCCGCTTCCCTGCCAGCGGCTGGTGCTGATTCACCGCCACGCCCTGGCGGCCGCGCGGCGGCTGCCAGCCGCCGGCCTGCCGGCCGAGGAGCAGGAGTCCGGCGGCCGGCTGCTGGCCGCGGCGGTCGCCGCCACCGCCGCCGCGGCCCGCGAGACGCTGCGGCCGCTGCTGGCCGACGCCGTGCGGGCCGCCGGCCTCGAGCCCCGCGCCGTCGTCGAGGAGGCGGCCGCGGACAAGCTCGTCGCCGAACTGCTCGACGACGTGATCGACCGGGGATTCATCCCGTTCGGAGCGGTCCGCGACGCGGTGTCCCGCAACCAGCTCAAGCTGCCCGACCTGCAGGGGCTCCGCGAGTGGATCGAGGGCGACGAACTGCTGCGGCTCGACCGCCGCCTCGCGGCCACCCTCGACGGCGTCTACCGTCCGGCCCCCATCTACCTCGCCGTGCTGCAGCGGCTCAGCGCCCCCTTCTTCGGCACGCCGCCGGGGCGGCTGCTCACCACCCACGTGCTGCTTCCGTTCGGCGGCGCCTGGCTCCTGCTCCGAGGACTGGAGCACGTGGTGGAGCCGGTGAGCGAGTACGTGACCGGGCATCCGTGGCACCTGGAGGGTTACGGCGGCGTGCTGGCGACCGGCCTGGTGATCTGGGCGATGATCCACGTGCCCGCGGTGCGGATCGGCGCCTGGCACGGCCTGCGGGCGGCAGCCGCCGCGATGCACACGCTTCTCGTCGTCGTCCCACAGCGGCTGCTCCGCCTGCCCGTCGTGGAACGGCTGCTGCGGAGCCCACCCGTCCGCTGGTTCATCCGCTACGCATGGAGTCCGCTGGTGGTGACGCTCGCCGTCTGGGTGCTGCTGCCCCGCCATGGCCGCTGGGTGTCGCGGGATCTGCGGTGGATCCCTCCGGCGGTGTTCGCGGCGAGCGCCGCCGTGCTCAACACGGCCGCCGGCCGCCGGCTCCAGGAGCAGGTCGTGGAAGCGGCCGTGCAGGCGGCCCACCGCATCCACGTGCACGTGATCGTGGGCCTCGTGGGCTGGGTGGTCGACGTCTTCCGCCGGGCCATGGATGCCGTCGAGGCCGGGCTCTATGCCGTGGACGAGAGCCTGCGGTTTCGCTCCGACGAGTCGGGCGTCGTGCTCGCCGCGAAGGCCGTGGCCGGCGCGGCCTGGTCGGTGGTGGAGGCGGGCGTGCGGTTCTGCATCACGCTGCTCATCGAGCCGCAGCTCAACCCGATCAAGCACTTTCCGGTCGTCACGGTGTCGCACAAGCTGCTCGTGCCGATGATCCCGGTGGTCGCCTCCCAGCTCGTGGCCACCACGGGCATGGAACGCGGCCTCGCGCTCACGGCCGTCACGTTCATCTCCACGGCGCTGCCGGGCGTGTTCGGCTTCCTCGCCTGGGAGCTCAAGGAGAACTGGCGGCTCTACGCGGCCAACCGGCCGCGGACGCTCCGGCCGGTGCCGGTGGGCCACCACGGGGAGACCGTGCGGCGGCTGCTCCTGCCGGGGTTCCACTCCGGCACGGTGCCCAAGCTCTTCGCCCGGCTGCGGCATGGCAGCCGGCGGGCGGCGCGGGCCCGGGCCGATCTCGAACACGCGGTCGCCGCGTTTCTGGATCGCGACGTGATCGCGCTGCTCGACCGGGTGCCCGCCTGCAGCGAACTGGGCATCGCGGCCGCAGAGGTGGCCTTCACCACGCGGCGAATCGAGGTGCACCTCCGCGCGGCCGCGTTTCCCGACTCCGGGCCGCTGGTGCTCGAACTGGCCCGCGACGGGCAGTCCATTCTCTCGCGAATCACCGCCGTCGGCTGGCTCGACCGCCTCGACCCGCCGGCATGGCGGGCCGTGCGACTGGCCCTCACGGGCTATCAGCGGTTTGCGGCCGCCGACGCCGCGCCACCCGCGTGCGCCCGGCTGGACACCGACGGCCGCGCCGGACCCGATCTCGCGGAACAGCTCGTGAACGCCCCGCTCGCCCCCGTGCCGGCGGTCGAATGGGTGGCATGGCGAAACGCCTGGGAGGCCGAACGCGGCTCCGGGGCCGATGGCCGCAGTACACTCTGACGCATGTCCGCTCACCCACCCTCCGGCGAGAAATCGCTCGACCGCAAACTCGCCCGGTTGCTCGCCGACCCGGCGTGCGGCGAGTTCATCCTCGCCGACGCCAAGGATGCCGACATGGCGTTCGGCCTCGCCGCCCCGGGGCTGCGGCCGGGCGGCGACCGCGATCGCGGGCCCTTCCGGTCGCTCGCCGAGTATCGGGACCAGATCCGCGAGATCGTCGCGCAGGGGCTCGTCGACGTGATGCTCATGAGCGTCGGCACGAGCGAGCGGCTGGCGATCGATGAGCGGCTGTTCGCGTCCTCGGCCGTCACGCCCGCCGTGCGGATGAACGACACCACCGACATCTGGCTGGCGGCGGGAGCGGGCACCTATCCGCGGCAGCCGGCGCTGCCGTTCGCCACCGCCACGATCCCGCACGCCCAGTGGGGCAGGCTCGAGCCCGGTGCCACGGGCCGGCCCGCGGTGGACCTCGGCCTCTTCTCCATCACGCTCAATGGTGACGCCGAGGCCGACCGCGCGATGCTCTCCGCCTACCGCGACTTCCGGCACGAGGCGGAGCGGGCCTGCTTTCGACACTTCCTCGAGGCGTTCTTCCCCAACGCGCTGCGGCCCGACGCGGCGCCGCTGGGCGTGGCCCGCTTCCTGGCCGACCACGTGGTGCGGCTCCTGGCGGGCGT
Organism: Planctomycetaceae bacterium; assembly: GCA_046075685.1. Lineage (GTDB taxonomy): Bacteria > Planctomycetota > Planctomycetia > Pirellulales > UBA1268 > QWPN01. Next base: position 4,483 of record JBJTQP010000145.1, on the reverse strand, counting down.
GCCCCGGGCGGGCCGGCCCGTGTTTCTCAAGATCCCCTACCTCGGCCCCGAAATCACCGAGCAGCTGGCGGCCCATGATCCCGCGCTGATCGTCGGCATCCTCGGCGGCGCGGCCGGCACCACGCACGATGCCTTCGCCCTCGTCGAGGAGTCGAAGCGGCACGGCGGGCGGGTCGCGCTCTTCGGCCGCAAGATCAACGCCGCCGAGCATCAGCTCGAGTTCGTGCGGCACCTGCGGGCCGTCGCCGACGGCGGAGTCGGGGCCGCCGAGGCCGTGCGCTCCTATCACGCCGCCCTGACGGCGCAGGGGATTGCCGCCCATCGGCCGCTCGACGCCGACCTCGCCCTCACCCGCACGGCCGCCGCCTACGGCGGCTGACCGAGAGGCGGCTCAGCGGGGCCGGCGGCTGCGGTCGCCACGCGGCACGGCAGCTCGGCCCGCTACGATGGCGGGCATGACAGCATTGCCCACCGATCTCCCCGTTGCATCCGTGCTCGCCGAGGCTGTGGCGGCGTCCCGCGGCGGGGCGGTGGTCGTCACCGCACCGCCCGGCTCGGGCAAGACGATGCTCGTGCCTGCCGCCGTGCTCGACGATCTGCCGCCGGACTCCCGGCTGATCCTCCTCCAGCCCCGCCGGCTCGCGGCCCGGGCCGTGTCCCGCCAGATCGCCCGCCTTCGGGGCGGCGACCTTGGCGGCGAGGTGGGCTACCAGGTGCGGTTCGAGTCGTGCGTCGGCCGAGACACGCGCCTCGTCGTGGAGACGACCGGCATCATGCTGCGGCGGCTCGTCAATGACGTGGCCCTGGAAGGCATCGGCGCGGTCGTGCTCGACGAGTTTCACGAGCGGTCGCTGGAGATGGACCTGATCCTCGGCCTGCTCGTGCGGCTGCGGGAGACGCTCCGCCCCGACCTGCGGATCATCGTCATGAGCGCCACGCTCGACGCGGCGCCGGTGGCCCGGCTGCTGGGGCAGGGTGGCTCCGCGTGCCCGGTCGTGTCGGCGACGGGCCGCGTGTTTCCGGTGCAGACCCGCCACCTCCGCCACGGCGACCGGCGCGACCTGATCGAACGGGTGGTGGAGGCGGTGCCGGAGGCCGTGCGGGCCACATCGGGCCACGTGCTCGTGTTCCTGCCCGGTGTCGGCGAGATTCTCCGCTGCCAGGGGGAACTGGCCGCATCGCTCGAGCGGCAGGGGCTCGTGGTGCTGCCGCTCTACGGCGACCTGCCTCCGGAGCAGCAGGATCGCGTGCTGGCCGACGTCGGCCGCCGCAAGGTGATCCTCGCCACGAACGTCGCGGAGACGTCGCTCACGATCCCGGGCGTGACTGCGGTGGTCGATTCGGGGCTGGCGCGGCAGAGCCGCGTGTCGCACGCCACCGGCCTGCCGCGGCTGGAACTGGTGCCGATCTCGAAGGCGGCGGCGGACCAGCGGGCCGGCCGGGCGGGCCGGACCGCCCCGGGCATCTGCTGGCGACTCTGGGACGAGTCGGCCCATCAGCATCGTCCCGCCGCGGAGCCCCCGGAGGCAATCCGCGGCGACCTGGCAGGGGCGCTGCTGCTGCTCATCTCGCTCGGCGAAGCGGAGGGGTTTGCGTGGCTCGACGAGCCGCCCATGGAGGCCGTGGCCAACGCCCGCAGCCTGCTCGTGCGCCTCGGCGCGATCGTGGCGGGCGCCGCGGGCCGCGACGAGATCACAACGCTGGGCCGCGACCTGCTCCGCCTGCCGGCGCATCCGCGGCTGGCCAGGCTGCTGCTCGCCGGCGCCCGGCACGGCGTCCTTCGCGAGACGTCGATCGCCGCGGCGCTCCTGTCGGAGCGGGATCCGTTTCGCACGCCCCGCGGCGGCGGGCCGCGGGACCGGCACGCCGTCCGCACCCGGTCCGACGTCGTCGATCGCGTGCTGGCGCTGCAGGCGTTTCGAGCCGGAATCCCCATCGGCGATGCGGCGCTCGAGCCGCATCCCGGTGGCGCGCACAACGTGCTCCGGGTGGCGGAGCAGCTCTATCGCCTCGTCGACGTGCCGCTGGCGGATCGCGCGGCCGACCCGGCGGCCGCAGTGATGCTCGCCCTGCTTGAAGCCTTTCCGGACCGCCTCGCGCGGCTCCGCGCCGGCACACAGGATCGCGCCGCACTCGTGGGCGGCCGCGGCGTGCGGCTCGACGGCTCGCGGGTGCGTGGCGAGCCCCTCTTTCTGGCGATCGATCTCGACGACTCCAGCGGTGAGGCGGGCGTGCGGCTGGCTTCGGCGGTGGAGCGGCCGTGGCTCGACCTCGAGCCGCTGGCCTCGGCCAACCTCACCACCGGCGAGGAGCTGCTGTTTCATCCCTCGCGGCGGCAGGTCGAGGCCCGGCTGCGAACCGCGTGGCTTGATTTGGTGATCGACGAGACGCCCACGGCGATCCGCGACGAGGTGGCCGCGGCTGCGCTCCTGGCCCGCGAGGCGGCCGTGGCGTTCGACCGTGTGGCGCCCGCGGCAGACTCGGCGGCCGGCATGTTTCTGGCACGGGTCCGCTGGCTGGCCGCTGCGCTGCCCGACCTGCACATTCCGGCAGTCGACGATGCGGCCGTGCGGGCCATGCTTCCCGATCTCTGTGCCGGCCTGCGGGCGCTCGACGAGGTGCGAACCGCCGACTGGCTCTCGCGGCTGCACGCAGCCGTGGGATACGAGAGGCTCTCGGAGATCGAGCGCCTGGCCCCGGCCCAGCTCGAGCTGCCGTCGGGCAAGCGTTTCACGCTGCAGTATGAGCCATCCGGGCCGCCGATCCTCGCCGTGCGGATTCAAGAGCTCTTCGGGGTGGCGGAGACGCCCCGTATCGCCGGCGGCCGCATGCCGGTGCTGCTGCACCTGCTGGGGCCGAATCATCGTCCGCAGCAGGTGACGGCCGATCTGGCGAGTTTCTGGCGGGCGACCTACCCGGCCGTGAAGAAGGAACTCCGCCGCCGCTACCCGAAGCACGCCTGGCCCGACGACCCGCTGCGGTCCGCCTGATCACCCGATGGGGTGACGCAAGTCGCTTCACGTCGGAACATCTGTACATTCGCCACCCGGCTATCAACCGGAGCGATTCGCTCCAGTCGGGTGGTGCGATTTGCCCCACCCCCCCTGTGCGATTCGCACCAGTCCGCGATCCTTGCGGAACCGTTATTTTCTCGTTCCACCGCAGAAAAACGGCTGATCCACACTTTCGAGCCGCCAGCCGGTCATGCGCCCTCGGTTTGGCACATCACATGCATGCTGAGAGGGTAACGGTGAGGGGTTTTCCGGCTCGCGTCACTCAGGAAAGGACACATCCAAGTGCTCATCCTCATCCAGCACCTTCGTCGAACAGCGATTGCCGCCTTCGCAGCACTGGTCTGCTCGGGTGCGCTGAACGCTCCTGAGGCGTCGGCCGCATCAGCCACGTGGAATCTCTCAAGCGGCAGCACCTGGATCAGCACCGCGAACTGGAATGTGTCGGGAACATACCCCGGCGCCTTGGGCAGCACGACGAATACGGACACGGCGGTAATCGCCACCACCGCGATCACCGGGAATGGCCTGGGTTTGAACCTTAATACCCCGTCGAACAAGACCTTCAGCGTTGGCGGCGTGCTGTGGAACTACACCACCGCAAGCGGATCCATCGGGAACAATTCCACAGCAGCATCAGGCACGCTGCGTCTCAACGGCGGGTCGTTCAATGTTGGAAGCACGGGCGGCACCATCAACAATCTGTTTTTCGCCATCGGTGACTCGGCCACGAAAGACCTGACCGTCAGCAATACGGCCGCCGGCGGCACTCAGAGCATGACCGTCTTGCTCAACAACACGAGCAGCACGAGGTACGTCACGAGCGGTCGGCTGCTCTCGGTCAACGTGCCTCTCATCGAGCCTGCTGGAACGCCGACCGGGTTCACGAAGGTGGGGAGCGGCACGCTCACGCTCAACGCTGCGAACACCTTTTCTGGCACCGTCACCGTAGACGCCGGCTCCTTGAGCCTTAAGAACTCTACGGCACTTGGCACCGGCTCTCTGTCGCTGAGCGCCTCGGCGGCTCTGGTCTCCATCGACTCGGCGAACATCAACATCAGTCGTCCGGTCAGTATTACCGGCGGTGGTGGTGGCTCCACCGGCAAGGGCCTCATTCACTTCACGCCATCAACCGGCAGCGGCACGTGGAGCGGCAACGTCACCGTCAACGGAATCCCGACCGCGGGCGGCGTCTTCGGCAGCGGCGGTGGCGAGTTGATCGTGTCCGGCAACGTCACGTCTGCCAGCCAGAATGTGACGATCCGCTCCGGCACGGTGACGCTGTCCGGTGTCAACTCTTTCCCCCAGCTCTCTATCATCGAGGGCACGGGGAAGGTCGGCTCGTCCGGCGCGCTCCCCTCGGCATCGCGGATGGAGGTGGGCAACGGCTCTGCGTTCATTGCCACCCTCGACACCAACGGCTTCAGCCCGTCGATTCGCGTCTTGACGTCCCGCTCCAGCGATTCGGCCAA
>JBJTQP010000144.1:0-11255 GCA_046075685.1 Planctomycetaceae bacterium | reverse complement strand
CTCGACCGGATGATCGGCGGCCCGGGCATGTCTCGCGGCCGCCGCGATCCGTGCCGCCTCGCTCCCGGCGACGTGCTCGACTGCTGGCGGGTGGAGGCCTGCGAGCCGCCACGGCGGCTACGGCTCGCGGCGGAGATGAAGATGCCGGGCCGGGGCTGGCTGGAGTTCGAGGTCGTGCCCCGCGACGGCGATGTCACGATCCACCAGACGGCCGTCTTCGATCCGCACGGCCTGGGCGGCCTCGCCTACTGGTATTCGATCTGGCCGCTGCACGAGATCGTGTTCCGGCGGATGCTGTCCGGAATCGTGCGTGCCGCCGTCAGAGGCGGATGATTCGCGTGGCGCTGGTGCCCTTCGTCGCACCCGGCTGCGTCGCGCGGGGCTGATTCCGCCTCGTCGGTGCGGGCGTGCAGCCTGCACCCGGCTGCGGCACAACGGGTTGATTCCGCCTCGTAGGTGCAGGCTTGCAGCCTGCACCATCTACAGAACGTCGGCGGGCCTTTGCGGGCATCCCTCGCCCGCGGTCGCGCTCTCGATCTGGATCGTGGAATGCGCCACCCGAAACCGGTCCCGGAGCACCGCCTCGGCCGCGGCGAGCAGCCGATCCCGATCCGATCCGTCGGCAGCCACGAGATGTGCCGTGAGCGAGATCTCCGAGGTGCTCGCCCCCCAGACGTGCAGATCGTGCACCCCGCTCACGCCGGGCAGCATCGCCAGGGCCGCCTCGATCGCCTCCGGCTCGACGCCCCGCGGCACTGCATCGAGGGCGAGGTCGAGGCTCTCGCGAAACAGGCCCCATGTGCCCACCACGATCACCGCCGCCACCACGAGGCTCACCACCGGGTCGATCCAGGCGGCGCCCGTCGCCGCGATGGCCACGCCCGCCAGCACCACGCCGAGCGACACGGCGGCGTCGGCCGCCATGTGGAGGAACGCGCCGCGGACGTTGGCGTCGCCGTGCCCGCCGAGGAAGAGCAGCGCCGAGAGCGTGTTGATCACCACACCCACCGCCGCCACGGCGATCACGATCGGCCCCGCCACCGGCTCGGGCGACCGCAGCCGGTGAAAGGCCTCCCAGGCGATGCCGCCGCAGGCCACGAGCAGCAGCACTGCATTGCCGAGGGCCGCGTAGATCGTCGATCGGCGGAGCCCCCAGGTGTAGCGGCGCGAGGGCGGCCGGCGGGCCAGCCACGAGGCGCCCCACGCGAGCAGCAGGCCGAGCACGTCGCCGGCGTTGTGGCCCGCATCGGCCAGCAGCGCCAGGGATCCCGCCGCCATGCCCGCCCCGGCCTCCGCCATCACGAACAGCGTGTTGAGGGCCACGCCCGCCGCCATCGCCCGGTCGAGCCTCCCGGCGGAGAGGCCGGCCGCATGCCCGTGCGAGCAGCCGGCGGCGTGGCGATGGTGGTGATCGTGAGTCACGGCGTGCCGCGCTGCGTGATGCGGGTCGACTCGGGCACAAAGGGCCTGGAGATGATACCCGTGCCCCGCGCCGCGCCGGCGGGCGGCGGGGTAGGATGCCGCGGCGACAGGCGGTGCTTCGACGTTTTCGGGAGGGCCGGCAATGGAACCCATGCGGGTGGCGGTGATCGGACGGTCGGGGCGGGGCGACTGGGGGCATGCGATCGACGAACTCTGGCGCGACGTCGGCGTTGCCGAACTCGTGGCCGTGGCCGACGAGACCGACGAGGGTGTGGCGAAGGCGGTGGCCCGCCTCGGGCTCGACGCCTCGAAGCCGGGCACGGCGTACCGTGACTGGCGGCGGATGCTCGCCGAGGTGAAGCCCGACGTGGTGGCGATCTGCATGCGGCATGTCGACTGCCACGCCGAGATGGCGATCGCCGCCGCCGAGGCCGGCGTGCGGGGCATCTTCATGGAGAAGCCGTTCGTGCGGACGCCCGCGGAGGCCGACGCCGTGATCGCCGCGTGCACGAAGGCCGACACCAAGCTCGGCCTCGCCTTCGTGAATCGCCACTCGCCCGCCTACACGGCCGTGAAGGACCTGATCGAGGACGGCCGCGTTGGGCGGGTGCTGGAGCTTCGCGGCCGCGGCAAGGAAGACGCCCGTGGCGGCGGCGAAGACATGTGGGTGCTCGGCAGCCACGTGCTCGACATGATGGCCGACCTCGGCGGCGCACCGCAGTGGTGCGAGGCGGCCGTCACGGTCGGCGGCCGGCCGATCACCGCGGCCGACGCGGTCGAGGCGCCGGAGGGGCTCGGCCTGATCGCGGGCGACGCGGTGGCCGCGATGTTCGGGCTGGCCGACGGCCCGGTGGGCTATTTCGCGAGCGTCCGCGAGGCGGGGCTCAAGCAGCCGAACTTCGGCCTCACGATCGCGGGCACCGCGGGGGCGATCCACATCCGTCCCGATTTCGTGCCGCACGCCTATTTCCGGGCGGCGCCCCTGTGGCGGATGGACAAGGACTATCCCTGGCAGTCGATCGGCCCGGAGGGTCTGGGCTCGCCGATACCGGAGGGCGACGTCGACCGCGCCGCCGAGCGGGCCCTGTGGGGCCGCCGCGCCGCGCTCGACCTGCTCGATGCGATCGCCGAAGACCGTGAGCCGGAGACCGGCATGTACGCCGGCGGCACCACCGTGGAGATGATCGCCGCCACCTATGCGTCCGCCCTTTCCGGTCGTCGCATCGGGTGGCCGCTCACGCCCCGCACCAACCCGCTGAGCTGAAAGGCCATGCCCGGAGGAGGTCCCTCGGCAGCATCCGTGCTGTGGGGCCCCGTTCCGTGGTGAGTTTCCTGCGGATGAAACCGTCAGGGAGAAATCTACCCCTCCATCCGGGCATGGCCAACGGTCGAAGTCGCGGTCGTCAGGCTGTGAGGTCGTCGATGCGCTGCCGGAAGCCCGGCATCTCGCTGCTCACGTAGTCGGTCCAGGCGGCGGGCCGCCAGAGTTCGATGCACACCGCGGCGCCCACCACCATCAGGCTGCCGCCCGGCTCCACTCCCAGGAACTCCCGGAAGCCCTCCGGCACCACGAGCCGCGCCCGTCCGGCGAGCGACACCAGCTGCTGCCGTGTCGAGAGCAGTCGGCCGAGTTCCTGCACCTGTCCCATGCGCTGCGTGAGCAGGCCGGCCTGCAGCTTGGTGCGGACCACGTCGATCGCGGCGTCGAGCCGGGGTTTCCAGACGCTGGCCGACCAGAGCGAGAGGCAGCCAGCCCGCTCCTTGGCCAGCACCAGCCGGGGGCCGTTGGCGAGCAGGGGATCGAGGAGCTCCGGCGGGATCGCCAGCCGGAACCGCTCGTCGAGCGTCCTCGCAAACTCGCCGATCAGCAGGTCGGCCGCAGTGGCCATGGTCGAACGTGCTTTCCAACGACCCGCCTCCGCGGGAACTGGAACAGGCCTTCCGAGGTGGCCTGCAAATATACGGGCAATAAACCCACGAAATCCAAGCTAAAAACTCATAAATGGGTCATAAACCCACGCATGAGTCTAGCGAGGCAGGCCGGTTTTGCAACCGTCCCAGCTGGAGAACAAGCCGCAGAACCAGCCGCAGAAACGGCCGGAGAGCCAGCCGCAGAAGCCCGGCGAGGGGCCAAACCCCGTGGGGATCAGTGGCCGCAACTCGCGCAGCCGCCGCCACAGGTGCCGCCGCAGCCATCCGCCCCGATTTCCTTCTTGTAGGCCTTCTGGGCGGCGGCTTCCTTGGAGAGCTTGAACTCAGGTCCGGCGGGGAAGTACTGGATGTCGTCCTGGAGGTAGTAGGCGCTCGGCAGCGTCTGCCCTCCCACGTCCACCTGGCAGCCGGTCGTGGCCAAGCCGGCCATGGCGGTCGCAGCCAGCAGGCAGCGGGCGGCGATTCCGGGCGTGGCGGCAGGGGTGGTCGTGATGTTCATGGCTGATCCATCCGGTGGTCCGACGGGGGGCGAGCCGATTCCTGCTCTGCTATCGGCCCGCACGACCGGCAAACTTTGGGCGACCCGCACGACCGGCCCTCCCGGTCAGCCCAGCCTGCCCCGCTGGCTGCCGCTCCTGCCCAGCCTGCCGGCGGAGGCCGGGTCGGGATCCACGGGGGCGGTGTACAACGGCGGGCATGCGTGCCGTCGCACTCGCTTCATGTCTCGCGCTGCTCCTTGCGCCGCCGGCCGCTGGTCAGGTCGTCGTGCCACCGGTGATGGGCGTGCCGGGCCGGGCGCCGGTGGTGCCCACGGCGGGCCACGATCTTGCCCTCGAGGCCCTCGCGGCCGGTGACTATGCCGCCGCACTGGATCTCGCGGGCCGCGAGTATCAGGGCGGCGTGAAGATCGGCGCCGAGCGCTGGATCGACACCATCGCCTCGGCGGCCCTGCTCGGCGAGTGCCTCTTCGAACTCGGCCGCCTCGGCGAGGCCATGGCCCGCTACGAGGAATCGCTGCTCACGTTCGCGACGCATCGCGACTGGCTGCTCGACATGCAGTTTCCGCAGCAGCCGCTGCAGCCGCGAAACGCTCCCCGGATCGCCACCTGGACGCGGAGCGAACGCAACGCCGCCCCCGCGGCCATTCCCGACGTCGTGGCGATCCGGCAGCGGGCGGCCGACCCGCAGCAGGTGCTGCAGCGTGGGGGCGTGCTGGCGGCCGACTTCGACCGCCCCGTGCGGCCGCAGGAGATCGCGCGTTCGCTCGTGATCGCGATCTACCGTCATCGCGATCTGCTCGGCAGCCTCGCTCCCAGGTGCACCGGCCTCGATGCCGCCGCGAAGGCGCTCGCGTTGCGGAAGGCACCGCCGAACCACTGGTCGCAGTCGTGGATCGACGTGGCCCTCGGCACCGTCTTCTGGGCCCAGGGCAGGAACGATCAGGCCGGCCAGCTGCTCACCCGCGGGCTCGCGGCGGGCAACGGTCTCGATCATGGGCTGACGAGCTGGGGGCTGATCGTCCTCGGGCGGCTGGCGCTCGACTCCGATACGCCGCAGCAGGCTGCGAGGCTGTTTGAAGAGGCCACCGTGTCGGCCGCCGACTTCGGCGACGCCCGCGCCCTCGAGGAGGCCTTCAGGCTGGCCGCCATCGCCCACGCCGTGGCGGGCACCCGTGGCGTGCCGCCCTCGATCAGGGATGGCTGTGCATGGGCGGAAGGGCGAAGCCCGGCCCTGCGGGCGCGGCTGCTGGCGATCGAGGCTGAGCGACTGGCCGCCACCCGCGATCTGCGGTCGGCGTCTGCGGCGCTCGCAGACATCGAGCCCCGACTGCTCCGCGGCGACGCGGGCCGCAGCCGGATCGGCGGTGCGGCGAGTTACGCGGCTGCGGTGATCGAGTACGCGGCCGGCCGCGTCGAGGCGGGTGACGGCCGGCTCGCGGATGCGATCGCGATCGCCCGCCCGTACTCGCCGCGGCTGTTTCAGACGGCGCGGCTCGTCGACCTGCTCAGGGCGGGTTCGGATGCGGTGTCCAACCGCGACGCCGACGCGCTGTTCGGGACCCTGCTGGCCGATCCTGCCAGCCGCGACGTGGCCGCCGACCCGCTCGATGCGCTGACGACGCTGGCCACGCCCCGCGGCGCGGCGTTCGATGCCTGGCTCGTCGTGGCGGAGCGCCGCGGGGTCGACGCCGCGATCGAAGCCGCCGAAGCCCGCACGCGGCATCGCTGGATGGCGAGCCAGCCCCTCGGAGGCCGACGCCTCGCCGTGGATCGGCTGCTCGCCGCTGATCCCCGGGCGCTTGCTGAAACGAGCGCCGCGCGGCGGGCGGCCCTGCTTGGCGGCCATCCCGAACTGGCGGAGGTGGTGGACCGCCTGGGGCAGGCACGCGGCGGGCTGGCGGCGGCGCTGGCCGCGGCGGCAGGCGGCGCGGCCGTGCCCGCCGCCGCGCATGCCGACGCCGAGGCGTTTGCGGCGCTGGCCACCCGCCGGGCGCAGATCGTGGCCGAGATCGCGGCCTGCCGCGATCCGATTCCGATCGACTTTCCGCCGCTCACCGTCACGGCCGAGATTCGCCGGCGGCTGCCTCCCCGGCACTTGATCCTCTCGTTTCACCAGGGGCCCGCGGGCCTGGTCGGGATGCTCGAGTCGCGCGACCGCAGCGCCGTGTGGAAGGTGCGACAGGCGGGCGGCCTGCCGGAGGAGATGAAGTCGTTGGCCAAGGGGCTGTGCCTGTTCGATCCCGTGGCCGCGGTGCCGCTGGCCAAGCTCGCGGACGGCGACTGGCAGGGATCCGCGGAACGGATCGAGCGGATGCTGTTCGAAAACTCGAAGATCACGCTGGCGGAAGGGATCGAGGAACTGGTGATCGTGCCGGACGGCTGGCTCTGGTACCTGCCCTTCGAACTGCTCCCGGTGGCGTCGAGTCGTGCCGCGGGGGACGATGCAGCCGACGCGACGAGGCTCCGCGACGTGTGCCGCATCCGCTACGCACCCTCCCGAAGCCTGGCCGTGCAGCGCTGCGAGGAGCACGCGGCGGGCGTGGTCGGCGTACACGCCGGCCGGATGGTTCGCAGCGACAAGCCGGCGGATGCCGACGCGGTGCACGAGCATCTCGTCGCCACCGTGGAGCGGGTGGCGCCGCTGCGGGCCGGCGGGCCGGTGCCGCTCGGCGTGGCTGCCGCCGTCTGCGACACGCTGGCCGTCTTCGACGAACTCGCCGGCGCGGGGCCGGTGGCGGCGTGGCCGCTCGTGCCCGGCGCGAGCGGCCAGAAGCCGCTCACGTTCGGCGACTGGCTCGCGTCACCGGTGAAGCGGCCGCAGCGGGTGCTGCTGCCGGGACTGCAGACGCCGCTGGCCGACGGCCTCGACAAGCCGCCGGCGCAGCCGGGTGAGGAACTCTTCGTCGCGGCCACCGACCTGCTGGCCGCGGGTGCACGAACGGCGGTGCTCAGCCGCTGGCGGACCGGGGGGAAGTCGTGCCTCGACCTGATGACGGAGTTTCTCCGCGAGTCGCAGGCCGCCGAGCCGGTCGACGCCTCCTCGGCGTGGCAGCGGGCGGTCGATCTCGTGATCGCCGAGGAGCCCGACGTGGTGCGGGAGCCCCGGCTGAAGGCCGCCGACGCGCCGCTCGCCGCCCCGCTGCATCCGCTGCTCTGGGCAGGCTACATGCTGATCGACTGCGGCCGCGGCACGCTGCCCGACGATCCGCCCGCCGTGAATCCGCCTGCGGCAGGTGCAACCCCGTGACCCCGGGCGTGGCGGCGGGCTTCTGGCCCGCTGCCCCGCTCCACCCCGGAGGCGAACCGATCGCCTCCGAGGTTTCCATCATGATCGGTTTCAACCTTGACGCTGGCAGCGCCGGCGGTGATTCGTCCTATCCATCCAACCGGGGGTGTCGTGGTTCCTGATCGACGAGGCGGTGCTCCGCTTTGTGATGGCGACGCTCTTCACCGACGACTTCATCGCCGACCTGACGACCGACGTGAACAAGCGGCTGGCGTGGATCGCCCGGCAGCCGATTCCATCGACGAAGAAGCTCGAGCAGGAGATCGCCAACGAGGACCGGCAGCCGGCGGCCAAGCGGCAGCGGCTCAAGGACCTCCAGCGGGCCGGCTGGCGGCCAAACGTGAAGAGAGGACGTCGTCATAGAGACGCGTCAGTTGATTCCGCAAGAGCGGCGTCCCCCCGGATCATAGTGGAAAACCACCGCCACACGTGGTTTTCCCACTATGGTTCGGGCATCGCGCCCGCGTGAATGCGCCCGAACTTTCGGGACGTCGCAGCCACCCCGCCATGAACGTCGCTTTGCGTCGATCAGCTCCGACGAAGGATGTCGTCGATCAATGCCGGTGACGCCCGAAAGTTCGTGTCGAGAAGGCGGCGAATACTGGCATCAAGGTCTACGAACTTTGACTCGGCCGCCAAGGCAAGTACGCCCAGCGTGCCCGTGACCAAAAGCCCTCGATGGCGTGCCACCACCGTCGCCTTGCGTTCATCAATGAGAACGACGTCTGCGGCGACCTGCATCGCAATCGTGGTGGCTTCCGCCTCTCCACGGCCGAGACCAACATCCTCGACCGGGCCCTCGGGCGAAATCACGCGGACCCAAGGTGGCAACTCGCGAGCCCATGAGGCAACCCGCGGCGGAGTCCTTGGGTGCTGCAACTCGGCCAACACACCCGCCGGCAGCATCACCGTCGTGAAAAGCTGCGGCAGCAGATCAATCTCGTCGATCAGGACGAGATAGTTCACGGGCGATGTGTCGCAAACGACGATCACCGTCGAAGGCGATTACGAATCGCCTGCAACTGCTCGCGGAACTCGGCGACCGTTGGCAGATCCTCGGTAACACCGTGTCGCTCCAAAATCGCGTCAACCTCTGTGCGTGAAATACCCAGGCATTCGGCCAGTGCGCCATGGGATAACTGCCTCTGGCGATAAAGCTCGACGACAGCAGCTTCCTTGGCCGCCGCGTCCACGTTTTCGGACAACGTGGCAAGATGCCGTTCGACGCTGTCTGGGAGATCAAAACTGATCGTGGCCATCTGAAATACGCTCCGTGATCAATACGGCCCCTACGCTCGTCGTGGAGGTCGCATCTGGCGCTGCTGAGACGACAGTCGCGCCATGTCGCCCTCGACATCAATCGACGTGCCTCTCTTCGCAAATTGTAGTCGCGACAAGCCGTACGTGCCACGCGGAACGGCAGCAGGCCACACCCCACGGCCGCGTCGCCCAATCCCACCGGCGAGGCCGCGGGGTCGCTAGGGGCGGCCCCGCGGCCGCACACGTGGGGCGAACAGGGGCTGGATTGCCCTCGCCGGACCGACGCGATACACCCTCATGAGGCACATCGGCGCACCTCAGGAACTCGAGGAGCAGGAATTCCGGCCCGATGGCCAGCCGAAGCTCCGCGAGCTCGTCCTGCGGCTGGACATCTTCGTCGGCCTCGAGTTCAAGGAGGGCCTGTGGGGCAAGCGGCATCGACTCATGAGCACCTCACGATCACCTCATGATGACGCCTGCTGACGGGTGGACGGGCCTGGCGATCCTGGCGGCCGCGGCGTTTCTCGCCGGCGGCGTCAACGCGATCGCCGGCGGCGGCACCATCCTCACGTTTCCCGTGCTCGGCGCGATCCTGCCACCGGGCCCCGGGCGGCTGGTGTCGGCCAACGCCACGAGCACGATCGGGCTCTGGCCGGCGAGCGTGGTGGCCACGTGGGTGTCGCGGGAGAGTCGCGGCGACCTGCCCGGCTGGGCCCGCTGGCTCGTGATGCCGAGCCTCCTCGGTGGGGCGATCGGCACGCTGCTGGTGCTCGTGCTGCCGCCCGCCTGGTTCGACGGGCTGGTGCCGTGGCTGATCCTGTCGGCGGCGATCCTGTTTGCGATCCAGCCCCGGGTGGCGGCGTGGGTGGGTGGCGGTGGCGGGGATGCCACGCCGGGCCGCCTCGCGGCGGCCTGCGTGCTGCAGCTGCTCGTGGGCCTCTACGGCGGCTATTTCGGCGCCGGCATCGGCATCCTGATGATCGCGATGCTCGGCCTCCTCGGCCTCGGCGACATCCGCCGGCTCAACGCCGTGAAAAACTCGCTGGCGATGGCCGTCAACGGGATCGCGACCGCGGTGTTCGCCGCCGGGTCGCTGCTCGGCAGCCACGACGTCTCCTGGCCGCACGCGGGCGTCATGGCCGCGGCGGGCATGGCCGGCAGCCTTGCCGCCCTGCGGCTGGCCCGGCGTCTGCCGGCCGCCACGCTGCGGCGGATCGTGGCCATCATCGGTTTCGCGTTGGCTGCCTATTATTTCTGGCGACAGTGGCAGTCCTGAGACACCGCACATGATCGTCCATGCCCAGGGCCTCACCAAGCGCTACGGCATGGTCGCCGCGCTCGACGGCTGCACGCTCGCCGTGCCCGCCGGGGGCATCTTCGGCCTGCTCGGCCCCAACGGCGCCGGCAAGACCACCCTCCTGAGGACGCTGCTGGGATACCTCTCGGCCACGTCGGGCACGGCCGCCGTCGCCGGCTTCGACTGCGGCACGCAGTCGCTCGAGGTCCGGGCCCGCACCGCCTACCTGCCGGGCGAGGCCCGGCTCTTCCGGCGGATGGACGGCCGGGGCGTGCTCGACTTCTTCGCCGGGCTGCGGCGCGAGTGCCACCGCGACGTGGCGGCCCGGGTGGCCGACCGCCTCGGGCTCGACTGCTCGCGGCAGGTGGCCCGGATGAGCACCGGCATGCGGCAGAAGCTCGCCCTCGCGGTGGTGCTCGCCACCGACGTGCCGCTGGTGATCCTCGACGAGCCGACGGCGAACCTCGACCCCACGGCGCGGTCGATCGTGCTCGAACTCGCCCGCGAGGCCCGGGCCGCGGGCCGCACGGTGATCTTCTCCTCGCACGTGCTCTCCGAGGTGGAGGAGACGTGCGACCACGTGGCGATCCTCCGGGCCGGCCGCGTGGTGCACGAGCAGGCGATCGACGACCTCCGCCGCGGCCACCGCATCCACGCCGACCTGCACGCCGAGTTTCCGGGCCTGCCCGCCGAGCTCGCCGGACGGATCGCGGTGCAGCCCGTGCATGGCCGCCGCGTCGTGCTCGAGACGCAGGAGCCGCTCGCGCCGCTGCTCGGCTGGCTGGCGACGCTGCCGCTGGCCGAGGTGCGGGTGGAGCCCGTCGGCCTGCAGGCCGTCTACGATCGATTCCACAGGGATGCAGGTTCGCAAGGGGGCGGCGATGGAGCGTGAGCGGTCGAGTGGTGCCACGCCGGCCGGCCGCCGGGGCGGCTGGCTCTGGGATGCGGCCGTGTGGCGGAAGGCCTGGGGCGACCAGCGGGTGCTGCTGCTCTCGCTGGCGGCGCTGTGGGGCGCGTTTCCGTGGCTGTATCTCTGCCTCTCGGCGCAGATCGAGATGCCCGCTTTCCAGAACGTGCTGCTCAAGGTGATTCCCGAGGACTGGCAGAAACTCTCCGGGGTGCCGTTTTCCGAGGTGGCCACCTACGCCGGCCGCGTGGCCCTGGCCTTCGTGGATCCGGTGGTCGTGCTGGCGGCGACGGTGTGGGGGATCACCCGCGGCAGCGACGCGGTGTCGGGGCCGCTCGAGCGGGGCACCATGGAAATGGTGCTGGCCTCGCCCGTGCGGCGGTCGGCCGTGTTCGTCACCCAGGCGGTCGCCACCACGGCGGCGGCGGCGCTCCTCTGCGGCGTGCTGCTCGCATCGGTCTGGAGCGTGGTCTCGTACGGGCCGTGGGCCGGTCGTGTGGAGCCGCAGCGGTTCGTGCCGGCGGCGGCCAACGTGTTTGGCCTCATGGTTTGCATGGCGGGCATCTCGGCCTGCGTGTCGGCGGCCGACAGCCATCGCTGGCGGACGGTGGGCGTGATGTGCGGCTTTTACGTGACGGCGATCCTCACGAA